>CAZTAK010000016.1:0-34755 GCA_964611585.1 uncultured Alphaproteobacteria bacterium
GCGGGCGACACGGGACTTTGCCGGTGCCGCCGTCTTTCTCGGCGAACGGCGGATACTGGGCCAGATCAACGTTCGGCTCGGCGCCGCCGATACGGAAGCCGCAGCCGCTGCCGCAGATGCGATCGGCGCTGCGCTGCCGGACGCCCCGAACACGGTATCGGAGGGGCCGCAATCGACCGTTCTCTGGCTCGGCCCCGACGAATGGCTCGTCGCCAGCACGGCGGGTGCGGACGCCAACCTTCAGCGCAACCTGGACGTGGCACTCGCAGCGCATCATGCGGCGATCACGGACGTGAGCGACCTGCGCGCCGTTATCGTCCTCGGCGGCCCCCGGGCGCGCGACGTGCTTGCCAAGGGATGCAGTCTCGACTTTCATCCCCGGGTCTTCGGCAGCGGACGATGCGCCCAGACGCAACTCGCGCGCGCCAGTGTAATCATTCACCAGCGTGCAACCGATCCCCTGTTCGACATCTATGTCGAGCGGTCCTATGCCGAGTATCTTTGGCTTTGGCTCGAAGATGCGGCGCTGGAATTCGCCGTCGTTGTTGCTGACCTCGAGGGGGCCGACCTCGAGGGCAGCGGCTGAATTCAGGTGTTGCGTAGCGGGTAAGGATCGATCCGGTCGAGATAATCGAGAACATTTTCCAGCGGCTCGACATCGCCGAACTTGGAGTCGATGTCGAATAGATTCCATTCGACGACTCCCGGAACCCGGTCGCCCACACATTCGCGAACGACGATGGGGCGAAATCCTTCGGCAATGGCATCCTCGGTCGTGTGCCGGACGCAACCGGCCATGGTCACGCCGGTCAGGATTACCGTGTCCACGCCGGCCGCCCTCAGAAAACTGGAAAGGTAGGTGCCGTGAAAGGCGCTCGCGCGTTTCTTGACGATCACTTGTTCCGTTTCCAGCGGTGCGATGCGATCGTCGATAGCGACGTCTTCGGTGTTCTTGAGGTTGAGCACCTCGATGGGAACTTTCAGATGCCAGAGCCCCATATCGGTGTTGTCGCCCTCGGTCACGTTATAGGCCGTGGTCGTGTAGACGACAGGAATACGTTTTGCGCGGCCCGCTTCGAGCAGCTTTTGGACGCCGGGAATGATGGTGTCCATATTGTCGCACGAGAACGGATTGCCAGGGCGCGTCCAGGCGTTGGCAAGATCGATATTGATGAGGGCCGGCCGCTGGCCGTAACCGATGCGTCTCTGGAAGCCGCGGCTCTGATAAATCGACGAGTCCTGGGAGAAAATCTTGTCCAGCGCTTCCTTGATTTCATCCGACATTGGAATGCCTCTATTCGCCATTGTCGGCTTCTGTGCCGTTGTGCCAACTCTTCACCCTAGGGTTAGGGTCGGGGAATTGAAACGTCAAGGTATGAAGTCAAAGCGTGGCGGAGCGGGCCGATCCCCATTGAATGCGGCGCCGGGACGGCCCGGTGCCGGGGCCTCAGATTTGGAGCGGAGCCACGCCGGGCGCCGGCGCACGAGTCGACCAAAGCCAGACAGCACCGGCGCCTTGGGGTGCCGGCGGGCCGGTCCCACAGTCCCGCAGATCTTCTGCCCGCGGCGAGGTCCTCGTGCCGAGCCCCGCGGACGGCACCACGATTGCGGCCCATGCCATGACCCTATCCTTCCCGGACAAGCGGCCCTCCCGTTTCTGTGAACCCCATCGGCGAAAAATTCTGACCGGGCAAAGGACGCGCGAATGTCTTTCTCGATGGTTGACGTCTTCTCGCCGGTGGTGTGGGTTCTGTTGCGGCAGTCTCCGGCGTGAGGCCGCGCCGGTTGTTGGTGAAAGGTATTTCGGTGGCGAACGCACTACTCTATGTGGCGACGGTTGGCATCTGGGGGACCACGTTTTTCGCCATCACCCTTCAGTTCGGCGTTGTTCCGCTCGAAATCTCCATCAGCTATCGCTTCGCCCTGGCGGCGGCGATCTTCTTTGCGTTTGCGTTGGCAAGCGGGCGCTCGCTCCGCTTCCGGTTGCGGGACCACGGCGCGTTCATGCTGTTGGGGATATTCTTGTTCTCCTTCCATTTTCTTGCCGTCTACGCCTCCGCCGGACTGATCGCCAGCGGCCTGACCTCCGTGGCGTTTTCTACCATCGTGCTGTTCAACATCGGTCTCGGCACTTTTTTCCTGAAAGTCCCGCTACAGCCGCGGATCGTGGTCGGCGCGATGCTGGGTATTGCCGGAATCGCCCTGGTCTTCTGGCGGGACGTCGCCACATTTGATTTCGGTGACGTGGCACTGGCCGGCCTCGGCCTTGCGATTCTCGGCGCCGCGTTGGCGTCCGTCGGCAACATCGTCTCGGCGCGCATTAAGAGTCGGAAAGTCCCCATCGTCCAGGCGAACGCCTACGGCATGGCCTATGGCGCTATCTTTATTGCCGCCTTCGGCGCCGTGCGCGGGCAACCATTCGTGTTCGACTGGTCTTTGATTTACGCCGGTTCGCTGGTCTATCTAGCGATCGTTTCGACGGTACTGGCGTTCGCGTTCTATCTCACTTTGCTGGGCCGGATCGGGGCGGCGCGTGCCGGCTACATGTGGGTCCTGTTTCCCATCGTGGCGCTGGCGATGTCGACATTTCTCGAGGGCTACGCGTGGACGCCCCTTGCCGCGACCGGGGTCGCCGTCGTGCTGCTCGGCAACGCGCTGGTGCTGACGCCGCGCGGAACCTTCAGGGCCTCGGGAACCCGAGAGCCCTCCAACGACGAGGTTTGAAAACGCCGCCGCGCAATGCCACCATCGGGGCGGAGCCGTATCATGTACGACTACATCATCGTCGGGGCGGGATCGGCGGGCTGTGTCCTCGCCCGGCGCCTGTCCGACGATCCAAAGGTCAGGGTGTGCCTGCTGGAAGCCGGCGCCCCCGATGACAACATTCTCATCCGGGTTCCGGTGGGGGCGGCTGTCTTCCTGCCCACGCGCTTCAAGAACTGGGCCTACAAGACGGTGCCGCAGCCGGGTCTCGGGGGCTGCCGGGGGTATCAGCCGCGCGGCCGGGCGCTGGGCGGATCGAGCTCCGTGAATGCGATGATCTACATCCGCGGCCAGCCACAGGATTACGATGGCTGGGCGGCCGCGGGCTGCACCGGTTGGGCCTGGGAGGACGTGCTCCCCTACTTCAAGCGCGCCGAAGATCAGGAGCGGGGCGCAAATGGCCGCTACGGCGTCGGCGGGCCCCTGAACGTCACCGATCTGCGCTCGCCCAACCCGGTTGGCGAGGCCTTTCTTGCCGCCGCCGCCGAAGTCCAGTTGCCGCGCAACGACGACTTCAACGGCCCCGACCAGGAGGGGGTCGGCCCTTACCAGGTGACGCAGATCGATGGCGAGCGTTGTTCGGCAGCCAGGGCTTACGTGACCCCGGTTCTCGGCCGCGAAAACCTCGATGTGATTACCCGCGCCCATGCCCGGCGCATCCTCTTCGACGGCCGGCGCGCCACCGGAGTCGCCTATGACAAGGCGGGGCGCAGCTTCAACGCGCGCGCCAGCGCCGAAATCGTGCTCGCCGGTGGCGCCTTCGCCTCGCCGCAACTGCTGATGTTGTCGGGCATCGGCGCGGGCGAGGACCTGCGCCGATGCGGAACCGAGGTCGTGCACGACCTTCCGGGCGTGGGGCAAAACCTGCACGATCACGTCGATTATGTGGCCTGCTACAGGTCGCCGTCCGCCGATCCGCTCGGCCTCTCGGTGTCCGGTGCGATCAAGAGTCTCAAAGGCGTTCGGGAGTGGCGCCGGCAGCGCACCGGCGTGCTCACCACCAACTTCGCCGAGGCAGGCGGGTTCCTGAAAAGCGATCCCGCCGTCGAGCGTCCCGACCTTCAGCTCCACTTCGTCATCGGGATCGTCGATGACCACATGCGAAAACTGCACCTGGGCAATGGCTATTCCTGCCACGTGTGCGTGCTTCACCCAAAGAGCCGGGGCCAAGTGCATCTGGCCGGCCCGGATGCGCGCGCGGCGCCGCTGATCGACCCCAATTTTCTCGCCGAGCCGGAGGATCTCGAAACCCTGGTGCGCGGCTTCAAGATTACCCGCCGCATCATGGAGGCGCCGGCGCTCGCCCCCTTCCGGGGCCGCGAACTCTACACCGCCGGTGTCACCTCCGACGACGGTATCCGTGCCGCCATCCGGGCGCGCGCCGATACCATCTATCACCCGGTCGGTTCATGCCGCATGGGCATCGACGAAGACGCCGTGGTGGACCCCAGGTTGCGCGTCCGCGGGCTCGAGGGTCTGCGCGTCGCCGATGCCTCGGTGATGCCGACGATCACCTCGGGCAACACCAACGCGCCGGCGATCATGATCGGGGAAAAGGCAGCCGGCCTGATTCGCGCCGGCGCCGCCGGGTAACGCCGCCGCCCGGGGTTCCGGTTTGGCGGGGCGGGAGATTGGAAAACCGCATTTCTGCCAAACGAACCCAATTGTTGCATCGCAAAATCCAATGATTTCAGTCGCTTGCTGGAAAATGTCCGTCTGAAACGAAGCCAATTCAAAGCCAATACGAAGCCAATACGAAGCCAATCCGAAGCCAATTCGAAGCCAATACGAAGCCAGTTTCGCGGCAAACGAAGCCAAAACGAACCCAATTCAAGGCCAATCCGGGGCCCGGAGACGCGGGCGCCGCCACGAATGGGGAACGCCCCGCCGGGGGGCGGCCCCGGCGGCGGCGGTTGGCGCTCTTTCTACCGATATAGGATTATTTTCCGAGAACGCAAGGGCGCAAGCGCGAAGCGGCCCGGATGATCCGAACGAACGCGCTGGCCGCCCGAGGGTCCGGCGCTTCGGGCCTCCGGGACGAGAGTATCCGCCGGGCCCCGGTGCCCTATTTCTTTTTGGCCTGGGCTTCGAGCTTTTCAGCGCGGATCGTATTGCGCCCGAGGCCTGCGTCTTCTTTCGCATCCAGGCCGAAAGCGACGGCCATGAGCTGGCTGTAAAAGACGACCGGAATGTCGAATTTCGTCCCGAACTTCTTGTTGATCGCCGCCTGATACATCTCGACGTTGCTCTGGCAAAGCGGGCAGGGCGTCGAGATGACATCGGCGTCCGCGTCCTCGGCCGCCTGGAGAATCTCCTTGATGAGGTGGAGCGTGCGGTCGGGGCTCATGACCGCGACCGAGCCACCGCAACACGAGGTCTTCGGATCGAACTGGACGGCTTCGGCGCCGCAGGCCTCCGCGAAGTCGTCGAGAAATTTCGGGTCCTCGTAGGTGTCGTATTCGCCGCCGCCGTCGGTGCCGGCGAAAGGCCGAACGGTCTGACAGCCGACATAGCCGGCCACTTTGAGGTCCGTCAGCGGATTCGTCACTCGTTCTTTGATCGCATCGACGCCGACTTCGTTGACGATCACCTCGCACATGTGCCGGACCTGAAGGTCCATTTCGTAAGCAAGACCGCCGGCCGCCAGCGCTTCGTTGACCCGGGTCCGCTTCTTTACGTCGCTCTTGATCTTCTCATTGCCGGCATGGGTGTTGAGGTAGCACGCCGCACAGCCGGTGACCACGTCCTGGGGTGCCTGCGCTTGCACCTTGGCGAGATTGCGGCCGGTGAGCGCGAGATTAGGCAAGGCCCCGCCGCCGACATGGCCGACCGATGCGCCGCAGCAGTTCCAGTCGTCGAGTTCTTCGAGTTCAAGGCCAATTTCGGGGGCGATGGCTCGCAAGGACTCGTCGAGGTGGCGCGCACTACCCTGCGATGAACAACCGGGGTAGTAGGTGAATCTGGACATGCCGCCTGCCGATGTCTTTTCGTTCGCGCTCATTGTCCGCCTCCGCCGCGCTCTTCGATCTCGGCGGCCTTGGCGAGGATCGCCCTGAGCCCTTTCCGGTCCTTGATCTTGTGCGGCAGGCCGAAATGCATGCGCCCGACCTTCAGCATACCGAGCGCAATCGTGAGATTCGCGAGCCCCCGTTTCAATCCCTCTACGAAACCGAATGAAAAGTAATATTTTGCCGTGATCAGGCGTTCGTCGGTGCGGCCGAATTTTTGTGCGCTCCACCAGAACGAGTGTGCGAAACGCGCATTCTCGACCTTGCCGGCGTATCCAAGTTCAACCGCCTTCCTGCCGAGATCCTGCAAGATGTAGGTCACGGGAACACCGCGCGGGCAACGAACGACGCAGCGATAGCAGAGCGTGCAGTTCCACATCGTGTTGGATTTCAGAACTTCTTCTTTCATGCCGGCGCGGACCATCATGAAAAGCTTGCGCGGCCCATGGTCCATTTGCGTGCCGATGGGGCAAGACCCCGAGCAGACGCCGCACTGCATGCACATCGAAAGCTTGTCGCCGCTGTCGATGTTCTCATAGACCCAGCGCGCAAAACCGAGGTCGTATTTCTGGCCGCCTTCCGCGGGCATCGGTACCGCCATCGCCTAAAACCCCTTGAACGGGTTGAAGCCCAACTCGTCGATCTTGGCGGCAAAGGTATTGATGACATCCGCGACTTGGGCCGAATCGGCAATCGAGACCTCGGCGGACTGAACGCGCTCTTCCTCGAGCATCAGGCTTTTCAGGGTTTCGCCGACGTTGGCCATGCGCTCTTTGGCGATCGCGCTGCCCTTGACGAAGTGGCACTGATAATCGTCGCCGGATTTGCAGCCCATCAGCATTACGCCGTCGTAGCCGCATTCGAGCGCCGTGGAGACCCACAACAGACTGATCGAACCGAGGCAGCGTACCGGGATGATCCGTACATGCGGGCTGAACTGTTGCCTGTTGATGCCCGCCATATCGAGCGCGGGATAGGCGTCGTTTTCGCAGGCGAAGATCAGGATGCGCGGCTTCTCCTCGAACTCGTCCGGAACGTCCACCGCCTTGATCATGTCGGTGACCATCTGAACGTTGTAGTTCTTGAAGCTGATGGTGCGCACCGGGCACGCCCCCATGCAGGTGCCGCAGCGCCGGCAACGCGCCGAATTGACGACCGGATAACCGTCCTCGGTCTCGTCGATAGCCGCGAACGGGCACTCCACCGTGCAGCGCCGGCATTTGGTGCAGCTATCGAGCCCGATTTCCGGAAAGGACAGGTCCCCGACCCGGGGGTGGAGCGCGGCCGCCTGGTCGGCCGCCCGCATCGCCTGGATCGCCTTGAGCACGGCCCCGGCCGCGTCCTGCCGGGCTTCGGCGATCGACATCGGCCGCCGCACCGGGCCACAGGTGTAAATCCCGGTGCGGGAGGTTTCGTAGGGGAAGCAGATAAAGTGCGAGTCGGCAAAGCCGTGCGCCAGAATGGGCAAGTGCGGCCCTTGCCGGTATTGGAGATTGAGGAGGGGGCCGCCGGGCAGGGCTGCCGCCGCGTCGCCGTTATTGCCGCCCTCGTTATCGCTGGCGCCGTTGGCGGCCGCATCCGATGGCTCTGAATCCGTTGCCTCGGCTTCCGATTCGCCGTCCGCGGCCTTAAAGGGCGCCGCCGGGTTCACGTTGTCGGCGAGCTGCTCGGCACCCCGGTCGGCCGGTTCGAGATCGACATTGGTCGAATTGGGGACCATGCCGGTGGACAGCACGACCATGTCGAGTCCGCCCATCGCTATCTCTTCGCCCAGCAGGTCGTCTTCGACGGTGACGGTCAGATCGGCGCCGATCGATTTGATCCGGCCCTTCTGGAAGATGGCTCCGGCCTCTTGGGCCTGCCGGTAGAATTCTTCGGCGGTGCCGTGCGCCCGCAAGTCCTCATAGACGACGTAGACCATGGCCTCAGGCACGGCCTCGACGACTTGCAGCGCCTGCTTGATCGCGATCCGGTCGACGACACCCGAACCGTAGACCATGCGCTCGCTATCGTCGGAGAGTACGAACATGACCGTCTTGGGTTCGGCGTTGTCCGATTTGCGTTTGACTCCGCCGTTGGCCAGCAGGTCTTCCATATCGATGTCGGTGACAATGTCGGGCGAGGTGCCATAGCCCAGGTGGCGAAGATTCTCCGGGTCGTAGGGGCGCCACCCCGTTGCGACGACGATGGCGCCGAAGACATCCGAAGTCTCCTTGCCACCGGCACGGATGATGACCTCGAAGTTGCCCGGCTCGCCCGCAGTTTCGGCGACGAGCGCATCGGTCATGAGCGTGATCATCGGATCGGCCTCGGCCGCCTTGACGAGATCGTCGATGCCGTTCGGTTGCGGATCGCGATAGGGCGGGCGGTGGGGAAGAGTCTTCGACCATTTTCGCGCCCATCCGCCGAGCGTGCCGGTCTTTTCGACGAGCACGGCCTCGACGCCGGTTCGGGCCGCTTCCCGCGCGGCGCTCAGGCCGCTGACGCCGCCGCCGACCACCAGCAGTTTCTTGCTTTTGGCGCCGTTCGCCTGCGGTTCCGGCGGGTCCAGGCGCGAGGCCTGCGCCACCGCCATGCGCAAATGGTCGGCGGCAAGGGCCTGGGTGTCCTCGTCACTCGCCGCGTGCGTCCAGATGACGTGTTCGCGCAGATTGGCGCGCACGGTCTGGGCGCCGCCAAACTCAAAACGATCCGTCATCACGCGCGGAGAACAGGCGGCGATGATTGCCTGGTTGACGTCGCCGGATTCGATGTCCTTGGCGATCATCGCGCGGCCGTCGTCGCTGCAATACGCCGCATGACGCCGGCATACCGCTACCTTGAGATCGCCGCTTGCGAGCTGATCCAGTTCGTCGAGGGCAAGCGCCTCGCCGATACCGCAACCCTCGCACAGGTAAATCCCGGTTTTCTTCTCTTCCACTGTCATCTTGCCTTGCGAAATACCGGATCAGCCCGCGCGCACGGCTTGAATCGCCTTGAGCGCGGCGGCGGTTGCCGACTGGGTCGAAAGCGCCACGTCGATGGGACCCGAGGCGGCACCCGCCGAGAATTGTCCGCCATCGTCCGAGACCGTCGGCATGACGAAACCGTAGTCGTCTTTTTCGAGATCCTCAGGCGGCGCGAGCCCTAAACCGAGGCTCGGCTCCATGCCTGTAGCCAACACCACCAGATCGTAGGGGTTTCGATACATTCCGCGGTCGATGGTGTGCTCGCCGCAGACGACCGGCCGGCCGTCCTCACCGATTTCTATATGGCTCGGCTTCGACTTGATGAAGTTGATCGCCGCGTCGTTGCGCACGCGCTCGTAAAAGGATGACATTTTGTCGTGGGCGCGAATGTCGATGTAATAGATGTCGACGGCTGGGTCCTCGTTCTGCTCGCGCATATAGACGGCGTGCTTGAGCGAAGCGAGGCAGCAGATCATCGAGCAGTAGGGCAGGTGATTAACGTCCCGCGAGCCCGCACACTGAATGAGCGCGAGCGTCTTCGCCGGCTGGCCGTTGGACCGGCGCTCGATCCGGCCGCCGGTCGGGCCGTCGTGACTGGCCAGGCGCTCCATCTCGACGTTGTTGATGATGTCCGGCGACTCGCGAAAAGCATAGGTCTCGATCTTCGAGGCGTCGTAGGGTCGCCATCCCGTCGCCCAGATAATGGCGCCGGCGTTGAGTTCGTATGTTTCTTCCTGCTCGTCCAGATCGACCGCACCATAGGCGCAGGCGTCGCGGATCTTCTTCGCCTCGTCCGTGCCGATTACCTCCGGGGCGACGACGTAGCGCATTGGAAAGGCATGTTCGTGGGGAAGATAGGCCGCCTTGACCTCGTCGAGCCCATAATTGAACGGGTTCGCAACCCTCGTTTCGGCAGTTTCGGCGCAAGCGCCGCACGCCGTACACCTGGCGTTGACGTAGCGCGGTATCTTCTTGACGGTGACGGCGTAGCGCCCCCGCACACCACGAACCGACTGGACTTCCGCCATCGTCATGACCTGCACGCGCGTTGATTTCCTGATGCGCTGGTAGTTGATTTCAAGCCCGCAGGTCGGATGGCAGAGCTTGGGAAAATACCGGTTGAGGCGCGTCACGCGCCCGCCGAGCGTCGGCCCTTTCTCCAGGAGGATGACGTCGTACCCGGTCTCGGCCACTTCCAACGCTGCGGTGACGCCGGCGATGCCGCCGCCGATCACAATGATGGTTTGGCTATGAGGCGCTGCGTCAGACAAGTGTTCTCCTTGGATTCTCTATTTCCGAGCCGTACCGATTCGCCATAGGGGCATCTTCCCCACGCCGCTCCCTGAAAGCCACGGGCCCTCCCGGTACCGGCATCCCAAGGTTTCCTTTGTATAACGGTGACGGTGCAAGCCGCAAAGCCCATATTTCAATTTACTAATATGTCTGGTTAAATGCCAATCTACCCGACGAGGAGAGTTCGTCGAGCCAGTCGTTGCGTGTCGCGCCGGATGGATCGGGCGGCACTCGATATTCCGCGCGATCAATGATGCGGCGCCGCGTGACGCACCCAAAGAAGCCAATAACGGGAAGATGATGTCAAAACTGGTACCGCCCCATGGGTCTGAATCGTTAATGCCATTACTGGCTTTAGGGACTGAGCGAGCCGCCGAAATCGAGCATGCCAAGGCGCTAAAAAAGATTCCGCTGACGAGCCGCGAGGTTTCAGATCTCTTCATGCTCGGAATGGGTGCCTACACGCCCTTGGACGGGTTCATGGGCGAGGCCGACTGGCGCGGCTGTTGCGCCGATATGCAACTTTCGAGCGGCGTCTTCTGGCCGATCCCGATTACCCTCTCGGCGGACAAGGATATCGCCGGCTCTATTGGCGAGGGGGAGGAGGCCGCGCTGGTCGACGGCGGCAGCGGCGACATCCTTGGGGTGATCACTGTTAGCGAAAAGTACGAGATCGACAAACAGTTCGAGTGCTCCCACGTCTACCGCACGACCGACGCGGCCCATCCCGGGGCAATAAAAGTGTTGGAGCAGGGGGAGGTCAATATTGGCGGCCGGGTCGTGGTGCTGTCCGAGGGGCATTTCCCGCAAACCTACGGGGGCCTTTATTATCGCCCGGCGGAAACCCGTGCCATGTTCCTGGAGAAGGGCTGGTCCACCGTCGCCGCCTTCCAGACGCGCAACCCGATGCATCGCAGCCACGAGCATCTGACGAAGGTCGCCATCGAGGTTTGCGACGGCCTGTTGATTCATCAGGTCTTGGGCGCGCTTAAGCCAGGCGATATCCCGGCCGACGTCCGTGTCCAGGCGATCGAAACCCTGGTCGCCAATTACTTCGCACCGGGAACCACGATCCAGGCCGGCTATCCTATTGCAATGAGATACGCGGGACCGCGCGAGGCGCTGCTGCACGCCGTGTTCCGGCAGAATTTCGGCTGTTCGCACCTCGTTGTCGGGCGCGACCATGCCGGCGTCGGGGACTACTACGGTCCCTTCGATGCCCACCACATTTTCGACGAGGTTCCCGAAACGAGCCTGCAGACGCGGCCGCTCAAGATCGACATCACCTTTTACTGCTACAAGTGCGCCGGCATGGCGACGGCGCGAACCTGCCCCCACGGCGATGGCGACCGCCTGTCGATTTCGGGCACCCGCCTGCGCGAGATGTTCGCCAATCGCGAGGAGGTCCCGACAGAGTACAGCCGCCCCGAGGTCATCTCTGTTCTTCAGGCCTACTACGACGGTCTGGAGGCCCCATAACCCGACCCGATAGAGCAAATCCCGAGCCGGCGGAATCGCCGGCGACGACGATTTGCGTGCTATGCCAAAGGGATAGAGCTTTTCGCGTGAGCGTATGCGAACGGGAAAAGCTCTAGGGGCCCCGCCATCCACCCTGCGTGGCAGTCGGGACCTGCGCCGGAACCGTCAACCGAAGCTAGGCTGAGGCCGTTCGCCATGACGGATAGGCAGCGCTACTTCGCCCGCTCGCCCGACGGCGCGCTGATCCTCGGTTACAAGGACATCAGGGCGGCCGAAGCGGCAGTCCTGAAATACGGCGACGGCGCTTTCCTGATCGACACCTCTGCCCAGGCCTATGTGCCGATGCTGCAAGAAGTCCGCGAGGGCGTGGTTGTCTATGCCGGTTACGGTGGCTGGGATACGGGCCGGTTTGGCCTCGACCGCGATCTCATCGAGGGAATCAAGAAGGGTCACGCCGCCATCGCCCACGCATTTCTTGCCAAGGGCGCCGATCCGAATGCGATCGACGGCCACGGTGGGCCGGCGCTGCACTGGGCCGCTGGCGGCGGCAAGGCCGACACTGTCAGGGTTCTCATAGCGCACGGCGCCGATGTGACCCGGCGGAACCACAATGGCATGACGGCGCTCGACGTTGCTCTGCAACGCGGCCATGAGGCCGTAGCCGCGGTCTTGCGCGCTGCCGGCGCGGGATCCTGATCCGGTAGCGGGGCCCGCCTGGCGGGCCCCCCGGCTGCCGGCGCCATCGAGCCGGCGTCGAGGGCGTCCCTTGCCGGAATCCGGGATGGCGCAGAGCCGCGATTATTGCGGGCGACCGGCTCTGATGCCTTGAAACGCCGCATGTCCTGTGCGATTAATGAACATTAGAATAATGTGATACGGCCCCTTCAGAGGTCGGGCATTGGTTCGATCCACCCCGGGACGACGGGGAGTTATGAAGGGAAGCGCATGCCTACATTCGTGCACACCGACAAATGCGATGGCTGCAAAGGTGGCGAAGTCACCGCGTGCATGTACATTTGCCCTCACAATCTCATGAAGCTCGATGTCGAGCGCATGAAGGCCTTCAACCAGGAACCGGAGCAGTGCTGGGAGTGCCAGTGCTGCGTCAAGGCGTGCCCGCAGCAGGCGATTGAAGTCCGGTCCTTCCAGGACTGGGTGCCGATGGGCGGCGCGGCGATCCCCTTGCGCACCGACAGTGCCATCATGTGGACGATCAAGTTCCGCGACGGCGAGATCAAGCGGTTCAAATTCCCGGTGCGAACAACCCCGGTGGGGTCGATCGATCTCTACGGCAACAAGCCCGAACCGGGCGATATTTCAAACCCGAACCTGTTTACCGAACAGGATCAACTGCCGGTAATCTGAGCGGTTGCGTTCTTCGTGCCGGGAACAAGCCTTGAGAAATTCCTTCCGCACGGGGCCCCACGAGAGCGCTGGTGACAACCTCATTTCAAGTGGACAAGAAACATGAGCAACGGATCTTTTGGCAATCCGGAAATTGTTGAATACGAGACGGATATTCTGATCATCGGCGGCGGCATGGCGGCTTGTGGCGCGGCTTACGAGGCCAAGCGCTGGGCCGGCGATGACGTCAAGATCACCCTGGTCGACAAGGCGGCGCTGGAACGGTCGGGCGCGGTGGCGCAGGGCCTGTCGGCAATCAACACCTATATCGGCGAAAACGCGATCGAGGATTATGTGCGCATGGTCCATGCGGATCTCATGGGCATAACCCGCGACGACCTGGTTTACGACGTCGGACGGCACGTCGACGGGACCGTGCACCTGTTCGAGGAATGGGGTCTGCCGATCTGGAAGGACAAAGAGACCGAAGGCGTGCCGCTCTCCTCGGGCGGCAAGCCGGTGCGCTCAGGCCGTTGGCAGATCATGATCAACGGCGAGGGCTACAAAACCATCGTCGCCGAGGCAGCCAAGAAGGCGCTCGGCATGGAGAACATCTTCGAGCGCGTATTTATCGTGAAACTCTTGCTCGACGAGAATAACGAAAATCAGATTGCCGGGGCAGTTGGCTTTTCGGTTCGCGAAGACAAGATCTACATCTTCCGGGCAAAGACGATTCTGCTGGTCGCCGGCGGTGCGGTGAACGTCTTCCGCCCGCGCTCGACGGGCGAGGGCATGGGCCGCGCCTGGTACCCGGTATGGAATGCGGGTTCGACCTATGCGATGGCGGCCGAGGTCGGTGCCGAGATGACGATGATGGAGAACCGCTTTGTTCCGACCCGGTTCAAGGACGGTTACGGGCCGGTCGGCGCCTGGTTCCTGTTGTTCAAGTCGCAGGCGGTTAACGGTTTCGGCGAGGATTATTCGGTCAAGAACGCCGATATGCTCGCGGACTTCGCGCCCTACGACACGGCGGCCGTCGTGCCGACGTGCTTGCGCAACCACACCATGCTGAAAGAGATCAGGGAAGGGCGCGGGCCGATATACATGGACACGCCCACTGCGATGGCCAAGCTCGCGGAGTCCATGACGCCGAAGGAAATCAAGCATCTCGAAGCGGAAGCGTGGGAAGACTTTCTCGACATGTGCATCGGCCAGGCGGGCGTCTGGGCGGGCCTCAACATCCGGCCCGAGCAGTCGATGTCTGAATTGATGCCGACCGAGCCCTATTTGCTCGGTTCGCACTCCGGCTGCTGCGGCATCTGGGTTTCGGGACCAGACGACCTGAGCTCGCCCGATGAGTGGAATTGGGGCTACAACCGCATGACCACCGTCAAGGGTCTGTTCACGGCCGGCGACGGCGTCGGCGCTTCGGGCCACAAGTTCTCTTCGGGGTCCCATACCGAAGGCCGGATCGCGGGCAAGAACATGGTGCGGTTCGTTCGCGACCACGGAGAATTCAAGCCCTCTTTCAAGACCGGGGCCGCGCAGCTTGCCGAGGAAATCTATAGGCCGGTGCGCACCTACCTCGAGCACAAAGACAAGACGACGGCCGAAGACGTCAATCCAAACTACATCGTGCCGCGCATGTTTCAGATGCGTCTGCAAAAGATCATGGACGAGTACGTCGCCGGCGTGTCGACGCTTTACCAGACCAACGCGACGTATCTGGATGAAGGCCTCAAGTACCTCACCATGCTCAAGGAGGACAGCGAGAATCTGCGCGCCAAGGACCTCCACGAGCTGCTGCGGGCATGGGAGAACTACCATCGCGTCTGGACTGCCGAGATGCACCTGCGGCACATCCAGTTCCGCACGGAAACGCGCTATCCGGGCTTTTACTACCGTGCCGACTTCCCGGATCTCAACGAGGAGGAATGGCACTGTTTCGTCAATTCGCGTTTCGATCCCAAAAGCAAGGAATGGGATGTCTTCAAGCGTGACTGGGTGGGGCTCGTCGATCACGGCCACTGACCGCGCGCTCATATCCCCGGAGCAATCCGGAGACGGCCGAAGGCGCTGCGGATGCGGCGCCTTCAGTTTTTGTTGCACCGAAGTCACGGTTCGCCGGCGCGCGCGAGACCTGAGGATGGCAAGACATGTCGGGGCATGACGATCACGAGACACTCGAGGACGCGGCGCTCCTTTCCGGGGCCAGCGTTTCCGGCGATATGGCCGAGCGGCAGGACCGCGCCCAGGCGGTCGAGACAACCATCTTCGAAGGCGTTCGCAGCGACGACGGCAACCCGATCGCGCCGGTGCGGCTCAACCCGTCGGACTCGTTCAGGTTCCGGTGTCACAAGGGCGTCTCGTGCTGGAACGTCTGCTGCCATGGCGCCGATGTCACACTGACGCCCTATGACATTCTTGCCTTCGCCCGGTCCTTCGGCATCCGGCCGGCACAGTTCGTAAAGGACTTCTCGGTGCCCGCAATTCACCCGGGCTCGGGCCTCCCGGTGCCCAAGCTCGTGATGACCGGCAAGGATGGCAAAGGCGGTTGCGTCTTCATGGACGACGAGAAAGGCTGCACCGTCTATGCGGCCCGTCCGGCGACCTGCCGCTATTACCCGTTGGGATTGGGTGCGGTGAAGATGAAGGGCCACGCCAGCCGCGAGGACATGTATTTCCTAGTCAAGGAAGACCACTGCAAAGGCCATGTCGAAGACAAGAAACAGACCGTCCAGAGTTTCCGCGAGGAACAGGGTGTCGAACCATACGATCTTCTCAACGAGCGCTGGATCGATATTCTCATGAAGATGGCGTCGTGGCGCTCGATCGGCGGACCCATGGGCAGGGACGTCACCAAACAGACCAAACAGATGTTCTACATGGTCTCCACCGACGCCGATGGCTTTCGCCGTTTCGTGTTCGAAACCAAGTTTCTCGAAACCTACGAAATCGACGACGACATGGTGGCGAACGTCAAACAAAACGATGAGACGTTGCTTCAGCTTGGATTCGACTGGTTGAGCAACGTCATGTTCAACGAGCCCTCCATCACCATGAAACCGGCGGTCCTGAAGCAGGCCATCGGCGGCGCGCGTGAAAAAATGGGCGGGGCGTGAGGCGCTAGAGCAATATCCGAAGGGCTTGAACCGCGCCGGCGAGGCGCCAGAAACGGGCGGGCCTTATGACTTCAAGGGTATTGCGCCCTCAGGCATGACGGGCGCGGCCCGGATGTCGAATCGGGATTCCGGTGATTCGGGACGAAGAGACGCGCCGTACCCAAACGGTAGCCGGCAATCGCGTCCTGTCCTTTCACGGACGTGATCCAGTCGATGAATACGCAGCCGGCCGCCGCCCTTACATGGGGAAATCTTTTCGGGTTCACAAGGATGACGCTGTACTGGTTGACGAGACGCGGGTCGCCTTCGACAAGGAGGTGCAGACCCTGATCTCTGCTGCCAAAACCCATCCAGGTGCTCCGGTCTGTCAGGGCGTACGCATTCAAACCGCGAGCCGTGTTCAGCGTCGCACCCATGCTCGATCCCGTCTCCCGGTACCATGTCCCCGACGCGGCGTCGACGTCGATACCGATCAGATTCCACAGGCGGCGCTCCGCCTTGTGCGTTCCGCTGTCGTCGCCCCGGGATACAAAGAGTGCCCGCGCACCAGCGATCATCCCAAATGCTTCGGCTGCATTCCTCAGACCGCGGATACCGGCGGGATCCGAAACGGGGCCGACGATAACGAATTCGTTGTACATGACCTCCCGGCGCTCGACACCGAAACCGTCGGCCATGAGCTTGAGTTCCGAAGGCTTGTCGTGAACGAACAAGACATCTACATCTCCCCTGCGCGCCAACCGCAAGGCCTGTCCCGTCCCGACGGCGACGACGCGAACGTCTATGCCCGTCTCTTGCGTAAACTTCGGAAGCAGGTGCTCGAAAAGGCCCGAGTTCTGTGTCGAAGTCGTGGAGGCGACGAGGATATGGGCCGATGTCTGAGCCTGTATCTCGGACCCGCCAAACGGAATGCTGATCAGGAGAAGAATCCACGGCCAGATTGCTGTTGGCGGGATCCGGCTTCGAAACATTGGTTCGCTCACAATTCTTGAATTGCCTCACCGTTCAGAAAAGCGACGGCTTGTGTCGTGGCGGGTTGGGTGAAGAAGTTCGAGGCCGGGGTTTGTTCGACCACCTTGCCGCGACTCAGGAATACGATCTGTTCGCCCAGACGGCGCGCCTGCGCCAGATCCTGAGTCGCCAAGACGACCTTGGTCTCGCCGCCCGATATGTGACGAATGATCTCCTCAATCGCTTGCGCCGCCGCCGGATCCAGACTGGCCGTGGGTTCGTCAAGGAAGAGGACCTGCGGGCGAAGCGCCCAGGCCCGCGCAAACGCAAGACGTTGCTGTTCACCGACCGATAATACGCGGGCCGGTCTTCCCGCCAGCCGGCTCAACCCCGTCATCGCCAGCGCGTCGGCGACACGGTCAAAGTGCTCGCGTCGTGGAACGCGGTGTATCCTGAGTGCATAGGCGATATTCGCCGCCGCCGAGCGGCGGAGCATGACAGGCCGCTGAAAAACCATGGCCTGAGAGCGCTGCACATCGCGGCCAACCTTGCTGTTCCACATTATCGTACCGGACGTCGCCTTGAGGAGGCCGTGGCAGAGTCGCAGCAGCAAGCTCTTGCCCGCGCCGTTCGGCCCAAGGATCACGGTGGGTCCGCCGCGGCCAATCGCCATCGACAGATCGTCGATCAATCGCTGTCCGCCGGCAACATAGTCAACGTGCGACAGGTCGAGCGGGAGAATGGCCGGGTCTGCGGCTTCAGTCCGCAATGAGGAGAGGGCGGCGGTCATGCCACGCTCCGCAGCGGCTGTGTCACCTGACCGACGACATAAGCCGCCGCGTTCACGCCGATCGCCACGAGCACAAGAATAATGCCCAACCCGAGCGCGAGAGCAATGTTCCCTTTGCTGGTCTCCAAGGCGATCGTCGTCGTCATGACGCGGGTAATGTGCGCGATGTTGCCGCCGACAATAAGGACCGCACCGACTTCGGCGCTGGCTCGTCCGAATCCGGCAAGCATGGCGGTCAACAGGCTCGGACGGCCATCCCAAAGAAGAGTCCACACGACATGGCCCGAAGAAGCGCCGAGCGATCGAAGTTGCTCCTGGTATTCGTCGTTGAGGTCACTAACTATCTGCTGTGCCAGCGCAGCGACAATCGGCGCCACCAGGATGGCTTGCGCAATTATCATCGCCCAGGGCGTGAAGAGCAGACCCAGCGCGCCGAGAGGGCCCGCGCGCGAAAGCAAGATGTAGACGGCTAGGCCGACGACGACCGGCGGCAGCCCCATGAGGGAATTGAGAAGGATGATGGCGGCGCGGCGGCCGGGAAACCGGAACACTGCAATGGCGGCGCCCAGCGGTAAACCGGCCACCGACGCGATAATCACGGCCGCAAGGCTGATCAGCAATGAACGCCCGACAATCTCGACCAGCGCCGGGTCAAAGGCAACGATAAGGCGGAAGGCGGCAGCGAATGACGCCGCAAGTTCATTCATCTGCGCCCGTCATGGCTTGCAGAGGGCCCGCCGCCGCCACCGTCGGGATAGCAGCCGCGAATAGCGAAAATAGGAAGGTCGACGACAGCACCATCAGACCACATTCGAACCTCAACGGGCACGCGCCAAAGGAGATTACGAACCGGTCCACTGAGGACCATAACAAGAACAGGCTCTCCGTATGAATGACGGCAATCAAGGGAGCAAGTCACAAATCATCGATCCTGTTGGCGGCGGCGTAGCCCAGATCAGCGACCGCTTTTGCTCCCGCTCTCATTTTTTCTTCCGAAGCGGAAAACCCGATGCCCTGTGCCAGACGATTGATCAGGTTGAAACAGGCACACACAGCCGTTGCCTGGAACACCGCCGCAACGTCCCATCCGGCCTCGAGAATGGCTTCCGTGTCGGCGTCCACGACCCGGGACGGGTTTGTGGTCAACTTATGCCCGTAGCGCAAGACCGGTTTCATTCGCGCATCCAACGGTGCGGCGTCAATGTCGTCCAGAAGCACTTCCAGCAATCTTTCGTCGACCCCAAATTCCTCCGCTACCAGTGTGTGGGCGCGGTAGCAAAACGAGCAACTGTTGAGACCGGACACATAGGCGGCCATCAGTTCGCGCTCGGCTTTGGAAAACGGCGACGGGCCCCTCATGAGCGCCTCTTGAAAGCGGACGATCGGCACCATGACGCGCGGGAAGGCGTGAATCACGTCGCCGAGCGTCGGCTGGCCGGGGAGAGGTTTCAGACGCCGCATGAGAACCTCTTCAGGGTAAAACCCCTTGTGCGATGGCCGCCCCGGTTCATGGACGTTTGTTCCCTTGGATACAGAGGCGGGGCGAACGTATCGGGTAATTGAACAAAGACACGTCCAGGATCGGTCCTTGCCCTCTGATCGGCCGCAATCGTCTCAGGACAGAAACCCTTCGCGCCGGCCAGCTTCCCACAGACGTTCGCTCGCGGCCGTCGCTCTTTTGAAGACCTCGTCCATGTCCGTTCCGAGAACGCGACCGTTCTCCGCCACGGGCGCGCCGTCGACGAGGGTGCACCGGATGTCGCGCGCGCCCGAGTAATAGACAAGCGATCGCAACGGGTCATAGACCGGCGCATTGAAGGGCGTCGAAATATCGACCACGACGACATCGCCTTTGGCGCCCGGTTGGAGGTGACCGAGATCGGTGCGACCCAGCGCGCGGGCGGCGCCATAGGTTGCGCATTTGAGCACGTGATCGGCGCGCGGGTGGCCTGAATCTTCTTGCCGGATCTTCCCCAACATCGCCGCGAACCGTAGATCCTGAATAAGATCGTGGCAGAAGGAGTCGGTGGCGATGGCGACATTGACGCCCTTTTCCAGATGCTCCCAGAACGGACTGGTCAGCGCTTCCTTGGCCTTGCGGTAGGAGCCGTGAACCACGTTTGTTCCCGTCGCGGCAAGCAGATCGATGTCGTGGTCATCAACGAAAGTCACGTGCATCGCCATTACCCGCGGACCGAGAAACTCGATGTCATTGAGGTACTCGACCGAACTCTTGCCATGGCGATCTTCGATCGTGCGGCGCTCGTTCAAGTGCTGTGCCAGGTGCAGATTGGCGTTGACACCGATTTCATCGCTGAGGCGGCGGGTCTCGCGCAGCATCTCTTCTGGTACCGTGTCGGGCCCGTGCGGTGACAGGTGAACGCGCAGGCGGTCATCGAAGTGGCCGTTGTGGGTCTTGTAGAGATCGACGCCGGCGGCAAACTGCGCCGAAATATCGCCCACATCGCCCATCACGATTTTGCCGTCCTTCATGAAACCGATGGCCGAAACCTGATTGGGATAGGTGAGGCCGAGGTCGGACCGGAATCCGAGTTTGCCGACCAGCTCGATCCAGGTCTCGTGGCCGCCGAAGTTCTCTTCGACGATGGTCGTGGCGCCGCCCAACAACATGGCGATGGCGTCCCACTCCATGATCGCCGCAAACTCGTCGCGCTCAAGCATTGAGTAGCCGAGAGTCAACAGGCCGCCGAGTAAATGGTAGTAAGCGCCTTCCGCAGGGATCGGCAGGTCTTCGGAGATTCCCCTGATGTGCGGCGTGCAACCGGCATGGACGTGGGCATTGATAAGGCCGGGGACGACAAGACAGCCGCCGGCATCCACCTCGTGATCGCAACGGCCTTTGTAATTGGCTTCGATGGCAACGACGTTGCCGTCCTCGATGACGAGATCATGCTGCGGATATACCTCGGGCGCGGCCCCGCCGGACCAGATGGTGCCCTCGCGCACGATGGTAGTTCTTGCGGCCCCAGGCATGACGTGCTCTTCCCATAGAAACAGGTTCGCCTGGTCCCCAACGTATCATGCCGCCACGACCGACACCATTCGGGCCGAAGCGTTCGGCACCTTGCAACGCTACGCGGCGGTTTCTTTCAACGCTGGACGCCGGTCCTGAAAATCCTGAGAACTCTCGAATGCGCGCGCCGCCCGAAGCACGAGCGCATCCTCGTACATGCCGCCGACGATCTGCAATCCCACCGGCAATCCGGATTCTGTAAACCCGCAAGGCACCGACATCGCCGGTTGCAGGGTGAGATTGAAGGGATAGGAAAAGGGCGTCCATGCCCGCCAATCGTCCTCGTCAATTCCGGGCGGGGCGCGGCGCTCGACGGGAAAAGCCGGAACGGCCGTGGTCGGCAAGATCAAGAGATCGTAGCGGTCGTGGAACAGCCTCATCTTGCGGCCGAGTTCGACGCGGGCGTTCTGGGCCTCGCCGTAGCTCATCAAAGATATTTTCCTGCCCTCAATGACGAACTGGTCCAGGCCCGGGTCGAGCAGCGCCAACACTTCATCCGGCGCGTTGCCAAGCGCGTTGGCGACACCGGCGTGCCAGTGTGTGTTGAAGATTTCCGTCGTGTCGCCGAGCCCGGGATCGGTTTCCTCGACTGTCGCTCCGAGGTCTGAAAATGTCGCGGCGGCCCGCGCCACATGGGTGGCGATTTCCGGATCGACTTTGGCAAAACCGAGATCCGGCGAATAGGCGATCTTGAGACCGGCGACGCCCATATCAAGATCGGCAACGTAGTCTCGTGTGTCTTCGGGCAGCGACAGCCAGTCACGCGAATCCGGCCGGGCAATGACGTTCATCATGAGGGCTGCGTCCGTGACGGTGCGCGCCAGCGGCCCGACATTGGCCAGCGTTCCAATCGGATTGGGCGGATACGCCGGCACACGCCCGAAAGTGGGTTTGAGACCGCACAGACCGGTAAAGCTGGCCGGATTGCGAATGGAGCCGCCGCCATCGGTGCATAACGCTAGCGTCCCCATGCCCGATGCGAGCGCCGCGGCGCCGCCCCCGCTCGAGCCGCCCGGCGTCAAGTCCGGATTCCAGGGATTTCGCGTGATCCCGGCAAGCGGGCTGTCGGTCGTGCCCTTCCAGCCGAATTCTGCCGTGTTGGTCTTGCCCAGCAGCACCACCCCGGCTTCGCGGAGACGGGCGACGCCCGGGGCATCCTCTTCCCAGGGCTGGTCCGGGTCGATCAGTTTCGACCCCCGGAGTGTCGGCCAACCCTTGGTCAGAATCAGGTCCTTGATCGACGCGGGAACGCCGTCGATCGGGCTGCGCGCTTCGCCCTTGCGCCATCGGGCTTCGGACTGACGAGCCGCGCGCAACGCCGCATCGTCATCGACGAGCCGAAAGGCATTGAGAGTCTTGTCGTCGCAGTCGATCCTGGTGAGCGCGGCCTGAGCCGCCTCGACAGGCGAAACCTCCAGCGCTGCATACGCCTTGCCGAGGTCGTTCGAAGAAAGGAACACCAGGTCCGTTGCCATGAATCCATTATGGCGCCGCCGCCGGTTTGGTAAACCTGCAACTTAGATCAAGCGGGCTAACATTTGTTGCCCAAATCCGGTGTTATCCAAGTCCGACGATTCCCGAGGTTTATCCGTTTCGGTTCACCCGATGCTCCTCCCTGAGGTCCGCGTACCCGGAACGGGACGCGTCCTTGGGTGTGCGTCCCGGCGCTGTACGTCACTTCTGGTTGTATTGCTGGCCTGCGGGGCCTCTTGCGTGCTCTTGGGCCGGCACCCGATACCGAATAACGGATTTCAGGAACGGGGAATCTAGCCTAAGCTTCAATCCGTCACGAACGACAGAAGCACTATTCAGTTGTTTATGGGGGTCATCGAGAAGATTCACGAGGGAGGAACAAATGGTTAAGGCAATTACCCGTATGTTGAGCGTACGCCTGTTGCGTTTCGCTGGACTGGCATTCATTGGTGCAACCTTCGCCGCGGCGACAACATTGCCCGCTGCGGCCGAATCAGTTGAAGAGCTTTATGAGGCGGCCAAGGCGGAAGGCGAACTCGTTCTCTACATGAACGACAACCTCAACTCCGTTCAAGTGATGGTTGCTGCGTTCAAGGAAGCCTATCCGGGCATCAAGGTCGACTTCTTCAAGGGCGACACGTCGCAAGTCATGCTGCGGTTCGAGACGGAATCGGCAGCCGGGCGGCATACGGTCGATCTCGTCACTACCACGGACCGGCAAGCCAAACAGCTTTTCTTCGTCAAGGGCTACACGGCAGCCTACAGGCCGCTCAACCTGGACATGTACCCCGAAAGTCTGCACGCACCCGAGAACGGCTGGGTCGCGTACTCGCTGATACTCAACGCCATAGCCTGGAACACCGATCTGGTCAAAGGCGACGAAATCCCGACCAACTGGCAGGACCTTCGCGATCCCAAATGGAGGGGTAGACTCGGTATGCAGGATCCGCTGCTTGGCGGCGGCGCCGGGATCTGGACCGTGACCATGTACCAGCTTTGGGGCGCAGCCTTGTGGGAAGACTGGATGCAGGAATTCGGCGCCCAGGAGGTCAGGTACGGCCGTTTCGCCGAAGTGCGCGAAATGCTGGCGTCCGGTGAGATCGCCATTCAACTGGTGGCCTATCCGAGCTTCATGCAGCCGACCATCGACAAGGGCGCTCCGATAGAGTGGGGGGTGATCGACTCGACCCTGTTTACAGCGTTGAGTTTCAACCTGTCGAAATTCGCCCAGCACCCCAACGCGGCGAAGCTCTTCATCGAGTTCTTCACCTCAAGGGAAGGCCAGCAGGTGATTGCCGGCCTCAAGCAGATCCCTGCGCTTCCCGACATGCTGCCTCCGATATTTGAGAGGATAAAGGGAGTCACCCTGCACCCGCAGGCGCATGAACTTGAAACGGAGAAATTCGACTTCTTCCAAGGGAAGATGCGCGAATACCTCGTGCGCTAACGGGCACGGAGAAAAACTGGCGCCGCTTACGGCTTAGCGCTTCGCCGCCGTCTTTCTGGAAAGGAGGGCGGACAAAGGGGCGAGTGCCCCTCGGGAGTAGTGCGATACCGTGGGCGGCGCCAGTACGCTCGCAGCGATTAACCTAGCCGGGGCGGGGAGTCTCAATTGGTTGGACTACGGTTCGTCGACTTGACCAAGTCATTCGGGGAAACGGTCGCCGTCGACAATATCAGCATGGAAGTGGCGGACGGGATGCTCACCACGTTCCTGGGGCCTTCCGGCTGCGGCAAAACCACGACGTTGAGGATGGTCGCCGGCCTGGCGCAGCCGACCAACGGACGAATCTTTATCGGCGACGAAATGGTCTATGCCGGCGGCGGGGTATCGGTTCCGGCGGAGAAACGGCGCATCGGTATGGTGTTTCAATCCTACGCCGTGTGGCCGCATATGACTGTTTTTGAAAATGTTGCCTTTCCGCTGCGCGTACGCCGGATACCGCGAAGAGAAGTTCGCGAGAAGACGCAGGCGGCGCTGCAAAAGGTCCGCCTTGGCGACCTTGCCGAACGCTATCCGGCAGAGATTTCCGGCGGCCAGCAGCAGCGCGTTGCCCTGGCGCGCGCCATCGTATTCGAGCCGCGCATCCTGTTGCTCGATGAACCATTGTCAAATCTGGACGCGAAACTGCGCGAACAAATGCGTGTTGAATTGCGCGAATTGCAGCGGCAACTGCGCATTACGACGCTCTTCGTCACCCATGACCAAGACGAGGCGCTGGCGCTCAGCGATGTGGTCGCCGTCATGGACAATGGAAAGATTATTCAGTCCGGCTCGCCGCAAGCCATATACGAGCGCCCGGCGACGCGCTTTGTGGCCGAGTTTGCGGGTTGGAAGAATCTTTTCAAATGTGAGGTCGTGGATCGGGAGACAATCGCGATCGCGGGAAAGCCCATGAAATGCCAGGTGATCGAGGACGCGGTGCCAGGCAGCGCGGCCACGGCCGCAATCCGGCCGGAGGACATCGAAATATTGAACGAGAGTCCGGGAGAGGAGGCAAATGTCGTATCGGCACAGGTAAGGACGAGCATGTACATGGGCGACCACCGAATCTTTGAACTCGCCTTCGGCGACGACACGCTCGTCTCGCACGCACCGGCGGCAAGCAGTTTTGATAGCGGCGACGCCGTGCAGATCAGGCTTCCGGCCGAACGCTTGCTGGTTTTTGGCGATTGAGGGATGGCGTGTGTGCCGGCGGCTCCTATGGAACGGCAAGTGAGGGAAGTGGATTGCGCCCATTGGTAGTGACGCATCCGGAACGGTAAGGGCGATGACGGCGACAACATCCGGCGGCCGGCAATTCGATGAAGGCCCGAACGCGGTCTCGCTGCTGATGCGGTTCGTGCCGCGCACTCCCAGCCACTTCATGATGCTGACCATCGGCGCGCTGGTGGCATTTCTCGCGCTTTACCCGATCGGTTGGTTGATCTACGGCAGTTTTCGCAGCGGCCCGCCGTTCGAACCCGGTTTCTTCACGATTGCCAATTACCTCAAGGCCTACGCCGACCCGTTCGTTTACGTGACGGCCAAGAACACCTTCATCTTTGCGTTCGGTCAGACCGTCGGCGCCGTCGGCGTCGGGACCGTCCTGGCCTGGATTATCGCCCGCACCAACACGCCCGGGCGCACGCTTTTTGAGTTTCTTACGCTCGTTCTGTTTCTCTTTCCGCTGCTGCTCGCGGTCTTCGCCTGGACGATGTTGCTCAGCCCCACCAAGGGGCTGATCAATAACGCGCTTGTCGGATTGGGACTGGAGGCGTCGCCGTTCGACATCTACTCGATGGGCGGCATGATTTTCGTACAAAGCCTATATGTGGCGCCGTTGGCGTTTCTGATTATTGCGCCTGTATTCGCGTCTATCGATTCCAGCCTCGAGGAATCGGCGCGCATGTCCGGCGCCGGGACCCTCAAGACCATGATGCGCGTGACGTTGCCATTGGCTCGTCCGGCCATCGCTTCCTCGGCTGTCTTCCTGTTCATCGTCGGCCTTGAATCCTTTGAAGTGCCGATCCTGCTGGGCGCACCGCGGGGGGTTTTCACCTACACCTCGCTCATCTACACCGAGATCGCCGCAAGATATCCTGCGGATTACGGCGTCGGTACGGCGTTGGCGATGAGTCTCCTGATGACGACGCTGGTCGCCATCTATATCTACCGTCGCCTGGTCGCCCGCTCGGAACGCTTCGAAACGGTGCGCGGTAAGGGCCATCGCGCCCAACCGATCGACCTTGGGCCCTGGCGCTGGCTGACCTCGGGGCTTTGCTGGCTGTTCTTTGTGTTCACTGTATTCATGCCGGCGGGCATTCTGGTGATGGGTTCCTTCCTGCAGTTCTTCGGCCGCTTCCACTGGAAGGTGTTCGACCGCATGACGCTGGCGAATTATCCGGCGGTCCTGAAAAATCCCGTATTGCTCGATGCGTTGATCAACAGTCTGCTGCTGGCGGTGGTTGCGGGCGCCGTCTGTGTCCTGTTTTCGGCCGTAGTCGCCTACATTGCCATCAAGTCCAATATTCGGGGACGGGGCCTGCTCGAGGGCATCGCCATGTTGCCGATATCGTTCCCGGGGACGGTGCTGGGGCTGGCGCTGCTCTGGGCCTGGATTACCATCCCGCTGCCGATCTACGGCACCATCTTTATCCTGGGCATCGCCTATATCACACGCTATCTGCCGCTATCGCTGCGTACGGTGTCGGGCGGCCTGATTCA
The DNA here is from genome assembly GCA_964611585.1 of uncultured Alphaproteobacteria bacterium. Classification (GTDB taxonomy): domain Bacteria; phylum Pseudomonadota; class Alphaproteobacteria; order SHVP01; family SHVP01; genus CAZTAK01. The sequence continues at coordinate 26,413 of CAZTAK010000016.1, forward strand.
GCTCAGCAACGAGTTCGAGGAAGCCGCCCGCATGTCCGGCGCCTCATGGCTCTACATCTTCCGGCGCGTCATCCTGCCGTTGATGCGGCCCGCCTTGGCCGCCGCCTGGCTCCTGATGTTCATGATCTTCATCCGCGAGCTTGGCATGTCCGTTCTGCTTGTCGGCACCAGCAACCGCGTCCTGTCGGTCCTGATGTTCGGCTACTACGAACTCGGCGAGTTGGGCGTCCTGTCGACCATCTCGGTATTGCTGATGCTGATGATCATTCTGATTGTATTTCTTGCGCGCCGTTTTCTCGGCATCAACTACACGCGTTTCGAGGCGGGCGGGTAGCGGCCTTGTGCGAGTCGATGCGCGGAAGGATGCTGCCTTAACCGCCACCCTGGTGCTGGCTGGCCCCAAAATGAGGACGCCTTCATGAAATTTCTGCTCGAAACAGAGTTCTTTCCCAACGCGCCTGTTGACCGCCTGAACGAACTTATCGAACGGCAAATCGCGCGAAGTGCCAAAAGAAAGAAGGAGGGGGGCGGGCCGGTGCGGCTGGAGGCGGCATACGGCGTCCTCGGCCGGCGCGGTGCCATCGCCATTTTTGAAGCCCCGGACGCCGAAGCCCTGCAGCAGGTTCTGGTTTATGCGCCCTTGTTTCATTTTGAAAAAATGACGATGACGCCGTTGGTCGATCTCAACAAGTCACTCGTCATGATGGCGGACGCAGCCGTGCAGGCCAGCGATGGCGACGAAGAAGAGGTCTCCGGCCATGACAAGTGAAACGGAAACGACTGTCGTGCGCGGCGGCACCATCTGGACTGGCGGCGCCAAACCTGAGATTCACTATCGCCAGGACCTGGTCATCGAAAACGGCGAGGTCGCGGCGATTGAGCCGGACTACAAGGGGCGCGCCGACCTCGAGATCGATGCGCACAACTGTCTGGTCGCGCCCGGGCTCATCAATGCCCACGTCCACCCGGGCAATTCGCCGCGTTCGCGCGGGCTCGCCGAAGACGTCGAGCCTCCCGAAGGCGCCGCCTTCTATCACATGACGCTTCCGGTCCAGTTGTATGCACGCAATGTCCTTTCTGCCGACGACGTTCTCACCATCATGGAGTGGGACCTGATTGCCATGTTGTGCGGCGGCGCCACGACCATCGTCGCCGAGCAGTTCGGGCCGGTGGACAACTGGCTGCGTCTGGTCGACCGGATCGGCGTGCGCTGCCATCTCGGCCTGACCTACCCGAACGATCTCGGGGCGATCGGATTCATCAAGGACGGAGAGATCACGACCGACTCGACGGGCGATGTCGCTCTCGACCTCGAACAGGGCCTCAGGCTGCACGATCACTACCACGGTGCGTTCGATGATCGCTTGCGCGTTCATCTGTCGCCGCATGGACCCGATACGGTGCCGGAGGAACTCCTGCGCGAGACCAAGCGCCAATGCGCCGAGCGCGGTATTCATGCCCACCTGCACCTGGCACAACATCTGTCCGAGCGCAACACGATCGCCGAGCGATCCGGCGGCAGAACCTCGGTGCAGTACCTCAACGATATCGGTTTTCTCGGCGCGGACGTAATGGCAACCCATGTGACCTTCGTCGATGACGACGATATCGGCATTCTCGCCGAGACCAGGACGCACGTCGTTCATGCCTCCTACCGCAAAGCGAAAGAGGGGATCGCCAGCCCGTTCTGGGATTTTCTCAAGCGCGGCGTCAACGTGGCCATCGCCACCGACAGTTTTTCACACGATCTGATTCAGGATCTAAAATTTGCGGCGATGATCGGCAAGATCAGAGGCAGCCAGGTCGGTCATCCGACAGCGCGCGAAGTTCTCGGTTGCGCCACCCAGGGCGCCGCAAACGCGCTTGGCCGGCCCGACCTCGGCCATCTCAATCCTGGCGCCCGCGGCGACGTTACCGTCATCAGCCTCCTGTCGCCGTTCAACTCGCCGGTGCTCGATCCGGTGCGGGCGCTGGTCTACTATTCGTCCGCTGCCGATATTCGCCACACCCTCGTCAATGGGCGGTTGCTCTACAGCGAAGGCAAGGTTGCGGGATCGGATGTCGATGCCGTTCGCCGGCGGACGATCGCGGCCTGCGATCGGCTTTGGCAAAGTGCGGCCGAAGGTGGAGCGATGCCGGAGGGGACCCGTTACAAAAGCGCCGGGTACACGGGGACGCCCGCTGAATGAACGATCTTTGCGGCCGCGAAGCGGCTTTGCCGCAGTAATTCGGATTCAGGCTCGGGCTTCGCGCCTAGACTGGCAACGGTCTGAGGCAGAAGTTTTCTTGCATCGCCTTGCCCCGAATCCCGAACATTCCCGCTTATGGGTTGTCCGCTTGAAGGTCGGCGGCCAATGCCTGCGCGGCGGGTCGGCGAGCTTTGAATAAGGGTGGTGCCGAATCTGGGCGGAGCTGCGGCGGCCACAAACAGCAGCGCCAGTACCGATAGGGCGCGAGCCAGGTCTGGGGACACCGGCAATACCCGCCGCGGCAGCCGCTTGGGATTACCGCGATCGATTGGCGCGCCGCCGACATAGGCCACATCCTGGGGGCGAGCATCCAGCCAAGAGCCTGCCCGGGGCGATCGCCGGCCATAGGGTTTGCGAGCAGCGCCAGCGCGACGGTGGTCAGTCCCGTGCCAGCGGGCGCGATAATCTGTGCCGCAAACAACCGGTCGAATGTCGGTTGATCAGCGGCGACCCATACGTGATTTCAGCGTTTGGATGGGCGGCCTCAATCAGTACCGGATGATGGGGAAGGTTTCCTGCGCGGTTCGAGGCCGTTCCAAAGTGACCGCACCATGGCGCGAACGCCACCTTCCTCCATATGGCCGCCATGGGAACCCATGAGCTCTAAGAGGGCGAGACTGTGAAGGGATGCAATCAACAATCCGGCGGTGGACCTCAGGTCGTTGGCCTCAATACGTCCTTCGGCCCGCTCCCGTTCCAGATAATCCGTCAAGCTGGACATCAAGCGCAACTCGAGCAGAGGTACGCTGTGCTGATAGAGAATTTCGGGCTTGAACGACGGATGCGTCACCAGATGAACAAGCGTCGGCATTATCTCGCGGAAGAAGCCCAATATCCCTAACGCGATGTCTTCCAGGTTCTCGCACGGGTCCGGCTTCGTTCGCTCGGTCCGAAACAGGGTGTCGACATCCATGGGCGGCGGCGCCATGGCGGCGAAAAAAAACTCATCCTTGGTGGCGTAACGCTGGAAGATCACGCCCTCGGAAATTCCGGCTCGCCGGGCAATCTCGGCTGTCGGCACACGGAATCCATTTTCAACGAACGCCTTGCGTGCAACCGCCAAAAGATCATCGTTTTCGATCGTCTTCTTTCGTCCCATCGATGCCCGGTCTCCGTGAACGTCCACATCATTGGACCGCAGTGGCGACTTTATCGTTCGGTTTGCGTGCCGTCACCCATCGAGGAATTGGCGCCAAGCGGAATACACGAGGCCACTTTACTTCGACGGTACCTGCCGCAATCAATGCATCCCTGATTTCGCCGATGTATTGCACATCGAGCACCACGAGCCGGCCGCCCGGTTTGAGGACGCGAACCATCTCGCGCGCCGCCGCGCTGCGCCCCGATTTCTCGATATGGTGTAAAACGAAGCTGCACATGACGACATCGAATGTGGCCTCTGCGAAGTCCATGTTACAAGCGTCGCCGTCCCGCGCTTCGACTCGCTCGCCTACCCCTTCAGCTTCGGCGTTGGCGCGCACTGTCTCCGCGGTCGATACCTCGCCGTGCACTTTTACCCAATTGTCGATGCCGACGGCGCGGCCCCCCGGCAAACGCTTCGCTGCGGCGATGAGCATGATACCCGCCCCGCATCCGACATCGAGCACCTGTTCGTCACCGCGCCAGGGGATTTGCGCCATCAACCGGTCGCGCATGAGGAAGCGTCCGACCCGAAGAAGCCAGTACAGCGCCCCGGCGCCAAGGAGCATCCAGGCGCCAAGGTGCAACCCGACGATGGCCGCGGCGATGAGCCACGGCGCGGTCAGAGCCTCGTCCCAAAACACGTAGGCGGCGGCGGCGAGTAGCAAGATGCCGGCAAGACCGAGCGTATGAATGAGCTTCGAGCCGTGAAAACCGTAATCGGCGGGGAACCGGCCAGTACCTGAGCGAGCGGTCATGGAAGCCTCTTTGTATATAAGTAATTACTCACTTATATATTGGCGTTCCAGTAAAGCTTGTCAATGGACGGAAAAAACGAGAGAAATCAGTCGCTTGCCTCCGAGACCAGGCAATTTCGCTCTGTGCGCCCACACGCAGGGCGCGAAGCCGCTCACGGTTTTCGGATTCGGGGGGGCGACAGGAAGGGGCGCGGCGCGAAAACCAGACGCCCTATGGTGCCCAGCCTTTTTCCGTTATCTCCATGCGTTCGCCCGAAATTCCCATGAAGCTGAATGCCCGCAAACCGTCATAGGGCGGTTGTGAAATGGCCGTGGGGCTCGAAAGTATCTGTGCCGCGTTCGATTCGCTTATTACTTTGAAAGTCTGATCGAGGTTTTCGGCCGTGTATGTGGTTAGGCAGGTGCCGCCATCGAATCGATCAAAACCAAACGGAACGGGGTCGATGTGTTGGCCGTCGTATCCCTGCAACTCAACGCCGCCCAATCCAAACCCGGGCGCATCGCCCTTCAGGATCGAAAGCTCGACCACGGTTCCCGACGGCAGATTCCAGACCTTGTGCCAAAGACCGTCTTCCAGGCGATCGGTCAACATCGGAACCATGCCGAGGTCGTCCCGGTAGAATTCGAGACTGAGTTCGTATTCGGTCGAAACGAGAGGCACCGAAAAGATGTACCCGACCGTCGCATCGGCGGAAGGAAAATCGTATCCGCCGGTCGGTTTCGTTACTTCCATGGTAAACATGAGATGGGTCTTCCCCGGTCCCTTGCCATGAAAGCCGCGGTGAATGTTTGCGCCCACATCGGAAAAGTCGAACGTAGTCGGAGGGCTCAGCACTTCAAAGGCGGGATGATCCTTCAGCTTGTCGAACAACGTGTCGATCTCATGCATGACGACGATTTCGACGCCGCTCCACCGGGTTCCGATCGGCCGGGTGCGTTCCCGATCGATGCCCTTTACCACCCGGATCATGCCGCGCGTCGATTTGGGAGAGCACAGAATCACCCAATGGTTCCCGGCGCTTCCTTTGGCAATCTTCCAGAGAGACTCCAGTTCGTCGTCGATAGTGCCCCGGTTTACCACCTCCCAGCCGCAAATACGTTCGAGGAGATCGGTTAGTTGGTCGGGGCCCGGGCAGGCAATCGTCACGCCTGACATTGCCGTTACGAGTGGTTTTTCCATAGCGATCAGCTTCCAAAGAAATCAATCAGGTTCAACAACGCGGCACAGCCAATCAGACTAATGGGCTGGCAAATCTCGATCACTAACCTATGGTAGAATTGGCCGGTGCGTTCCTCGCGATGCTCCTGTGGCGACAAAGACTCTCGCAAGTCGTTTCACCTTACTTGTATTGATTACTGTGCCACAATGCCATTGATCGCGGCTGCGTGCCGCCAGCGAGGATCCGCGCGGAGGCGGCGAAAATGAAAACGGCAATCTATCGGCGCTACGGCGATCCGGCCGACGTGCTTGAGGTGATCGACGAAGAAACGAAACCGCCCAACGATAACGAAGCCGTCGTTGCGGTGGAGGCGGCGCCCATCCACCTCGGCGATCTCATGAACATGCGGGGCACAGAAGGGTTCCGCCTGCCGCTGCCGATGGTTCCAGGCATCGAAGGCGTCGGGCGTGTTGCCGAAGTCGGCGCGGCGGTGACAGCGTTCAGACCGGGGGACCGCGTTCTTTTCCTCAGCAGCGCGCATGTCGATACCTTTTTGGACGATCAGCGTGGCACCTGGCGGGAGCAGTTGCGTTTGCCGGCGGAGGTACTCATTCCGGCGCCCGAGGGCGATGCTGCGCAATACGCGAACATCGTCAACCCGGCGACGGCTTACGTTTATGTTCATGACGTGACCAGACCGGCGCAAGGTGAATGGTTGCTTCAGAATGCGGCGAATTCAAATGTCGGGCGCTACCTGATCAAGATCGCCAACCTGTACGGCTGCAAGACCGTCAACGTCGTGCGGCGCAAATCCCTCGTTGCAGCACTCAGGGAGCTTGGCGCCGACGCGGTTGTCATGGATGGGCCTGACCTTGCCGAGAGAGTGGTAAAGGCCACGGACGGTGCCGAAATCCGGTTTGGGCTCGATGCGCTGGCAGGCGAGGCGACCACCCGGCTCGCGTCGTGCCTGACCCAGGGCGGAACGGTTTTCAATTACGGCTTGGTCAGTGGTCAACCCTGCGAACTGCCAAGCTGGATGATGCTCAACCGGGATATCCGGCTGCACGGATTTTTTGCCGGGCGCCCGCTTTTGCGGCGGACACCGGAAGAACAGCGCCAGCTTTTTGCCGAACTCGCCACGCTTATTTCCGAGGGGACGCTGCCGGCCAAGATTGCGGGCGCCTACCCGCTCGATCAAGTTTGCGAGGCCGTCATTCACGCCGCGAAAGACGGGGCCGAACGGGACGGCAAGGTCATCGTGCTGCCGGGCGGATAGTCCTGATCGTAACCGTGCCGCGCCTGCGGCGATCATTCTAAAGGGATCTCAATCGGAGACCGGACATGGGAAGCCGACAGATAAGGCGCCGCTATCTAAGCGTTGACGGCCATCACGTTCATTACCGCCGGTCGGGTTCGGGACCGCCGGTCGTCTTGTTGCACGAATCGCCGAAATCATCCGCCGCGCACGTTCCCCTGATGGACGCCCTTTCCGGGCAGTTCACCGTCTTCGCGTTCGATACGCCCGGATTTGGCGAATCCGATCCATTGCCGGCAGATCAAGACCGGATACGGCATTTTGCCGATGCCCTGGCCGGGGCGTTGCAAGTCCTGCGAATGCCGCGCTGCGCGGTCTTCGGGAACCATACCGGCGCCAACATTGCGCTCGAATTCGGGCGCCGCCACCCGCGCCGGGTGACAGGACTGGTCCTGGAAAGTTTGCCGATATTCAGAAAATCGGAAACCCAGGACATCCTTCGCCATTTCTTCCCACCGCTTCGTCCCACCTGGGACGCAAGCCACCTCACTTCTGTGTGGTCGCGGGTGCGTGACCAATCCATCTGGTTTCCGTGGTTCCGCCGCGCCGCGGCCGCGCGGCACAGATGGCCGATGCCGGACGCCGAATATCGGCACGAATACACGATGGATTTTTTCCGCGCGGGCGATGCGTACCGCCGCGGCTATGGCGCAGCCTTCCGGTATTCGCCCTTGACGGCGATTCGGGCGTTGACGGTTCCGGTAACTTTCGTCGCCCGCAAGGGCGACTTTCTGGCGCCCCACATCGACCGCTTGCCCAAACTGCGGCGCAATCAGACAGTCGATCATGTCGGGTTCGGGCGGGTGCCGCCCGAGCGCGCAATCGGAAGACTGCTCACGCAGTACGCGCGGGGAACGGCGCCGGACGATCCCGAACCCATCCGAACTTCAAAGCACATTCTTCGGCGATATGCCGACCTGCCCAAGGGGCAGATCGGTTTTCGCGAGATCGGGATCGGATCGGGCCGGCCGCTGGTCATGCTCCATGACGGCCCCGGATCTTCGCCACGCCTTGAACCGCTGATGAGAACACTGGGCCGGGACCGCCTCGTGATTGCCCTCGATCTTCCGGGGAACGGTGCATCGGACCCGCTCGATCAGCGCCGGCCTTCCATTTCCGATTACGCCGCCAGCGCGGCAAAGGCCATTCGCCGCCTGCGGTTGCGCCGGATCGACCTTTACGGAAAAGGCAGCGGCGCCTCCGTTGCGATCGAGATTGCGGTGTCCCATCCACGATTGGTCAAGAAGCTTGTGCTGGAAAGCGTGATGATGATTTCGGCCCGCGAGCGCGGCAAACTAATCGCCAACTACACGCCACGCCTTACGCCCGAGGCGGATGGGTCTCATCTTTATCGCACCTGGACGATGCTGCGCGACCAGCTGATTACCTGGCCCTGGTACGATTCCAAGGGTGCGAACCTCGATCACAGGGAATCGGATTTCGACCCCAAGGAACTGCAAAGATGGCTGGTGGACGTGCTGAACAACCGCGACACCTACCACCTGACGACACAGGCCGCGTTTCGATATCCGGTATCGGAGCGGCTGCCTGGAGTTCAATCGCCTACACTCGTTTGTTCGCGCCAAGGCGACCGGTTTCACAGGTTTACGCCCAAAGCCGCGCGCCTGATGGCGAATGCGCAATCCAAAGTATTGACCCGGCGGCCACCGGAGTTGCGCCGCATTTTCAACAATTTTCTGGACGGCTAAACGGCGCACCCC
>CAZTAK010000016.1:34855-40959 GCA_964611585.1 uncultured Alphaproteobacteria bacterium
TCAAGCCAGGTCACGATTCCGACGAGTTCCTCCCGGCTCTGCGCCTTGCCCCATAACCGTACCTGACCCCCCCAGCACCCGATCGCGCTCGAACAGAGTTACATCGTGGCCGCGTTCGATGGCGGTCAGCGCCGCCCGCATCCCCGCCGGACCGCCGCCAATCACGGCGACCTTTTTCGGATGCGCCGCCGGCTTCAGGGTGCCCGTCCCCAGTTTGCCCTCGGCGCCCACGGCCGGGTTGTGGATGCAGGCAATTGGCGCCTGGGCGGCAATCGAGGTGAGGCACCAGTTGGCGCCGACGCAAGGGCGGATGCGCTCGGCCTGGCGCGCGCGCGCCTTGGCGAGCCATTCCGGGTCGGCAATCAGGGCCCGCCCCAGCGCGACCATGTTGCAGTCGCCGTCCGCCAGGTGCCGCTCGGCCTCTGCCGGATGAACGATGCGGCCGACGCCCACCACCGGCAGCAAAACTTTTTCCGTGATGACCCGCGTCGCCCGCATCTGATAACCGTGATCTTCGGGCGACGTCGGATAGATCATCATGCGGTTCAGATAGGTGCCCTGCGACACCGAGATGTAGTCGATGCAACCCGTCGCTTCGAGGGCAGCGGCAATATCCGCCCAGTCCGGCGGCCGCAAGCCGCCCTCGTGTCCGTCATCGCCGTTGATGCGTACACCGACGATCATGTCCGGGCCGGTTTCCTGGCGCGTCGCGTCGAGAATCTCGTGGACGATGCGCAGCCGGTTTTCGAGGCTGCCGCCGAATTCGTCGCCGCGGTGGTTGGTGGCGGGCGACAGAAACTGGTTCAGCAGATACCCGTGCGAGAGGCCATGGACCTCGACCCCGTCGAGACCGCCCTCGCGCGCGTACCGGGCCGACAGCCGGTAGCCTTCGATCAGGTCGCCGATATCGGCGGCCGTCATCACGTGCGGCATTTCGCGATAGACCGAACACGGAATCGCCGACGGCGCCCAGACGGGCACGCCACTCGCCACGCTGTTGGTCTGGCGGCCGCGGTGCCACGGCTGCGCCAGCAACTTGGTGCCGTAGGGCCTGATCGCGTCGCTCAATTTGCGGTACTGCTCGACCATGCGCGGGTCAAAGGCGAACGCCTTGCCCTTGTAGGGCTGCGTCGTGGGGTGAACCGCCATCGCCTCCATGGTGATCGCACTGACCCCGCCCTTTGCGCGCTCGACGTAGTAATCGAGGTGCGCGTCGGTACACAGATGATCCTTTACCAGCAGCGTTGCGTGCGCTGCCATCCAGACGCGGTTCTGCAAGGTGTGCTTGCCGACGGCCAAGGAGGTGAACAGGTGCGGATAGGGGCTAGCGGCCTTCTCAACCGGATTCTTTACCGGCATCGGGATGATTCCGCGGTCAGCGCATTGAAGTTGTAGAGGCACTGAATCGAAAATATTTGCGCCTGCCGCTCGCTCGCAATTGGTGCCAACGTTCCGTCGAGTCTCATCATCCTGGTCTCTCCGAACGGGCGGCGCTGCGGTCTGCGTCGCCGTGCCAAGCCGATGCCGTTCGTCCGAGTCTCCCCAATGTTAAGGCGGGTACTTCAGCGTGAGGAACATAGCGCCGCAGGATCGGCGAAACAACGCAGTCGGGGGCAGGCCGTCGATACCGCGCGGCGCGCTTGCCTAGGGGGGTAATGATTTGCTGTAATTGCCTGGCATGGCGCCGCGTGCGAGGCCGCGCGTTCTGCGGGACGAAGGTGGGACTCGATGGCCGGGCGCGAAATATCAGTTCGAGACATGATTGAGCAGGGGACGCTCCGTTTTACGGTCGGCTACAAGGTGCAGACCATCTGGGGCATCGCCGAAGCGCTGGTCTTTGCCCTCGAGGGGGTCGGGGCGACGCTTGTCGCCGTTGCCGTATGGCAGGAGCAAACCGTGGTGCTTGCCGCCGGAATCGCATTGATGGCGGCGGCGGTGGTTCTGTTGGTTGGCCACCTCGGCCAGCCGCGAAACGTCTGGAAGGCAATGCGCAACCTACGTCAGTCGTGGGTCAGCCGCGGAACGTTGCTGATCGGCGGGCTGATCGCAATGGGGCTGTTGCAACTCGTCGTTGGCTGGACCGCGCTCGGGTCCGCGGCCTGGGTTCTGAAAGCCGCATTGTTTCTCGATGCGTTGGCGATCCTGGCCTATCCGGGTTTCGTGCTGTCATCTTCGCCGGCGATTCCGTTCTGGAACAGCGGCTTGATGCCGGTGCTTTCATTCGTTTCCGGCGCTGCCAGCGGATTTGCGGTGTGGCTCGCGTTCGCGGCGGTGACCGGGCAGCAGGATCTGGCGCAATATGCACAAGTCCTGCTGGTTGCCCTTGGCGTGGTCGCGGCGTGTGTTTTTGCTTACGTCGCGGTGCAGTGGCGCGGACCCGCGGCGTCGGGCGCGGCGGCGCGGCGGCTCCTGCGGCGAGAAGCGGGTCTCTTCCTTGGCCTCGCCTGCGTCGTCGGATTGCTGGTTGCGGCGCTTGCGGCGGCCCCGGTCGCCTTCGGCTCGCCCGCGGTTCCGGCGGAGTGGCTGATCGCCGCCGCGTTGGCGCGCGTGCCCGGCGATCTCGCCTTGCGCCAAGTCTTTATGCGGGTCGGCTTGTACGACCCGGTTCTTTGACGCGCCCCGCCCCGCATCAGGCCTTGGATATGGATCAAGCCGACAACGTGCCCTCTCGCCCCGCCGCCGATGACGGGTGGGTCCCGACCGTGTGCCTAGGTTGTTACAACTGTTGCGGCATCCGGGCCCACCGGGTCGACGGCCGGGTGGTCGATGTCGAGGGCGATCCCCATTCGCCCAATTCGCGCGGTCACTTGTGCGCAAAGGGAAAAGCCCGCTTTGTCGATGTCTACCACCCGCGCCGGCTACTCAAGCCGGTGCGCCGGACCAACCCCGAAAAAGGCATCGGCGTCGATCCGCGCTGGCAGGAAATTACCTGGGAAGAGGCGCTGGGCACAGTGGCGGACCGGCTGGCGCGAATCCGCGGCGACGACCCGCGCAAACTGGTCATCGCCCACTTCGACCTGCCCGGTTACGGCATCAGCGCGGCGTTCGGCAAGGCCTTCGGCACCAACAATCACCACTGGAACCGGGCCGACTACTGCGGTGCTGCGCCCCATCTTGCAAATCTTCTGCTGAATTGCGCCTTCAACGGCGAAATGGATTTCGAGCTGTGCCGCTACATGGTGTTGTGGGGAACGCAGCTCGGGCACGTTGCCGAGACGATTCCGCTTCACGCCGCCAATCAGATGGCGGAGGCGCGCAAGCGTGGCGCCCGGCTGGTGGTGATCGACCCGTTTTGCTCGAACGCGGCGTCGATGGCGGACGAATGGGTTCCGATCAAACCCGGCACCGACGGGGCGATGGCGCTGGGCATGCTCAACGTGGTGCTGAACGAACTCGGCACGTACGACGAAGACTTTCTGCGTGGCAAGACCAACGCGCCCTATCTGATCGACGAAGACGGCCATTATGTCCGTGACGGCGCCTCCGGCCGGCCGATGGTGTGGGACGAAACCGCAGAAGCGGCGCGGCCGTTCAACGCGCCCGACCTGATCGCGCCTGCCATCGCCGGACAATATGAGGCGGAGGGTGCGCCCTGCCGGCCGGCGTTCGATATCCTGCGCCAACACCTGAAGCAGTTCGACGTCGAGGAGATGGCGCGCGTGACCACCGTTCCCGCGAGAACCATCCGCCGGCTCGCGCGCGAATTCACCGACGCCGCGCGCATCGGCAGCACTATCACGATCGAGGGTCACCAGTTTCCCTACCGGCCGGCGGCCGTTCATTTCAAGCGCGGCTCGGGCGCCCATAAAGGCGGCGGCCATTCGATGCTGGCCATCCACATGATCAACCTGATGGTCGGGAACCTCGACGTTCCCGGCGGCCAGCGCGGTGTCAACCCGGTCGGACCGTACTGGGCGCCGGAAACCGACGACGACGGCCTGATGATCCCGGCGCAACGCATCGCCAAGTACAACAAACCCTATCCGCCGGCCGAACCCAAGCGCCCCGAAACGCTGGACCTGCACGAACTCTTTCCGGGTGCGCTGTTCACCCGCGCGCTCTTTCCGATGGCGATCGACGATCCCGAACGCTTCGGCATCGACTACCGGCCCGAAATGCTGATTCACCATCGCACCAACCTGATGATGAACAGCCATTCGGCCGAGGCGATGGCGGCGACCCTGAAGCGGTTCGCGTTTCAGGTTTCGTTCGCGACCCTGATTGACGAGACCGCCGAATTTGCCGACATCGTGCTGCCCGATGCCCACGACCTGGAACGCTGGGACCTGTTTCCCGCCAACGACCCTTTTGCGTTCGTCACCCCGGGCCCGGGCGACTGGTTCTGGTTGATGCGCCAGCAAGTTCTCGAACCGCCCGCGGGCGTCCGCCCCTGGACCGAGGTGTACATGGAACTTGCCGACCGGATCGGCGTGCTCGACGCCTTGTACGAATCCGGCAACGAAATCTGGGACCTTGCCGAGGAATACCGGCTCGATCCGGGAGGGCGGTATTCGGTCGCCGACATCGCCGAACGCCAGGCGAAAACCAGGCTCGGGGCGGACTACAGCCACGACCGGCTCGACGAGACGGCGTGCCTGATCACCCGGCCCAAGACCCTTGAAGAAGCCTACCCGCGCGCTTTTCTGGATGGCCGCGTGCCGATCTATTTCGAGCATCTGCTGGATACGCGCGAAAAAGTTCAGGCCATCATCGATGACCTGGGCCTTGAATGGGATCTTGCCCCCTACGATCCGCTGTTGCGCTATTTCGCCTGCGACGCCCACGCGCCCGACGGCGAGTACGATCTCATTACCGTCAATTTCAAGGTTCCGTTCCAGACATTTTCGGTCACCGCCGAGAACGTTTGGATCGACGAAATCGCCAGCGGCAATCCCTACCTGCACCGGGTGATGATCAATTCGGCGACGGCGGGCGCCAAGGGCCTGACCGACGGCGATCGCGTCAGCGTCGAATCGCGCTGGACCCAAGACGAAGCGGTCGTCAAGGTGACCGAACTGGTGCATCCCGAATGCCTCGGCATTCCCGGCACGCTGGGTCACTGGGCGCGCGACATGGTGATCTCGGGCGGCAAGGGGACGGCATTCAACAATTTTCTTCCCCCGCCCAGCATGAGCCGCATCGACACCTGGAGCGGCCAGGTCGACAGTTGCATTCGGGTTCGAGTCACCAAGATAGCGCCGGACGCGACGGTGAAGACCTGATGGCGCGATACGCCATGGTGATCGACCTCGAACGTTGCAACGGCTGCAACGCCTGTGCGCTGGCGTGCAAGGTGGAACACAGCACCCCCAACGGGATCATGTACACGATGGTGCTGGAACGCGAGGCCGGGAAGTATCCCAACGCAAGCCGCGTTTTCTTTCCGGTGCTGTGTAATCACTGCGACGATGCGCCGTGTATTCCGGTGTGTCCCACCAAAGCGACCTATGCGAGGGCTGACGGTATCGTCCTGATTGATTGGGACACCTGCATCGGCTGCGGGTCATGTATTGCCGCCTGCCCCTACGATCAGCGTTTCAAGGTCAAGGACAGCCGCAGTTCCGGCGCCGAGGGGAGCGCGGCCTACGTCAACCCCGGCGCCTACGAGATTCCGGAAGGGGTTCCCGTCAAGTGCGATTTCTGTTTCCATCGCGTCGACCAGGGCCGCGCGCCGGCCTGCGTCGAGGTTTGCTCCACCAACGCACGAATCTTCGGCGATCTCGATGCCACCACGGGCGGGGCGACGACGGGCGGGCCCCTATCGGACGAGGCGATGCCGGGCGGGGCGGCGGCGGGCGGCTCGGATGTCGAGACGCCGCCGCTCAGCGAATTGATCGCCCGCAATAATGCCTGGCAGCTTCTGCTTGCAAAAGGGACGGAGCCGCGCGTCTTCTATATCGGATGAGGGTGCCGGGCGGCCCGCCGGCCCGCGCCGTCGATTGCGGCCCTATCAGCAGGCAGAGGGCTGAAACCAGGACAATCCATGATCAGCGCACGCGCAACGATGCACCGGCGAGGCGCCGCAACACCCGCGCCTTCGTCGAGCCTTTCGGGCGGAGTTCGGCAATACGCGAAGCGAAAGGTCTAGAGCTTTTCCCGTTCGC
>CAZTAK010000017.1:0-40524 GCA_964611585.1 uncultured Alphaproteobacteria bacterium
TCACCATGTTGGCGTGCAGACCCGGTCCGTGCCGGGGCACGTTGTGGATGCCGATGTGAATACGTTTGACCTTTTGCGCCAGCGCGCCGATCGCTGCCGGCAGCACCACCGCTTCGTCGCCCTGAATGTCGATGTCCAGAAGATCGACCCGGTCGAGCGGCGCCAGCAGATCCGCCAGCAGCACGCCGTTGACCGCGGCGATGTCGTTATCGGTGCTGCCGCCCGCCATCGGCAGGCCCATCTTCATATGGGCGAGCAGATTGACAAGCGCGGCTTCGGCGATGTTGTTCTCGGCCAACGTCGCCGCCAGTTCGCGCGCCGCCTCGGGCTGCATGCGCGAAAGGCTGGTGCGGCCGCGCCCGGTGAAGATCAGCGTCGGGTCGCCATCGGGCGTTACGCAGGCGCGCAGGAACCAGTGCCCGTCCGGGTCGATGCCGTTGTTGCGGAAGTGGGCCCGGGCCGAGGCAATCAGAGTCGCCTCCGGTTCGACCAGGACCAGCCGGCTCGGCATCGGGTTGAGGCGTTCGAGCATCGTTTGCGCGATCACCAGGCGTGGCCCGTAGCCGCCACCGAGTTCGATCATGGTGAAGCGTTCGCGCGCCGTCTGGACGGCCGCCAGCGCGTCCGCCGCCTCGAAGAAAAATTCGCCGTCGGCGACGGTCTCGGTGCGCGCCGGTTTCGGTTCGGGAAATTCGGTCATCCCGGGCGGCGGATCGACCAGCAATGAAAGATCGGTCCGGTTGCCAAGGAAATCAGGCTCCCAGCCGGCCGCGATCTCGCCGGTCCAGAGCTCGAACGGTTCGAAAACGCGGCGCAATCGGTCGAGGTCGTTCATTCTTCCGAAAGCGCGCACCACACCGGCACATGGTCCGATGCCTTGGGGCGGCCCCGCAGGGTGCGATCGATGCCGGCATCCTGGAGCCGGTCCGCGCCCTGCGGACTCAGCAACAGGTGGTCGATGCGAAGGCCGTCGTTCTTTTGCCAGGCACCGCGTCGAAAGTCCCAATAGGAATAGGCAATCTCGCGCGGGTGCAACGCCCGCCACGCCTCGGTCACGCCCATGTAGAGAATTTCCCGGTAGAGGCCGCGGCTTTCGGGACGGCAGAGCGCATCGCCCGCGAACCCTTCCGGGTCGTAGGTGTCATCGTCGGTCGGGCAGATGTTGTAGTCGCCGCCCAGCACGAACGTCTCTTCGTTATCGAGCAGGTCACGCACGCGGTCGCGCAAACGCCGCATCCATCCCAGCTTGTAGGAAAATTTTTCGCTATCGACCGGATTGCCGTTGGGCAGATAGATCGAGGCGATGCGGACGCTGCTGACGGTGGCTTCGAGGTAGCGCGCTTGCTCGTCCGAATCATCGCCCGGCAGGCCGCGCATGACGTCTTCGATCGGGCGCTTCGACAGGATCGCGACGCCGTTGTAGGTCTTCTGTCCGTGAACGGCGACGTTGTATCCGGCGTCCTCGATCTCAAGCGACGGGAACTTGTGGTCTTCGCACTTTATCTCTTGCAACAGCACCACGTCGGGGTTGGTTTCCTTCGCCCAGTCGAGCAGGTGGCCGAGACGCACCTTGATCGAATTGACGTTCCAGCTGGCGATGCGGATCACGGGGCGGGGGCCTTCAGGATGCGGACGCAAAATTGCCGGTGCGCGCAGCGCGCGCACGTACCCACCTTAACAATATTGAAAGCGTCAGCCTACGGCGAAGGACGAACCGCAACTGCACGACGCGGTCGCGTTGGGATTGCGGATGGTGAAGGCGGCGCCGATCAGATCTTCGACAAAGTCGATTTCCGAACCCGCCAGGTACAACAGCGACATCGAATCGGTCACCACCTTGATATCGCCGCGCGACACAATGACGTCGTCATCGCCGGTTTCGGTGTCGAAGGCGAAACCGTACTGGAATCCGGAACAACCGCCGCCCGAAACCGTCACCCGCAGCATCGCATCAGGCGATCCTTCTTTCGTCCGGATCTCGGCCACGCGGCGCGCCGCATTTTCGCTGATCGTCAACGGGGCTGCCTCTGTGCTGCCGGTCATGGCCTCAGTTTCGGTATGGGAAATATCGTTCATCTCAGGCGGTCCGCGATTGCGCGAACCTTTGTTATGTATGGCGGCGCAGGTCTTTGTCAATCGGAGTTCCGGAGCGCCGCGGCGGCGTTGCGCGGGCCCGGTCCGCACAGTAGGGTCCGGCCATGACCGGGACGCGCGCCCCCTATGCTTCGGACCCTGCGCAGAGCCGGGGGCGTCTTCACGCCGAAACGGAAAGCCCCACCCGCAGCCTCTTTCAGCGCGACCGCGACCGCATCATCCATTGCGCGGCGTTCCGGCGGCTGAAGCACAAGACCCAGGTGTTCGTCTTCCACGAGGGCGACCATTATCGCACGCGCCTCACACACTCGCTGGAGGTGGCGCAGATCGCGCGTTCCATCAGCCGCAATCTGGACCTTGAAGAAGACCTCGCCGAGGCGCTGGCGCTGGGCCACGATCTTGGGCATACCCCTTTCGGTCACGCGGGCGAGCGGGCGCTGGACGAGGTCATGGCGCCCTACGGCGGCTTCGACCACAACGCCCAGACGTTGCGTATCCTGACCCGGCTGGAACAGCGCTACGCCGAATTCGACGGCCTCAATCTGACGTGGGAATCGCTCGAAGGGGTGGTCAAGCACAACGGGCCGCTGGCGCCGCCGCTGCCCGTGGCGATCCGCCAGTACAATGGCGAACACGATCTCGAACTCGACACCTGGCCCGGGCCCGAGGCGCAGATTGCGGCGCTCTCGGACGACATCGCCTACAACAATCACGACCTTGACGACGGCCTGCGGGCTGGCCTGTTCGAGGTCGAGGATCTCAAGGATGTGCCGCTCGCCGGGCCCGCCTTGCGCGAGGTACTCGCCGCCTATCCCGATCTGGAGCGGGGGCGGCTGATCCACGAAACCGTGCGGCGCATGATCAACGCGATGGTGAACGACCTGATGGCGGAGACCGAGCGGCGGTTGATCGCGGCCAATCCCCGATCGGTCGACGACCTTCGCGCCCTCGGTGCCCCGGTGGCGGCTTTCTCCGACGATATGCAGGCGCACGACAAGGCGTTAAAAGAGTTTCTTTTTTCCCACATGTACCGCCACGATAAGGTCAACCGCATGACCCAGCGCGCCCACAACATCGTGCAGACACTATTCTCCTATTACCTGGAGGCGCCCGCGCGTCTGCCCGAGGAGTGGCGGGCAAGGGCGCTCGCTCGGGAGACAATGGGACGCGCGCGGGTTGTTGCCGACTACATTGCCGGGATGACCGACCGGTTCGCCATCGGCGAATACGACCGCATTGCCGGACCCGAGGCGGCATGAGCGTTCACGCCGCCTATCGCGCCCATGTGCTGGCCCTTCTGAGCGGGCTCGCCGCGCAATCGAAGTTGCCGGAGGGCCTCGACGTTGGCGCGGTCACGGTCGAACCGCCACGCGACCCGGCGCACGGCGATCTCGCCACCAATGCCGCCATGGTGTTGGCCAAGCCCGCGAAAATGAAACCACGCGACATCGCCGAACTCCTGGCGCCCGGTCTTGAATCGCTCGACGGCGTAGCGGCGGTCGAAATCGCCGGGCCGGGGTTCATCAACATACGGCTCGAGGACTCGGTCTGGCACGATGAACTGCGCCACGCCTTGCGCGACGGCACGGCTTACGGCGATTCGGAGATCGGCGAAGGCGCCAAGGTCAATGTTGAATTCGTGTCCGCCAACCCGACCGGGCCGTTGCACGTCGGCCACTGCCGCGGCGCAGTGTTTGGCGATGCGCTGGCCAACCTTCTTGCCAAGGCCGGATTCAGGGTGACGCGCGAATATTACCTTAACGATGCCGGCGCGCAGATCGACGTGCTTGCGCAATCGGTCCTGCTGCGCTACCGCGAAGCCGGAGGCGAGGACATCGGACCGATTCCCGAAGGACTTTACCCTGGCGATTACCTTGTAACGGTAGGGCGAAGTTTGCGCGAGGGCTACGCGGATTTGCTCGCAGCGTCGGGCGAGGCGGAGCAAATTGAAATCGCAAGCA
Organism: uncultured Alphaproteobacteria bacterium; assembly: GCA_964611585.1. Taxonomy (GTDB): domain Bacteria; phylum Pseudomonadota; class Alphaproteobacteria; order SHVP01; family SHVP01; genus CAZTAK01. The sequence continues at coordinate 4,056 of CAZTAK010000017.1, forward strand.
AAGCCGCCGTCGAGGCAATGCTGACCGTGATCCGCGAAGACCTCGATGCCCTCGGAATACATTTCGACGTCTTCAGGTCGGAACGGGCGCTGCACGAGGCGGGCGCAATCGAAGCGGCGCTCGCCGACCTTGCCGACAAAGACTTGATCTACGAGGGCGTGCTCGAACCGCCCAAGGGGAGGAAGCCCGACGACTGGGAGGAGCGCGAGCAGACGCTGTTCCGCGCCACCCGGTTCGGCGACGACGTTGACCGGCCGCTGAAGAAATCAAACGGGTCGTGGACCTACTTCGCCGCCGACATCGCCTACCATCGCGACAAGATCACCCGCGGCTACCGCGACCTGATCGACGTTTGGGGGGCGGATCACGGCGGCTATGTCAAACGGATGAAGGCAGCGGTGGCGGCACTCTCGGACGGGGACGCGCAACTCGACGTCAAACTGTGCCAAATGGTGCGGCTGATGCGCGCGGGCGCGCCGGTGAAGATGTCGAAACGCGCGGGCGACTTCGTGACGCTTCGCGAAGTCGTCGACGAGGTCGGGCGCGACGCCGTGCGCTTCATCATGCTGACGCGCAAGAACGATGCGCCGCTGGAATTCGATTTCGCCCGCGTCGTCGAGCAGACCAAGGACAATCCGGTTTTCTACGTGCAGTACGCGCACGCCCGGGTGCATTCGGTGCTGCGGCGCGCTGCCGGCGAATGGCCGGGCGAGGACTTTTCACCGGCCGCCTTGGCGGAGACCGACCTCGCGCCGCTTATCCACGACGGCGAGCGCGCCCTGTTGCGCAAGATCGGCAACTGGTCGCGCACGGTTGAATCGGCGGCGCTTGCCCATGAACCGCACCGCATCGCGTTTTATCTCGGTGAACTGGCGGCCGCCTTTCATGGCCAATGGAACCTCGGCACCGAGGACCCTGGCCTGCGGTTTCTTGGTGCCGGTGACGCGGCACTGACGCGCGCCCGCCTCGCCCTTATTCAAGGGGTGGCAGCCGTGATAGCCTCGGGCCTTGCCCTGATGGGGGTCACGCCGGTCGAGGAATTGCGCTGATGAGTATGGAGCAGGGGCCGCCGGTCCCGCCGCGGGCGCCGCGGCCGCAGCCGCCCGAGATTGACGGCGATCTCAACATTCCGCCCTTGCGGGAGACCGCAGCGCGCGCTGAATCTCGTCGCGCCGACAGGCGGGGCCGGCTCTCCGGGCTGGTGGCGGGGCTGGCCGTTGCCGGCGTCCTGATGGGCGGGTCGTATTGGCTCGGGTTTCAGATGGGTCTCGAAAAATTACCGCGCGGTGAGGTGCCGCTGATCCGGGTCGATCCCGGGCCGGTCAAGGTGCGGCCGGAAGATCCGGGCGGGTTGCAGGTCCCGCATCAAAATCGTCTCGTGTTCGATGGCGTTGCCGAGGACGAAGACGAAGGCGCGGCGACCCTCGCGGCTCCACCGGAGGAACCGGCCGCGCCCGCGGCGCTGCCACGCGTTACCGAGACCGACCAGCCGGCGGAGACCGGCGAGGCGGGTGCTCCCTCAGCGGCTGAAGCGCGCGCGCCGATCGTGGTCGAGGGAACGGACATTGCGGCCACGCCCGCTGAGTCGCCGCCGGCGGCTTCGGACACAACGGCGGAGGCTCCTGCCGAAACGGCTGCAATAACCGAAACCGACGTCACCCCGACGCAAGTCGCGGCCAGCGTCGCGACAGAAGATGATGACGGCGCGCCGATCCCGCTCATCCCGCCGGCCCCCGCCGCCGAACCGGCGCAGGCGCCGGAGCCGCCCCGCCAGGCCGCGGCAGCCGAGACTCAAACCGCTGCCGCCCCGTCGATCCGGATTCAGGTCGGCGCCTACCGCAGCCGCGCGGCTGCCCTGCGGGGCTGGTCGATCATTCAGGGGGCCCATGAAGCGTTGCTCGGGACCCTGGAGCCGACTGTTGTCGAGGCCGATCTCGGCCCCGGGCGCGGGGTGTTTTTCCGGCTTCGGGCAGGGCCCGTCGCCGACGCCGAGTCTGCGGCTCTCTTGTGCGAACGCCTGCGCGGCCGCGATCAGGGCTGCCTGGTCGTGCGGCCCTAGGTGCCGCGCGCCTGCATTCTCGCTCCGGCCGGCACGGACCTGACCGTTGCCGAGCGGCAGTTTTTCACTACCGCCGATCCCGCCGGGTTCGTCCTGTTTGCGCGGAACTGCGACACCCCGGATCAGGTTCGCGCGCTGACCGCCGATTTGCGGGACTGTGTCGGCCGTGCCGATGCCCCGGTGCTGATCGACCAGGAGGGCGGCCGGATCGCGCGTCTCGAACCGCCGCACTGGCCGGTCCGTCCGGCGGCGGCCCGCTTCGGCGCCCTCCATGCACAGGACCCGACGGCCGCGCAGGAGGCTGCGCGCCTCAATGCGCGCTTGCTGGCGGCCGACGTGCGTGCCTTGGGTATCACCGTCGACTGCATTCCGGTGCTCGATGTGCCGGTGCCGGGGGCCGATCCGGTGATCGGCAACCGCGCCTTTTCCGCTGACGTAAAAGCGGTGTGCGATCTCGGGCAGGCGGTGTGCGAGGGCTTGCGTGCCGGCGGCGTTTCGCCGGTGATCAAGCATCTGCCCGGTCACGGCCGCGCCCCCGCCGACAGCCACGTGGTCCTGCCCCGCGTCGATGCCCGGCGCGAAGACCTAGACGCCGCCGACTTCGTGCCGTTTCGGAAACTCAACGCCGAACCGTGGGGCATGACGGCGCACGTGCTTTACACCGACCTCGACGACGCCGCCGCTTCTGCGTCGGTGCGAATAATTCAGGACATCATTCGTGACGCGATCGGGTTTGACGGCTTGCTCTTGAGTGACGATATCGGAATGGGCGCGTTGGCCGGATCGTTTGCGGAACGCACGGCCGCCTGTCTCGAGGCCGGGTGCGATACTGTCCTGCACTGCAAGGGAGCGATGGAAGAAATGCGCGAAGTCGTGGCGGCGGTGCCGATGATGAGCGGCAAGGGACTCGAACGCTGGACCCGCGCCGTCGCCGATGCGCGGGCGCCGGAACCGTTCGACGCGGCCGCAGCAACCTTGCGTCTCGACGAACTGCTGGCGGGGCACGCCTGATGTTCGCCAACATGTCGCTGTTTGGCATTTCCGCCTGGGTGCTGCCGGTTTTGCTCGCCATCACCTTTCATGAGGCGGCGCACGGCTACGTCGCCTGGCGGTTGGGTGACGACACCGCCTACCGCCAGGGGCGTGTGACTTTCAATCCGTTTCGCCACATCGATCCGTTCGGGACGATCGTTCTTCCCGCCCTACTGTTTTTTGTGACCGAGGGGCAGTTCCTGTTCGGTTGGGCCAAGCCGGTGCCGGTGAACTTCTTCCGGTTGCGGCGGCCCAAACGCGACATGGTGTGGGTCGCCGCCGCCGGGCCGGGAATCAACATCGTGTTGGCCCTCGCGTCGGCCCTCTTGGCGCATCGGGCGCCGTTTGTTCCCGATCCTGCTGTCGATTGGGTGTTGCAAACACTTGCCAACAGCATCTTTCTCAATCTGCTGCTGGCGGTATTCAACATGATCCCGCTGCCGCCGCTGGACGGCGGGCGGGTGGCGGTCGGGTTGCTGCCGCCGCAACTGGCGCGGCCGCTGGCCCGGCTCGAGCGCTTCGGGCTGTTGATCCTGATCGCCGTCCTGTTCCTTCTTCCGCCCCTTTCGACCTCGTTGGTCGGCCTCCGTTTGGACCTTTTTTCGGCCCTGATCCTGCCGATTGTCTGGATCTTTCAAGATTTAGTCTTCGTTCTTACCGGCCATATATAGTAATATTCCCGGAGTTCAGGGCCAGATATAGGCCGAAACAGGGAATATCAGTGGTGACGAAGACGACCTCCGATTCATTCAGCGAAGACCCGGCGGTGATGCCCGTTGCCGGCCCTCTGGTCGTTGATCTCGAAGGCTATGAGGGGCCATTGGACGTACTGCTGGCACTCGCGCGGACGCAAAAGGTCGATCTCACCCGGCTGTCGATTTTGCAGTTGGCGGAACAGTATCTTGCCTTCATCGCTGCAGCGCGCCGGATCCGGCTCGAACTCGCTGCCGATTATCTGGTAATGGCGGCGTGGCTCGTCTATCTCAAGTCGCGCCTGTTGTTGCCCGACGAATCGGAAGACGAAGAGCCGACCGGGGCGGAAATGGCGGCGCGGCTTGCGTTCCAGTTGCGGCGCCTCGAGGCGATGCGGGAGGCCGGCGCCAATATCCTGTCGCGCGACCGGCTCGGTCGAGAGATTTTCGCCCGCGGCACGCCGGAAAACATCCGCATCATCCGCAACTCGGTGTTTGATCTTTCGCTATACGAATTGCTCAAGGGCTATGCGGCCTCCAAGGTGCGCGGCCACGCCAAGCCGCTGACCATCGAAGACCGCGTAATTTTTTCCATCGAGGACGCGGTCGCGCGGCTGACGCGGCTGCTGGGGTTGATGCCGTCATGGCAGGCGCTCGAGTCCTACCTGCCCGAAAGCCTCCGATCCGAGTTCGAGCGGCGCTCGGCGCTGGCGGCGACGTTCTCGGCCAGCCTCGAGTTGGCGCGCACCGGTATGCTGCGCCTGCGCCAGGGCGAGGCATTTGGTCCGATCTACATCAGGGCGGGCGAGGGACGGACCCGGCCGGCCCGCGAAGGAGCTGCGTCATGAGCGAGCAAGCCGAACATCTTCGCATGCTGGAGGCGCTGCTGTTCGCGGCGGCGGAACCGCTGGACCTACCGAGCCTCGCCGCGCGTCTGCCCGACGGCGCCGACCTGCCGGCGCTGCTGACGGAACTGGCCGCGCGTCATGAGGGCCGGGGGGTGAACCTCGTCAAAGTTGCGCGCAAGTGGGCGTTTCGCACCGCGCCGGACCTCGCTTTCCTGATGGAACGCGAAAAGACCGTCACAAGGCGGCTGTCACGCGCCGCAGTCGAAACACTTGCCATCATCGCCTACCACCAGCCGGTGACCCGCGCCGAAATCGAGGAAGTTCGTGGTGTCGGGATGAGCCGCGGCACCCTCGATATGCTGATGGAGTCGAATTGGGTACGGGTTCGCGGCCGCCGCCGTTCACCCGGTCGGCCGGTGACCTACGGGACGACTGACGAGTTCCTCAATCACTTCAATCTGGAAGACATCGGCGACCTGCCGGGCGTCGAGGAACTCAAGCGCGCCGGGCTGCTACAGCCAGACCCGTTGGCAAGCGCCACTGCCGCCGCCGGGTCCTCTATGGAGGCGTCACCTCTGGACGGTTCTCCGCTGGACAATGCGCTCGAGGAGGAGAGCCTCGGCTTGCCCGAGAACGAATCGCCGCCGAACGGGGCGGCGCCGGCGGAGGCCGCAGCTGCTCCCGACCGGGATGCCGGCGCCGGTCCCGAGGACCTCGCCGCCGATACTGCCGCCGATGCCGCCGAAGACGTGCCAGGTGATCGGCGGCCGGAACCGGAATCCGGGTCCGATTCACTCGCCGCGGCACCTGTCCAGGAACCGGAGGCCGGGGCTCAAACCTTGTCGGCGGCCACGCCAAGCGACCCTTCCTGAGCCGAAATCGGGCGGCGGTGCAGATTTGCGCTGATTGCCCGTATCCGCCGGTTGCCCGAATTCAACCTTGATTGGTTGCGCGTTCGGTATCGTGAATTTGCGGGCTGGCTTGTGGTCGCGCCACGGTGCCCCGCAGGGTGTGAGCGCTTCCGCCGGTTAGTCTCGAATTGGAGCGGGTCGAGGCCACCGGACGGCGGTGGCGCGCACGACCCTGAAAGACCCGAAAGCGCAATATCCGAACCGATTGCGTCCGCGCGATTCAAACTCTTCTGGTGTAATGTCTCCACTTTTCAATATGTTAGGGCCGTTTCATCCGTTCAGTGATCGGCGAAAGCGATTCCATCAGAATGGATGCGGCTTTTCTGTGCAGGCAACGAAGGCCGCTGCTGAAATCCGTGGCGGTGCGGAGTGATGCCACAGCTTGATGCATGTTAATGCGACTGATTGGCAATTGCATTACCTAACCCGAAGGAATATTTGGTGCGAATGCCAATCAGTCGCAATAACCGGGAAATAGAGTTATGAACGCGCCGACCCTAAAGACCCTCCGTAGCAATCGCTTTCTGGCAGCTGCCGGTGCGGTTCTCGCGTTGATCGTGAGCTTGGGCTCGGTTGCCCAGGCCGCCGAGGTCAACGTCTACTCCCATCGCAAGGAAGCCTTGATTCGGCCGCAGCTGGAGGCCTTTACGGCTAAGACCGGCATCGAGGTCAACCTCATTACCGGCGGCGCCGATACCCTGCTGGAGCGGGTGCGGAGCGAGGGCCGCAATAGTCCCGCCGACGTCATTCTCACCAGCGATGCCGCGCGCCTGCACAAGGCCAAGTCGCTCGGCCTGCTGCAGCCGCTCGATTCGGAAGCAATCGAACGGGCGGTTCCGGAAACCCGCCGCGACCCCGACGGTTACTGGACCGGGCTCAGTATCCGGGCGCGCCCGATCTTCTATTCGCCTGACCGGGTGAGCCCGGCGGAACTTTCCACCTACGAGGCGCTGACCGACGACGTGTGGCGGGGCCGCATCCTGATCCGCTCCTCCAGCAATATCTATAACCAGTCTCTATTGGCGTCGATGATTGCCGAGTCGGGTCAGGAACAGGCTGAGATTTGGGCCCGCGGCATGGTCGCCAACTTCGCCCGCAAGCCCCAGGGTGGCGATACCGATCAGTTGCGGGCGCTGGCGGCCGGTGAGGGCGACGTCGCCATCGCGAATACCTACTACTACGGGCGCCTGCTCGCCTCGAGCAAGGATGCGGACCGCGCGGTTGCGGGCAAGATTGCCATATTCTGGCCAAACCAGAACGGACGCGGGGCCCACATCAACATTTCGGGCGGGGCGATTGCCGCCCACGCTCCAAACCCGGAGGCGGCGCGCCAGCTTCTCGAATTCCTCGTTTCACCCGAGGCCCAGCGCATCTATGCCCAGGTCGATCACGAATTTCCAATCCGCAACAACGTCGGGTTGTCGCCGATCGTCGCCGGCATGGGTGAATTCAAGCCGCACGAACTACCCTTTGTGCGGTATGGCGAACTCAACGCCGAGGCAGTGCGAATCTTCGACCGCGCCGGTTGGCGCTAGACCGGTTTTCGGTCCGGCGGAACCAGGCCCGGCCATCACCAGGCATTGAATGAGCCCGCAATCAGGGGGGAATCGCAGGATGGGCCGGACGACCGATAACGCCGCGCCACGGCTGCGGCGATTCGGTATGCGCGCAGGGGGCCGCATCCGGCCCGTGTCGCCGCGGCCGGCGGGATGAACCCGTGACGACGCCCTCCATTCCCGACGCGATCATTCTCCGTCGTGCCGCAACCGCGCGGCCGCAAGGCGCTTGGGGTCTCTATGGCCTGGCGGTGGCGGCGCTGGTGTCGATCCCGGTGCTGGTGGTGTTCAGCTCGGTCTTCAGGCCGACGGGCGAAGCCTGGGCGCACCTCGTCGATACGGTACTCTGGGATTACATCGCCAATACCATCTGGATCGTAGTCGGGGTCGGATTGACGACTCTGGTGACAGGTGTCGTCACCGCCTGGCTGGTGACGACCTGCCGCTTTCCGGGGCGGCCGGTGTTCGAGTGGGCGCTGTTGTTGCCGCTGGCGGTCCCGTCCTATGCCATCGCCTTCACTTACGCCGGAATGTTCGAATTCGCGGGTCCGGTGCAGACAGCATTGCGCGACGCCTTCGAATTGACCCGCCAGGATTACTGGTTTCCTGAAATACGCAGCACCGGCGGTGCCGTCTTTGTCATGGGGCTGGTCCTTTATCCCTACGTCTACCTGCTGGCGCGCGCGGCCTTTCTCGAGCAATCCGTGTGCGTGCTTGAGGCGAGCCGGACCTTGGGGCGCGGGCCGTGGAGCGGGTTCCTGCAGGTGGCCCTGCCGCTTGCGCGTCCGGCGATCGCGACCGGGGTCGCGTTGGCCCTGATGGAGGCGCTCTCGGAATTCGGCGCCGTTCAGTTCCTGGCCGTCGATACTTTTACCACCGGCATCTACCGCACCTGGTTCGGCCTCGGCGATGCGAACGCGGCGGCGCAGTTGGCCGCCATGCTTCTGACGCTGGTCCTCGTATTCCTGGTGCTGGAACGGACTTCGCGCGGGCGGGCGCGCTATTACCACACCACCACCCGTTACCGCCCGCTGCCCGGCTATCGCCTCAAAGGGGTTCGCATGTGGCTTGCGGTCCTCGCCTGTCTTTTGCCGGTGTCGTTCGGGTTTCTTCTGCCGGCCGCGCAAATGCTGGCGTGGGCCATCGAGACCGCAGACGTGACCTTTGATCGGGCGTTGGTGGGGCTGTTGTGGAATTCGGTTTCGCTGGCCGCGGTTGCGGCGGTTGCGGCGGTTTTGGTAGCGATCGTTCTCGCCTACGGCCGCCGCCTCAGTCCGACCCGGACCAACCAGGTCGTGACCCATTTTGCCAGTATGGGCTATGCGATCCCGGGGTCGGTGCTGGCGATCGGGATTCTGCTGCCGTTTGCGTGGGCGGACAACACTTTCGACGCTTTCATGCGCGCGAACTTCGGCGTCTCGACCGGGCTCGTTCTTAGCGGAACGCTTGTGGCGCTGATATTCGCCTATGTCGTGCGGTTTCTCGCGATTTCGTTCAACACCGTTGATTCGAGCCTTGCCAAGGTCACGCCCAACATGGATGGTGCGGCCCGCTCGCTGGGCTTGCGTCCGGGTGCCACGTTCTTGCGGGTGCACATGCCGATCATGGGGGGCTCGCTTCTGACTGCTGGCCTCCTGGTGTTCGTTGACGTGATGAAGGAACTACCGGCGACGCTGATCATGCGGCCTTTCGATTTCAATACACTCGCCGTGCGCGCCTTTGAACTTGCCGCCGACGAACGCCTCACCGAGTCGGCGACACCCGCGCTCGCGATCGTCGCCGCCGGGCTGATCCCGGTGATCCTGCTCAGCCGCGCGATCGCGCGCTCGCGCCCCGGCCTTGGCGCCTGACATGGGTCTCGTTCTGGAGGGGGTCACCCACCGCTACGGTGCCCTCGAGGCGGTCGCCGGATTCTCGCTGGCCGTCGAGCCGGGCGAGGTGGTGTGTCTGGTGGGACCCTCGGGGTGCGGCAAATCGACGGTCCTGAGACTTGCCGCGGGCCTCGAACCCCTCCAGACCGGTCGGATCTCTATCGACGGCCGAGTGGTTGCTGGCGAGGGGCGCACCGTGCCCCCCGAGGACCGCCATATCGGCCTGGTATTTCAGGACTTCGCCCTGTTTCCGCACCTTTCGGTGCTCGACAATGTGGCGTTCGGGATGCGCGAGGGGGCGGTGTCGGCCCGCCGCGCTCGGGCGCGAGCCCTACTGGATCGGCTGGGTATGGCGGATTTCGCCACAGCGTATCCCCATTCGCTGTCGGGCGGCGAGCAACAGCGCGTGGCCCTGGCCCGGGCACTGGCCGCGGGCCCGCAACTAATGCTGCTGGACGAGCCGTTTTCCGGCCTCGACGTGCGTCTGCGCGATTCGGTGCGCGACGACACTCTGGCCCTGCTCAAAGAGGCGGGGACGCCAGTGCTTTTGGTCACCCACGATCCCGAGGAAGCGATGCGCATGGCAGACCGGATTGCGGTGATGCGCCGCGGACGGCTGGTGCAGGTCGGCCCGCCGGACTTGATCTACGATCAGCCTGAGGACTTTTTCGTCGCCGATTTTTTCGGAAATATCAACGCATTGGAAGGCGTTGTTGAAGGAAATTCTGTAACGACGGCGCTGGGGCCCCTGGCCCTCAACCGGGGGCGTCCCAACGGACCTCTCACGGTTGCTGTCCGCAACGAAGGCATCCGGATCTGGACGGCGAGCGCCAATGCCCGCGGCGTTCCGGCCCGGGTCGAAAATGCCCGGTTGCTGGGACCGTTTGCAATCGTGACGCTGGCTCTCTATTCCGGCCCTACCGTGAACGCGCACGTCCCGGCGGCGGCCATGCCTGAACCCGGTCAGAAGGTTCACGTCGATTTTGATCCGGCGCAGGCTTTTGTTTTTCCGCGATAACCCCTACATAGGGAGGCGGCAGAGTGCCCCTTGGCCGGGTACGGCTGGTGCATTTGCGCCGCGAGAGTGATTTCGCCGTTGTGGTAAGATCGGGGAGTAAACCCCCGCAGAATCAGGAGTTTTCAAATGGGGATTAGTTTCTGGCAAATTCTGGTCGTCCTTGTTCTTGTGCTGCTGTTGTTCGGGCGAGGCAAGATTTCCAATTTGATGGGTGATCTTGCCAAGGGCATCAAGAGCTTCAAGCGGGGCATGGCCGAAGACGATTCGTCGGTCGAAGCCAAGACCGAAACCGCCAAGACCGAAGCCGTCGCCGGCGAAGACAAGGCCGCGCAAAGCTAGACCGCGCGCGCCCGCACCCCGACCCCGCGCGCGGGCCGGCAGGAAACCGCTATGCTCGACATCGGCTGGACCGAACTGCTCGTGGTTGCGCTCGTCCTGTTAATCGTGGTCGGACCCAAGGACCTGCCACGGGTGTTGCGGACGGTCGGGCGCTGGACCGCCAAGGCGCGCTCGCTGGCGCGCGAGTTCCAGGTCTCGATCGACGATATGGCCCGGGAGACGGACCTGGCCGACATGAAACGCGAGTTGAACTCCATTTCGTCCACAGGGATCGCCAAGAACATCGAAGACCAGATCGATCCCACCGGCTCCCTGGCGCGGGCGTCCGCCGAGACCGTTGGCAAGACCCCGGCGGCGACGGATGAGGAGCAGGCGACACCTGCGGCCGAGGAGCAGGTGACACCTGCGGCCGATGCGAAGAGAGAAATCGATTCCCCGGTCGGCGCCGACGCTGAAACACGCGAACCGGCCGACGCGGCGACGACAGCGCCCGTTCCCCCGGAAGCCGCGAACCAGGAGCCATCCCGTAAGACGGCGGATGCCTGACCGTGGCTGACGACACCGCCGAAGAACAACGGATCGAATCCAGCAAGGCGCCGCTACTCGAGCACCTGGTCGAACTGCGGACCCGGCTGCTGCGCACCACGATCGTGTTCGCAGTCTTTTTTGTCGTGTGTTTCGTCTTTGCCGAAGACATCTACAATTTCCTGGTTCAGCCCCTGGCCGACCTGTTCGAGGGACAGGAGAACCGCCGGCTCATTTACACGGCGCTGCACGAGACGTTCTTTTCGTTCCTGAAGGTGTCGTTCTTCGGGGCACTGTTCCTGACGTTTCCGTATCTGGCCGCGCAAATCTGGAAGTTCGCCGCGCCGGGCCTCTACAAGAACGAACGGCGCGCCTTTATGCCGTTTCTGGTGGCGACGCCCGTCCTGTTCGTCATGGGCGGGGCGCTGGTCTACTACTTTATCTTCCCGCTCGCCTGGTCGTTTTTCCTGAGCTTCGAGACGCTGGGAGGCGAAGGGACATTGCCGATCCAGCTTGAAGCCAAGGTCAGCGAATATCTCGGCCTGGTGATGAAGCTGATCTTCGCCTTCGGCCTCAGCTTCCAGCTTCCCGTGGTGCTGACGCTGCTGGCCCGTGCCGGCATTGTGAGCTCGAAATCTTTGGCGGCGAAGCGCAAGTACACCATCGTTGTCGCGTTCATCGGCGCCGCCATCCTGACTCCGCCCGACCTGATCAGTCAGATCGGTCTCGGCGTGCCGATCCTGCTTCTGTACGAAATCTCGATCCTTTCGGCACGCTTCGTCGAGCGCCAACGCGCCGCCCGCGAGGCGTCCGAATCCGCCTGATCGAGCCGGCGCTGGACGCGAACCACACCCGCGCTTATAACGGCCCCGACTTTGGGCGCTTGCCGTGCGCCCCCGCCGGCGTCCGCACCCAATGTTTGACCTCAAATGGATACGCGAAAACCCCGAAGCGTTTGACGCAGGTCTTGCGCGCCGCGGTCTCGACCCGCACGCCGAAACGGTCCTTTCTGTCGATACCGAGCGGCGTGAACTTCAGACCGAGTTGCAGGAAATTCAGGCCCGGCGCAACGAAGCCTCGAAAGCCATCGGCGCCGCCAAAGCCAAAGGCGAAGATGCACAGGCGCTGATCGACGAGATTGCCGGCCTCAAAACGTCGATCAAGGAAGGCGAAGAGGCCGAACGCTTGGTCGTCGCCAGGATTGGTGAGATTTTGGCTGCGCTTCCGAACCTGCCGGCGGCCGACGTGCCCAACGGCGACGACGAAAACGCAAATCTGCAAATCCGCGTCGTCGGCACCAGGCCCGAAATCGGGTTTGCGCCGAAGGAGCATTTCGACCTGGGCGAGGCGCTGGGCCAGATGGATTTCGAGGCGGCGGCGCGCATGTCGGGGGCACGCTTTGTCGTCCTGAAAGGCGCCCTCGCGCGTCTCGACCGGGCGCTCGGCGCGTTCATGCTCGACCTCGCCACCACCGAGTTCGGCTACACCGAGGTGGTGCCGCCGCTGCTGGTGCGCGACGAGGCCGCCTTCGGCACCGGGCAGTTGCCCAAGTTTGCGGACGATCTGTTCCGGACCGGCAAACCGGATAGGGGAGAATTCGACAAGTTCGTTGACAAAATGCCCCCCGTTGAGGGGGAGATTCAGGCAAGAGTGCTCGCCGAGATTCTGTGGAAGGGTTTCGAACGCGGCGAATTTGACGACCATCTATGGTTGATCCCAACCGCCGAGGTGCCGCTCACCAACATGGTTCGCGGGCAGATTCTCGACGATTCGGACCTGCCGATGCGGATGGCGGCGCTGACGCCGTGCTTTCGCTCCGAGGCCGGGTCGGCCGGCAAGGACACCCGCGGAATGATCCGCCAGCACCAGTTCAACAAGGTCGAACTGGTCAGCATCGTGCACCCGGACAAATCCGATGACGAGCTCGAACGTCTGACCGGCTGCGCCGAGGAGGTGCTCAACCGCCTCGGGATTCATTACCGCGTCGTCTCGCTGTGCACTGGCGACCTTGGCTTTTCGGCGCACAAGACCTACGACATCGAGGTCTGGCTGCCGGGGCAGGGGACCTTCCGGGAGATTTCCAGTTGCTCGACGTACGGCGATTTTCAGGCGCGCCGCATGGACGCGCGCTTCCGCACCGCGGGCCAGAAGGGAACGCGCTTTGTGCATACCCTGAACGGGTCGAGCCTCGCCGTCGGGCGAACGCTGGTGGCAATACTTGAAAACTTCCAGCAGGCCGACGGCTCGATTGCCATTCCGGATGTGCTGGTGCCCTACATGGGCGGCGTTCGGGTAATCACCGCGGCGGGCGCGGCATGAGTGCTCGCAAATCGAAGACGCCGGCGAAAAAAGTTGCGGCCGCGAGTCAATCGAAACCGTCGCCAAAAAGGAAACCGCTGCGAATTCTGGTCACCAACGACGACGGTATCAACGCGCCCGGACTCAAGGTGCTTGAACGCATTGCCAAGAAGCTCTCGCGCGACGTCTGGGTGGTGGCACCCGAGGTCGAACAAAGCGGCGCCTCACATTCGCTGACGCTCCACGATCCGTTGCGGGTACGACGGGTATCGTCGCGCCGTTTCGCGGTCAGCGGCACGCCCACCGATTGCGTCGTCATGGCGGTCAGCCAGATCATCTCGGGCGCCCTGCCGGACTTGGTGCTATCGGGCGTCAACCGGGGCGCCAATCTGGCCGATGACGTGACCTATTCGGGCACCGTCGCCGCGGCGATGGAGGGGATATTGCTCGGCGTGCCGGCAATCGCGCTGTCGCAGGTGTACTGGCCGGGGCATTCCATCCGCTGGTCCACTGCCGAGACCCATGCGCCGGAATTGATTCGGAAATTGCTCAAGATCGGCTGGCCCGCGGATGTCTTGCTCAACGTCAACTTTCCGCCGGTCGCCGCGGATGCCGTCATCGGCACCGAAGTGTCGATGCAGGGTCGGCGCGACGCCGGATCGATTGTCATTCACGACCGCAAGGACCCGCGCGGCAACGAATACTACTGGATCGGGTTCCGCCGCCTGTCGGGCAAACCGGGGCTGAACACCGATCTGGCGGCGGTGTACAGCAGCAGAATCTCGGTAACGCCGCTCAAGCTCGACTTGACCCACCGGGCGACCCGAAAGGCGCTGCAGGCCGCGTTGTCGTGAACCGGGACGCGCGCAAGATCCGCCTTGTGATGGAGCTGCGCCAGTCGGGCATCACCGATACACGGGTGTTGTCGGCCATCGAACGGGTGCCGCGCGAGGACTTCGTGCTGCCGACGTTCGTCGATCAGGCCTACGAGAACACTGCGCTGCCCATCGAGGAAGGACAGACCATCAGTCAGCCCTATGTGGTCGCGTTTATGACCCAGGCGCTGGAACTGGATGAAAGCTCCAAGGTGCTGGAGATCGGCACCGGGTCGGGGTATCAGGCGGCGGTGCTGTCGAAACTGTGCCGCCGCGTCTTTTCGATCGAACGCCACCGCTCGCTGTTGCGCCAGGCCGAAGCAAATTTCAAACGCCTCAGCCTGCACAACGTGGTCACCCGCTTCGGCGACGGGACGCTGGGCTGGCCCGAACAGGCGCCTTTCGACCGCATCATCGTGACGGCAGCGGCCGAGGCAGTGCCGGAGGCCCTGAAGGAGCAACTGGCCGTCGGCGGCATCATGGTGATACCGGTCGGCAGGATTTCCTGGGCGCAAGAGATCGTGCGGCTGCGCAAGTCGACGTCGGGCTTCGAGTCGGAAACCTTGCTACCGGTCCGGTTCGTGCCGCTGGTTCCGGGCACGGCACGGGGTTAGCCCTGGCCCACTGATTGCCACCACGGGAATTCTAGAGTTTTCAATTCCGACATTGGGTGGCGGGGGGTTCGGAACCAGAGATCGACGAGATCTGAACGGTATCAGTTGGGTCTCTGGGAGCGGTGGGCAGCCAATGTGGTAACGAAACGTGAGGGATCGAAATGTCGGACTCGCACCACTAGACTGGCTGCCGTGATTGCCAAGCGAACGCGACAAATTTTTTGTGCTCTCGCGCTGAGTCTGGCGCTCGGCGGGTGCGGCGCGGAGACGCTGGCGCCGGTGGAGCTCAAGCGGCCCGGGCAGGGGCAGGTGGCGACTGCCGCCGTGCTGATAACCGTTTCGCGCGGCGACACGCTCTATGAGGTGTCGCAACAGCACGGGGTTCCCCTGCGTGCACTGATCGAGGAGAATCGCCTCCAGCCGCCCTATACCATCCGCCCCGGCCAGCGGCTGCGACTGCCGCGAGTGACCGTCCACGTGGTGGCGGTTTCGGAATCGCTTTACAGCATCTCGCGGCGCTACCAAATCGATTCGGCAAGCCTCGCACGGACCAACAACATCCGCCCCCCGTACACATTGCAGGTCGGCCAGAAATTGGCCTTGCCTGCGGGTGCGTGGATACCGCTGCAAACCGAATCCGCGGGTCAAGCGGTTGCGCGCGCTGTACCCGCGCCCGAATCCGAGCCGCCGCCGCGCACTCCGGGCCGGTTCGCTTGGCCGTTGCAGGGCGAGATCTTGGTGTCGTTCGGGCCGCAGTCGGGCGGGCTCCATAACGACGGAATCAATATTCGCGCCGCCGCCGGGACCCCGGTGCGGGCGGCGGATGCGGGCGTTGTCGCTTATGTCGGCAACCAGCTTCGCGGCCTGGGAAATCTCATCTTGATCCGCCATGATGGCGGCTGGGTTACGGCTTACGCCCACAACGAACAGATATTGGTGCGGCGCGGCCAGCAGGTACAGCGCGGCGAGACGGTGGGCCGTGCCGGTGCCACCGGTAGTGTCTCGACGCCGCAGCTTCATTTCGAAATTCGCAAGGGGACTCGGGCCGTCAACCCGGTCGATCTTCTCGGCGGCGAGGCGGCGGCGTTGAGTTCTCAACCGCGGCCGAGGTTCCGGCCGAGCCGTCCGGCGAGGTCTTGAACGAATTGCCAGGCGACGCGCCCCGAGCGCGCGCCCCGTGTTACCGACCATTCGATCGCCGCGGCGCGCACATCGATGCCATCCGGCTTCAGTTCGAAAAACCCGATATAACCGGCGATCATTTCGAAGTATTCGTCCTGACTGCACGAATGGAACCCGAGCCACAGGCCGAACCGGTCCGATAGCGACACTTTTTCCTCGACCGATTCGGACGGATTGATCGCTGTCGAGCGTTCGTTCTCGATCATGTCCCGCGGCATCATGTGGCGCCGGTTCGAGGTGGCATAAAAGAGAACATTTCCGGGGCGGCCTTCGATCCCGCCTTCGAGAACCGCCTTCAGCGACTTGTAACTGGTGTCCTGCAAATCGAACGAGAGGTCGTCGCAGAACAGAATGAACCGGCGCTCGTGGCCGCGCAGCGCCGCCAGCACCCGAGGCAGGGTGTCGATTTCTTCACGGTGAATTTCGATCAGCGCCAGCGCCGCGGGCGTTTCCTCGTTGACGGTGGCATGGACCGCCTTGACCAGCGACGATTTTCCCATCCCGCGGGCCCCCCACAGCAGCGCATTGTTGGCAGCGAATCCGTTTGCGAACCGCCGCGTATTCTCAAGCAGGGTGTCCCGGACGCTGTCGATGCCAACGAGAAGATCGAGCGAAATCCGGCTGACCGCAGTGACGGGGGTCAAGGTGCCGGTCTCGGCGTGCCACACAAAGGCGTCTGCGGCGGTCAGGTCGGCCGCGTCCGCCGCTGAGGGCGACAGCCGCTCAAGAGCGACGGCAATACGCCCGAGAAGGACCTCAAGGTCTTGATCCGCCATTACGTTTCCTGCACCTCGAAGGCCGCGAGGCTAACGGCGTGGCCAATCCGGGTCAACAAACGCGGGCCCTGTGTCCGGTTGCAATCACGCCGCCGGGAGTTATAGTCCGGCCAGCCAATATCCCTGTTCACTGGAGCCCCATTGATGCTGATTTCCCCAGCCTACGCTCAGGCCCCCGGCGGCGGCGGCGGCTTTGACATGATTTCACTGTTGCCGCTGGTCCTGATTTTCGTGGTCTTTTATTTTCTGTTGATTCGGCCACAGCAGAAGAAGGCGAAAAGCCACCGCGAGATGATCGGCGCCATCCGCCGCGGCGACAGCGTCCTGACGGGCGGCGGCATCATCGGTAAGGTCACCAAGGTATTGGACGACGACCGCATCCAGGTCGAGATTTCCGACGGGGTCAAAGTGCAGGTGGCAAAGGGAACCGTTGCCGAGGTTATCAGACGCACCGAACCGGCCAGTAGCGGCGGTGGTAGTGGCGGCAAGAGCGGCAAAAAGGGCGGCAAGGACTCGGAAAGCGACTAGGTCCGTCGGCTTTTTCGGAAACGCTTTCGTCTAAGGTCGCGCACAGCCAATGTTGTACTTTGCCAAATGGAAAACCGGTCTGGTGGTGGCAGTCTGCCTCGCCGGACTGATCTTCTTGCTGCCGAATTTCTTTTCGACCGATACCCTTGAGGGTTTCCCCGGATTTTTGCCCAACCAGCAAATCAGCCTCGGGCTCGATTTGCAGGGCGGTTCGCATCTCCTGCTCGAAGTCGATGTCGAGGTGGTGATCGAGGAACGTCTCGAGGGCCTGGTCGACGAAACCCGCCAAGGTCTCAATCGCGCGGAAGGCGGGCGGATCGGCTACACCGACATAGGACGCAAGGGCGACGTGGTAACGGTGCGAATCCGCAACCCCGAAGATTTCGATCGGGCGCGCGCCATCCTCGAGGACATGGCGCAGCCGATCGCCAACACGCTGCTGGGAACATCGGCCCGAGACCTGATCGTCGAACTCGACGCGGGTGGGGTGGCGGTCCTTCGCCTTTCGGAGGATGCGGTAGATGCCCGGAGCGCCGCGGCGGTCGAACAGTCGATCGAGATCGTACGCCGCCGCATCGACGAAACCGGCACCCGCGAACCCACCATTCAACGCCAGGGATCGGACCGGATTCTGGTGCAACTGCCCGGTGTCCAGGATCCGGACCGGATTAAACGGCTTCTGGGCAAGACCGCCAAACTCGTATTTAGGCTGGTCGATGTCGAAACACCGCCGACCCGGGATCCTTTGCAGGTGCCGGCGGGATCGGAACTGGTCCCCGCGGACGACGAATTCGACTCCCAAGGCCGGCCGCAGCTCTATGTGGTCCGCAAGCAAGTCATGGTGTCGGGCGAAAATCTGGTCGATGCCCAGCCCGGTTTCGATTCCCAAACCAACGAACCGGTTGTCAATTTCACGTTCGATTCCGTAGGCGGGCGGCGCTTCGGCGCCGTTACCAGCGAGAACGTTGGACGGCCGTTCGCCATCGTCCTCGATGGCCAGGTCATCAGCGCGCCGGTGATCCGCCAGCCGATCATCGGCGGTAGTGGGCAGATTAGCGGCGGGTTCACGGTGCAGGGGGCGAACGATCTTTCCGTACTGTTGCGCGCGGGCGCCCTGCCGGCGCCGCTCAAGATTCTAGAAGAACGCACGGTCGGGCCCGATCTCGGCGCCGATTCCGTCGCTGCCGGCAAAATCGCCAGCGTCATCGCTTTCGTGCTGGTGATGATATTCATGGTCGTGACTTACGGGTCGTTCGGACTGGTTGCGAACCTCGCGCTTCTGGTCAATTTGCTGCTGATCGGCGGCGGTTTGTCGGCCTTGCAGGCGACGTTGACGTTGCCGGGCATCGCCGGCGTTGTGCTCACCATCGGTATGGCGGTGGACGCCAACGTGCTGATCTTCGAGCGCATCCGGGAAGAAGTGCGGGCGGGGCGAACGCCCTTCTCGGCAATCGAGGCAGGCTACAGCCGCGCCCTGACGACCATCATCGATTCGAACGTGACGACGCTGATTGCAGCGGTCTTGTTGTTCAGTCTGGGTTCAGGTCCGGTACGCGGGTTTGCCATAACACTCGGTTTCGGGATTGTGAGTTCGATGTTCACGGCGATTACGCTGACGCGTCTCGTCATCGCCATCTGGATTCGCCAGCGCAAGCCGGCGGTATTGCCAATTTAGGGCCATGTTCAGACTTCGCCTGGTTCCCGCAGACACACGTATCCCGTTCCTGGGTATGCGCAAGACGGCCTTCGGCCTGTCGGGCCTGATGATATTGCTATCGGTGGTAATGCTGGTGGTTTCCGGGCTTAATTTTGGCATCGACTTTCGCGGTGGCACGTTGCTCGAGGTCAAAACCCCGGGACCGGCGAATCTTGCGCAAATGCGCTCTGCATTGTCCGGGCTCGGTCTTGGCGAGGTGGCGCTGCAGGAGTTCGGCGCTGCGGACGACGTGCTGATCCGGGTCGAGCGCCAACCCGGCGACTCGACCGCGCAACAGCGCGCCGTCGAAATAATCAAGGAGGCGCTCGCCGTCGAAATCGGCGCCGGGATCGATTACCGGCGTGTTGAATTTGTCGGTCCGAAGGTCAGTGGCGAACTGGTGCGCGACGGAACATTGGCCTTGGTCGGCGCCCTGGTTTGCATGCTGATCTACATCTGGTTCCGGTTCGAATGGCAGTTCAGCATCGGTGCGGTGGCGGCGCTCGCCCACGATGTGATCCTGACATTCGGTTTTTTCGCCGTCACCGGCCTCGAATTCAATCTCTCGATCATTGCCGCGATCCTGGCCATCATTGGCTATTCGATGAACGACACGGTCGTCGTGTACGATCGGGTGCGCGAGAATCTGCGCAAATACAAGAAACTTTCCCTCACGGATCTGTTGAACCAGAGCATCAACGAGACCCTGTCGCGCACTACCATGACCTCGATCACGACCCTGCTGGCGCTGGGGGCGCTGGCAATATTCGGCGGCGCTGTTATTTCGGGGTTTACGCTCGCGATGATCTGGGGCGTCGTTGTCGGAACCTATTCTTCGGTCTTCGTCGCCGCGCCC
This sequence comes from uncultured Alphaproteobacteria bacterium, assembly GCA_964611585.1. Taxonomy (GTDB): domain Bacteria; phylum Pseudomonadota; class Alphaproteobacteria; order SHVP01; family SHVP01; genus CAZTAK01. Next base: position 23,732 of record CAZTAK010000017.1, read on the forward strand.
TTATTGATGTATTTCGGGGTGCGCCGTGAAATGAGCGGGGATTCGGCGCCAGGCGCGGGCGATCCTGCATCATCGCCCTGATCTAGACCGTTGGCCGCCAAGGGGTTTGCCAAGGTTTTTCGATGGATATCACCCCGGAAATCGAAGCCGGTCGGAAGTTGATCAACGGCTACGGCGACGGCGGATTCCGCATCAGTGGCACGCGCCACGAAGGTTCGGTCCTGGTGCTGCCAACCTTGGTCACGGCGCTGGCCGTGACCACCGTCGCCGAAATCACCGAAGAGAGTGTTGCGCCGGTATTGGCGGCTGACTCCGGTGTCGAAATCCTGCTGATCGGTTGCGGACGGGAGATGGCGCTGGTGCCTGAATCGTTACGTGCCGTCCTGCGGGGCGCCGGCGTCGCCGTCGAGCCGATGGATACCGGCGCCGCCTGCCGCACCTACAACGTGCTGCTGGCCGAGGACCGCCGCGTCGCCGCCCTCCTGATTGCCGTGGACTAGCGCAAATCCCGAGCCGGCGGAATCGCCGGCGACGACGATTTGCGTACTATGTCAAAGGGATAGAGCTTTTCGCGTGAGCGCATGCGAACGGGAAAAGTTCTAGAGCCGGCCGGTCCAACAGGCGCGGGCAAGAGAGAACTGGCGCTTGAGCGGAGAGACGGCGAGAGCCGGCGAGAACGGATCGTTACCGGCTGCGTCCAGTCGTCGAAGGTAGAGCGCGCCAAGCACTGCGGGCAAAAGTGCAGGACGGACCCGGCGCGGCGCCGCTTTGGCACCGGCGCTCGTTTCCGCAAGGAGCGTGCGCGCGCGATCGAGGACCGGCGCTACGGCGCGTCCGAGACCGGCATGCGCCCGGCCTTCGAAAAGGTCCGCCGCGGGTATTCCCGCATTGTCGAGCAGGTCGGCGGGAAGATAGATCCGCCGATCGGCAGCGTGGAACGGCACTGCGCGCATCAAACCGGTGAGGGCGAAGGCGGTTCCCGCCGCCTCGGCGGCGCCGGCCATACCAGTATCAGGCGACTCCAGGACGTTGACCCAGAGACGCATCAGCGAACCGGAGGTGCCGCGGGCATACGCCTCGAGGTCATCCAGTGTCGCGGGCGGCATTTCGCGATGATCGGCGTCGCGCGCGTCGATCATTTGCGCCAGCTTGGCCTTATCCAGCTGATGGCGTCGGTCCGCACCCGAGAGCGCGACCAGGACCGGATGATCGTCAACCCGGCCCGCAAGTGCGTCAATCGCTTCGCGCCACCACAGGCGGCGCAGGTCGGCGAGCGCCGGCTCGCGCACGGTTTCCGGGATACGGGCGAGTTCGAGGTTGAAGGCGCACAGCGCGAGAAGCGCGGGCTGGGCCTGCCGGGGGGCAAACAGGGCGCACAGGTAGCGGTCGTAGTCGTGGCGCCGGACTTCGGCGGCGCAATGCGCCCGCGCGTCGGCGGCATTCAGGGGCACGCGCGCCTGCATCGAAGAGCGGTCGCCGCGGCTTCTTGCAGTACCAACAGCGGATCGGGTATATTGGTGTTTCGCATCAATTGACCTACTACATATTGTGGTTATTTTCGCTTCCAAAGGGGGATAAACAAATGGCCGGACTGCTTGCGAACCTGCGTTCCACGGTGATCTCAGGGATCATTCTGGCAATCATCATGATCATCGTGGTCGTCATTTGGTACCCCGATACCAATGCCTTCGACCTTGGCAGCACGGATTGGTGGACCTTTTTCGTGCGCTGGCTCCATGTGCTTTCGGGCGTCATGTGGATTGGGCTGTTGTGGTACTTCAACTTCGTCCAGATCCCCAACATGGCAAGTATTCCGGACGAGCAAAAGCCGGCCATCAGCAAGGTCATCGCGCCGTCAGCCCTGTTCTGGTTCCGTTGGGGGGCGATGGGCACCATCGTCACCGGCGTTATCCTCGCGATCCTCAACGACTATTTCGTTGGCGCCCTGCTGATCGGTCTCGAAAGCGGCGTTCCCAAGGATACCGCGATCGGCATCGGCATGTGGCTGGGCGCGATCATGTGGTTCAACGTCTGGTTCATCATCTGGCCCAACCAGAAAAAGGCGCTCGGTATTGTCGAGGTGGACGCCGACACCAAGGCGAAGGCCGGGCGTACGGCGATGCTGTTTTCACGCACCAACACGCTGCTATCGATCCCGATGCTCTACGCCATGGTTTCTGCGCAGAACCTCTATTGAACAACTGCCCCGGAAAACGCGGGGAGTGCTTGGTTGAAAGGGGCCTTCGGGCCCCCTTCTTTTTTGTCCGGCGGCGGCGCTCGGTGGTCTGACTCCGACCGTTCGATCCTTCGCTGTCCGCCCGTACCCCTGGGTCAGATTCTAGGCGCCGGGGTCAGCCGATTCGGCGGCGGCGTGCCGAGCCAGGCGTCGAGGTCGGCAAGGGCGCGGGCGCTGTATGCCGGTTTGCGCTGGACGCGCTTGATGCGTCCTTCAAGTGGGGGAAACAGGCCGAAGTTGATGTTCATCGGCTGGAAAGTTTCGGCTTCGGCGCCGCCGGTGATGTGGTTCAGAAGCGCACCCAGTGCCGTGGTTGCAGGCGGCGGTTGCCACGCCCGTTCGAGCCGTTGCGCCGCCGCCATAAGGCCCGTCAGCAGACCGCAGGCTGCGCTCTCGAGATAGCCCTCAACGCCAGCGATCTGGCCCGAAAACCGCAGCCTCGGATCGGCCTTGAGCCGCAATTGGGCGTCGAGCAGCGTCGGGCTGTTGAGAAACGTATTGCGGTGAATTCCGCCGAGGCGTGCGAACTCGGCCCGTTCCAGCCCCGGAATCATGCGGAAAACGCGCTTCTGCTCGCCGTGCTTCAGCTTGGTTTGAAACCCCACCATGTTGAACAGCGTGCCCAGCGCGTTGTCCTGGCGCAGTTGCACCACGGCGTGGGCCTTGGTGTCCTCGTGCGGGTTGGTGAGCCCGACCGGCTTCATCGGTCCGTGCGCCAGCGTTTCGCGACCGCGCGCCGCCATCACTTCGATCGGCAAACAGCCCTCGAAATAAGGGGTGTCGCGCTCCCAATCGTGGAACTCGGTGTATTCCCCCTCGATCAGCGCATCGATGAAGGCATGGTACTGCTCGCGCGAGAGGGGACAGTTGATGTAGTCCTTGCCACCCTTGTCATAGCGCGACTGAAACCATGCCCGCGAAAAATCGATCGATTCACGGTGAACGATCGGGGCGATGGCATCGAAGAAGGCGAGCGACTCCTCGCCGGTGAGAGTGCGGATCGCCTGCGCCAGCGGCTCCGAGGTCAAGGGACCGGTGGCGACGATCACCGAATCCCATTCCGCGGGTGGCAGGCCGGCAATCTCCTCGCGCCGAATATCGATTAGCGCTTCGTGTTGCAGCGCCGCCTCGACCTCGGCCGCGAACTCGTCGCGGTCCACCGCCAGCGCCGAGCCGGCCGGCACCCGGGTGCCGTCTGCCGCACGCATGATAAGCGACCCGCAGCGCCGCATCTCTTCGTGCAGTAGTCCGACCGCGTTCTTTTCGGCATCGTCGGAGCGGAACGAATTGGAGCACACGAGTTCTGCAAGCCGCGCCGACACGTGCGCCTCGGTCCCGCGCAGGGGCCGCATTTCGTGCAGCACGACAGGCACGCCGCCGCGCGCGATCTGCCATGCGGCCTCGCTGCCGGCGAGCCCGCCGCCGATGATGTGAACCGGGTTCGTCATGGCACCAGCGTAACCGAGCCGGCGCGCTCCGCCAATTCCGCATCGGCTTGCGGCGCGCGCCTGCGCCCCTTAACTTCGGCCCATGCGCATCTGGGGCAGGGACAAACGGGGCTACGGGCAGGGCGCGCCGGCGTTCCGGTTCTCGCAGCTGCCGCCGGCGCGGCGCGGGCGCATGTTGCGGAACCTGGCGCTGATCTTCCTGATCGTCGGCTTCCTGCTGGTGCTCCTCAACCCCGAAAACGACGGCCCCGGCATGGCGCTCGGGCTGATTGGCGTCGTCGTGTGGATCTACGCCCTGATCCTGACCCTGCGCGGGCTGAGAGACAGGGAGAGGTAGGGCCTCGCGCCTGGAGCAGCATCCGTTCAGATGGAATCGCTTTCGGCGATCACTGAACGGATAAAGCTGCTCTATCTTCTTGAAGTGGAGAGCAATTTTGCCCGAAGGGCTTGACCCGCGCCGGTTCAATCCCTTCGGATATTGCTCTGGCGCGCGAAGCCGCGAGCGTTATCCCCGCCTGGCGGTCCGTCGCGTGCGCTTGGTGGCGGCGCGGCGCGGTAATTTCGCAGGTGATTTGGCGCCGCGCGCAGCGGTCCTCTTTGCCGCCGGTTTCTTGGTTGCGGTGGCTTGTTTTTTCGCCGCCGGTTTCTTGGCCACGGGCTTCCTGGAGTTGCCTTTCGGTTTCGCCGCCGCCACGCGCGACCGTTTCGTGCCGGACCTCTTGGTTTTCGCCGTCGTGCCGGTGCTGGCTGCGGTATTTTTTGCTCTGGGGCGGGCGCGACCCAAATATTCTTTCAGGTACTGGCCGGTATAGCTCGACTTCACGCCGGCCACATCCTCCGGTGTGCCCTCGGCGACGATGCGGCCGCCCTTGTCGCCGCCCTCGGGGCCGAGATCGACAATCCAGTCGGCTGTCTTGATGACCTCGAGGTTATGTTCGATGACCACCACCGTATTTCCGGTATCGACCAGCGCATGCAACACGTCGAGGAGCTTGCGGATGTCGTCGAAATGCAGACCCGTGGTGGGCTCGTCCAGAATATAGAGCGTCTGCCCGGTGGCGCGCCGCGACAGCTCCTTGGCCAGTTTGACGCGCTGCGCCTCGCCGCCCGAGAGCGTCGTCGCTTGCTGGCCGACATGGATGTACCCGAGCCCGACCTTCCGCAACGTCACCAGCTTGTCGCGGATTGCCGGCACCGCCGAGAAAAAATCCGCTGCGTCGTCCACCGTCATGTCGAGAATGTCGGCGATGGATTTGGTCTTGAAGTGAATCTCCAGGGTCTCGCGGTTGTAGCGCCGGCCCTTGCAGACATCGCATTGCACATAGATGTCCGGCAGGAAGTGCATCTCGATCTTGATCAGGCCGTCGCCCTGGCAGGCCTCGCACCGTCCACCCTTGACGTTGAACGAAAACCGTCCCGGCTTGTAGCCGCGCGCGATCGATTCGGGCAGGCTGGCGAACCACTCGCGTATCGGCGTGAACGCGCCGGTATAGGTGGCGGGGTTGGAGCGCGGCGTTCGCCCAATCGGCGACTGGTCGATGTCGACCACCTTGTCGAGGAATTCCATGCCTTCGATGGAGTCATGGGCGCCGGGGGTGGTGCGGGCGTTGTTAAGCCTGCGCGCCAGCGCCTTGTACAGCGTCTCCACAATCAACGTCGATTTGCCGCCACCGGAAACACCGGTGACGCAGATGAAGGTGCCGACCGGAAACGACACATCAATCTGTTGCAGGTTGTTTTCCGTGGCGCCGCGCACGGTAAGCGTCTGAGTAAGCTTTCCCGGCCGGCGCGCCGCCGGCACCGGCACTTCGCGTTTTCCGGTGAGGTACTGGCCGGTGAGGCTCGCCTTCGATTTCAAGATTCTTGCAGGCGGGCCCTCGGCGACGATTTCGCCGCCATGCTTGCCCGCGCCCGGGCCCATGTCGACGACGTAATCAGCGGCACGAATCGCCTCTTCGTCGTGCTCGACCACGATCACCGTGTTGCCGAGATCGCGCAGGTTTTCCAGCGTGTCCAGAAGCCGCCGGTTGTCGCGCTGGTGGAGCCCGATGGAGGGCTCGTCCAGTACGTAAAGCACGCCCGTCAATCCCGACCCGATCTGGGAAGCGAGCCGGATGCGCTGGCTTTCGCCGCCCGACAGCGTGCCGGCGGTGCGCGACAGCGTCAGGTATTCGAGGCCGACGTTGACCAGAAAGCCGAGGCGCTCGTTGATTTCCTTTAGTATTCGCTCGGCGATCTCGCGCTGCTTTGCGGTCAGATTCGGCGGCAGTACGCGGAACCACCCTGCGGCGCGATCGATCGACATTTCGGTGACTTCGCCGACGTGCAGCCCCGCGATCTTGACCGCCAACGCCTCGGGTTTGAGACGGTATCCCTGGCATGTTTCGCACAGGGTCTCGTTCTGATACCGCGCCATTTCCTCGCGGATCCACGACGATTCAGTTTCCCGCCAGCGCCGTTCCATGTTGGGGACGATTCCCTCGAACGGTTTGGTCGTCGAATACGTGCGGTCGCCGTCGTCGTAGGTGAGCGTCACCCGGTCCTTGCCGGTGCCCCACAGGATGGAATCCTGCACCTTGTTAGGCAGGTCCTCGAACGGATCGTTCATCGACACCTTGAAGTGCCGTGCCAGGCTTTCAAGAGTCTGGATGTAGTAAGGCGAAGACGATTTCGACCAGGGTGCGATGGCGCCGTTGCGCAGAGACCGGCGCGCATCGGGCACGACCAGTTCGGGATCGAAATAGATATCGGTTCCGAGGCCGTCGCAATCAGGGCAAGCGCCGAAGGGATTGTTGAAGGAAAACAGGCGGGGCTCGATTTCCTCGATGGTGAAACCCGACACCGGGCAGGCGAACTTGGATGAAAAGATGGTGCGCTCGCCCGAGTCGGCATCCTCGGCGATGGCGAGCCCGTCGGCGGCCAAAAGCGCGGTCTCGAAACTGTCGGCCAGGCGCGATCCAAGGTCATCCCGCACCACCAGCCTGTCCACCACCACTTCGATGTCGTGCTTGATCTTCTTGTTGAGGGCGGGAACGTTCTCGATCTCGTACAGGGTCCCGTCCACCTTGACGCGCTGAAAGCCTTTCTTGAGCAAGTCGGCCAGTTCCTTGCGGTACTCGCCTTTGCGGCCGCGCACGATCGGCGCCAGCAGATAAAGCCGTTTGCCTTCCGGCATCGACAGCACCCGGTCAACCATAAGGCTGACGGTTTGGCTTTCAATCGGCAGACCGGTGGCGGGCGAGTAGGGGATGCCGATGCGCGCATACAACAGCCGCAGGTAGTCGTAGATTTCAGTGACGGTGCCGACGGTCGAACGCGGATTGCGCGAGGTGGTCTTCTGCTCGATCGAAATGGCGGGCGAGAGCCCCTCGATCGATTCGACATCGGGCTTCTGCATCAGTTCCAGGAACTGGCGCGCATAGGCCGACAGGCTTTCGACATAGCGGCGCTGGCCTTCGGCATAGATCGTATCGAATGCCAGCGAGGACTTGCCCGACCCTGACAGGCCGGTCAGCATCACCAGCTTGTTGCGCGGGATATCGACGTCGATGCCTTTGAGATTGTGCTCGCGGGCGCCGCGGATAACGATCGATTTATGGTCGGCGGATCGTCTAGTGGGTGATTTGCGGGCGGGCACGGATATGCTCGGGCTCGTCGGGGGTCCAAAGGGCAACACACGACTATACGCCAGTCGGGCCGGAAATTCGCAAATTCGGCTGCCTGGCGGCGACCGCCGAAAAATGGGTGGCCGGGCCCCGGTTCTCTACCTGTGGATAACTGTGCGGTGGCGGCCACGCCTGCCAGTCCCTAAACTGCGGCCCCATACCCGCGCCTTCGCAACAAGGAATTAGTCATGGCAGGAAGCGTCAACAAGGTCATCCTGGTCGGAAATCTCGGGCGCGACCCGGAAGTGCGGCAGACCCAGGACGGGCGGCCGATCGTTCAGCTATCGGTAGCGACGTCCGAGACCTGGCGCGACAAGGGATCGGGCGAGCGGCGCGAACGCACCGAATGGCACCGGGTCGTGATCTTCAACGAGAACCTCTGCCGCGTCGCGCAGGATTACCTTACCAAGGGCCGCAAGGTGTACCTCGAGGGCACGCTGCAAACCCGCAAATGGCAGGATCAAACCGGTAACGACCGCTATACCACCGAGGTGGTGCTGGGGCGCTTTCGCGGCGAACTGCAAATTCTCGATAGCCGCGGCTCGCAGGGCGGCGAAGTGCCCGCGGGCGCCCCGGATGCCGTCGAGGCCCCCGGCGAGGCCTCGCTTGGCGCCGATCTCGACGACGAGATTCCGTTCTAGGGGGGCGACTGGCAGCCTGTCCGAACGCCCGCGCGAACCCGGCCCGCATACGCTGATGGTACGCATGCCCTGACGTCTGGCGCCACTGCCCTGACGTGAAAGGTCGCCCGAATCCTCGGACCGGGTCTCACAGGCGTTTCCGCTGCGCGCAGGCGGCCTCCAGCAACTCGATGGGGCCCTCTCAAACCGGGTCTCGGCCGCACGCCGGACCTGATACAGTCGCGCCTCCTCGTCTCCCGTCAGGCCGCACATGAACGAACGCCGCACCCAGATAGCCGTCCTGACCGCATCGGTCCTTTTGATGATGATCGGTTCGGGAGCGATGTTCCTGCTGGTCGTCGCGCTTAAACCGATTGCGGCGGAAATGGGCTGGCCGCGGTCGGTGCCTTCGATCGCGTACTCGTTGCAGTTTATCGGCACCGGGATCGGGGGTCTGGTCATGGGCCATTGGCTGGACCGTTCCGGCATGGCGATGCCCGCCGCGCTCGGCGGACTCATGATCGCCGCCGGGACGGTGGTGGCGGGTTTGGCGACAAGCCAGGTCGAATTCTATTTTACCTACGGGATCATGCTCGGCCTTCTCGGCCAGGCGACCCTGTTCGGGCCGCTCTCGGCGAACATTACCCATTGGTTCGTCCGCCGGCGCGGCATCGCGGTGGGTCTGGTTGCCGGGGGACAGAGCCTTGCGGGTATCGTCTGGCCGCCGATCTTCCGCTATTTCAACGAAGCCATCGGCTGGCGCGAGACCTTTCTTTGGTTCGGCCTTTTTGCGTTTGCCACCATGCTTCCGCTCAGCCTGGTGATGCGGCGGAAGTCGCCAAGTCAGGTCGCAGAGCACAGGCATGGGGCGGCCACGCAACAGACTGACGGCAACGGCATGACCGCTTTGGGCGTGTCGCCGGGCACGCTGCAAGCGATCCTGTGTGCGGCGATCGTCGGTTGCTGCATCGCGATGTCGCTTCCGCTTGCGCATCTGGTTTCTCATGCGACCGACATCGGTATCCCGTTGGCGCGAGCGGCGGAACTGCTGTCGGTCATGCTGATGGCAAGTTTTGTCAGCCGCACCGTTTGCTTGGGTCTGGTCGCCGATTGGGTCGGCGGCCTGCGCGGCCTGTTCCTGTTTTCTCTGATTCAGGGATTTTCGCTGGTCCTGCTCGCCCTGATGGAGGGGCAGACCGGCATCTTTATCGTCGCCGTCGTCTACGGGTTGGGCTATGGCGCGATTTTGCCGTCCTATCCTCTTATCCTGCGCGAGTACGTGCCCGCCGTGCAGATAGGCCGGCGCACCGGCATGGTCCTTCTGTTCGGCACCTTTGGCATGGCGATCGGCGGTTGGCTCGGCGGGCTCGTGTTCGACATGACCGGATCCTATGTGCCGGCCTTCCTGATCGGGGCCGGCGCCAACGCCGCCAATTTGTTGATTGTGGCGAGCCTGATCCTGCGGGCACGCTCGGGTGCGGCGGCGATAACCGCCGCATAGGGGCCTCGGTTGCGCCCGCTTGGACGTCGGCGCGGCACCAGAATCGGCTCGGGAATCAAGAACGGGCGGGGGCGCCGCGAGGGTCTGCGGCGCGCTCATTTTCCGCCTCCTCGGCGTTCTGCACCGGGACTGGATTTGCGCCCATAACTTATTGATATTGCAGCTTAAAAATTGACAATTTCTCTTCGCAAAAGGGTCCCCCCGAGGCTATAATTGGACTCGCGGCGGGCACCGTTCGGGGTCCGTCGCAGCGTTTGTAAATCGCCTCGCTCGGGGGCCGCAGCCGGCCCCGACTCCGGCGTCCCCGACAGGCCCCCATCGAGATCCAGCCTCGCCCGTGAGCACCGCAGAAACCGAAGCCCCACCACCGCCGCCACCCGGCAACGACGTTCATCCCGTCAACATCGAAGAGGAGATGCGGCGCTCCTATCTCGATTACGCCATGAGCGTGATCGTGAGCCGCGCCTTGCCGGATGTCCGTGACGGTCTCAAGCCGGTCCACCGCCGCATCCTGTTTTCGATGAACGAAAGCGGATTCGACTGGAACAAGCCCTACCGTAAATCCGCCCGCGTCGTCGGCGAAGTGATGGGCAAATACCATCCCCATGGCGATCAGGCGATTTACGAGGCAATGGTGCGCATGGCGCAGGTTTTTTCCATGCGACTGCCGCTTCTGGACGGGCAAGGCAACTTCGGGTCGATGGACGGCGATCCGCCGGCGGCGATGCGTTACACCGAAATCCGCATGGCCCAGACGGCGCATGCCCTGTTGGAAGATATCGGCAAGAACACCGTCGATTTTCAGGACAACTACGATTCGACCGCGCGCGAGCCGCGGGTTCTGCCGGCGCGGATTCCGAATCTTCTGGTCAACGGGGCGGGGGGCATCGCCGTCGGCATGGCGACCAACATACCGCCCCATAATCTCACGGAAGTGATCGACGCCTGCTGCGCCTACGTCGACGACTCCAACGTGACGGTCGAGGATCTCATGGTCCACGTCCAGGGGCCGGATTTTCCCACCGGCGGCATCATCATGGGCCGTGCCGGTATTCGCGACGCCTTCAAGACCGGACGCGGTTCGGTGACCATCCGCGGCAAGGCCAAGTTCGAAGAGGCGCAAAAAAGCCGGACCGCCATCGTCGTCTCGGAAATCCCGTTCCAGGTCAACAAGTCGCGGTTGGTGGAACAGATCGCGGACCTCGCTCGCTCGCGCCGCATTGAGGGCATAGCCGACCTGCGCGACGAATCCGACCGCGACGGTGTGCGCGTGGTGATCGAGGTGGGCCGCGACGTGAACGAGCAGGTGGTCCTCAACCAGCTATACCGCTACACGCCGCTGCAAACCAATTTCGGCGTCAACATGCTGGCACTCGACCACGGCCGCCCCGGCATTCTCAACCTCAAGGAAATGATCGCGGCCTTCGTCGCCTTCCGCGAAGAGGTGATCACGCGGCGAACCAAGCACGACCTCGGCAAGGCGCGGGAACGCGCGCAGGTGCTGGTCGGCCTGGCGATTGCGGTTGCTAACATCGACGAAGTGATCGCGCTGATCCGCAAGGCGAAAGACCCTGCCACGGCGCGGGCGCAACTGCTCAGCCGCGACTGGCCGGCCGCTGACGTCGAATCCCTGATCGCCCTGATCGACGAGCCCGGCCGGGGCGTATTCGACAAGAAGTATCGGCTATCGGAAGGACAGGCCCGCGCGATCCTCGACTTGCGCCTGCAACGTCTGACCGCGCTGGGACGGGACGAGATCGGCGACGAACTCGAGGGCCTTGCCGAAAAGATTCTCGACCATCTAGACATCCTCCGCAGCCGCGAACGCCTGATGGCGATTCTGCGCGAAGAACTGGTCGAGATGCGCGGCAAGTTTGGAACCCCGCGCCGTACCGCCATCGAGCAAAGTCTAGTTCTGCAGGACGAAGAAGACCTGATCCAGCGCGAAGAGATGGTACTGACCCTCAGCCACACGGGCTACGTCAAGCGGGTACCGCTTTCGACCTACCGCGCCCAGCGCCGCGGCGGCAAAGGCCGCTCCGGGATGAGTACGCGCGAGGAAGATTTCGTTGCCAAGGTCTTCGTCGTCAACACGCACACGCCGCTGCTGTTCTTTTCTACCGCCGGCAAGGTCTACACGATGAAGACTTACCGCCTGCCGCAGGGAACGCCGCAGGCACGCGGCAAGCCGGTGATCAATTTGCTGCCGCTGGCCGAAGGCGAATCCATCGCCACCATTCTGCCCCTGCCCGAGGACGAGGCGAGTTGGGGCGAACTCACCGCCGTGTTCGCAACGGCTCAAGGTATCATTCGGCCAATCAATCTCGGCAAGTTCGATAACGTGCGCACCTCTGGCATCGTTGCCATCAAACTCGCGGCCGGCGACCGGTTGATCGAAGTCGCCACCGCTACGGATGCGGACGACATTCTGCTTGCCGCGCGCAGCGGAAAATGTTTGCGCTTCGCGATCGAGGGGCTTCGCATTCATGGTGGCCGCGCGACCGCCGGCGTACGCGGAATGAAGCTGGCCAGTGGGGACGAAGTCATTTCGATGTCGGTGTTGCGGCATGTGAAGATCGACGTCGAAGAACGCGATGCCTATTTGCGGTATGCGAGTGCGCGGCGCAAATCCGAGGGCGACGCAAAATCGCAAGCACCGGATTCTCCGCTCGCGCCGGAACTGCTCGAATCGCTTGCAGAAAACGAGCAGTTCATCCTGTCGATCACCGAAAACGGGTATGGCAAACGCACATCCTCCTACGAGTACCGGATTACTGCCCGCGGCGGCCAAGGCATCATCAACATCGAAACCTCGGAGCGGAACGGCCCGGTCGTGGCCGCCGGTCCGGTTTCAGATAACGGCCAGATCATGCTGGTTACCGACGCTGGCAAACTGATCCGCAGCGGCGTTGGTGACATCCGCATCGCCTCACGCAACACCCAGGGCGTAACGCTGTTCAAGACCGCGGAGGGCGAGAAGGTCGTCTCGGCCGCCTGGTTGATCGAACCGGAAAGCGATTCAGCGCCGGCTGGCCCGGTGCCGAAAGAGGGCGCCGACACAGGGCCGGAGGAGGGCGTCGAACCCGCCGCACCGGACTCCGATTTGAACGAGGATCCGGGTTCCCCATCGGACGATGACGGTGTATAACCGGGCGCCCCGCCGGCCGGGGCCGCGGATTCCGGGATTTCATTTCCGGTTCGGCACGCACTTCTAGCAGAGGCAACCTTGAGCATGGAACGAATCGGCGTCTACCCCGGAGCCTTCGATCCCATCACCAACGGCCACACCGACATCATCGACCGGGCCACGCGGCTGGTCGACCGGTTGTTGATCGGCGTGGCCCTCAATACCGGCAAGTCGTCGATGTTCGATATCGAAGAGCGTCTCGAAATGGTGCGTCATGAAATCAGCGCCCGTACCGGCACCAATGGGACCGTCATCGAAGTCAAGCCCATTACAAGCTTGCTGATGCATTTTGCCGAACAACATTTCGCGAACATTATTGTCCGGGGTCTGCGCGCGGTTTCCGATTTCGACTACGAATTTCAGATGGTGGGCATGAACGCCCGCCTCAATCCGTCGATTGAAACTGTTTTTTTGATGGCCTCGGAATCGCAGCAGTTCATCGCCTCGCGCTTCGTCAAGGAAATAGCGCTACTGGGTGGGGATATCTCCAGCTTCGTGTCGCAAAACGTGGCTGCCCGCATGGCGGACCGCGTGAAGCAACGATCTCAAGACTGAAGACGGGGTGCGCAATTTTCTGTTCTTACTGCTCTTGGGGGCAATCATGACGGTTGCGGCGGATTCGCCCGCGGAGACCGACGGCAACACGCTTTATCTCGATTTGCGTTCCGGCCGCGTGACCATCGAGATGCTGCCCGACTTGGCGCCCCGGCACGTCGAGCGAATCAAGGAATTGGTGCGCGAAGGGTTTTACGACGGCCTCAAGTTCCATCGCGTGATCGAGGGCTTTATGGCCCAGACCGGCGACCCCCGGGGCGACGGCAGCGGCGGTTCGGGCCAACGCCTGCGTGCCGAATTCAACGAAGAATCACACCGCCGCGGAATCGTTTCGATGGCGCGCACGCCGAACCCTGACGGTGCCGATTCGCAATTCTTCATCCTGCTCGCCGACCGGCCAGACCTTGACCGGCAGTATACCGTCTGGGGCCGCGTCATCGACGGCATGGAGCACGTCGACGAGATCAAGCTCGGCGATCCCTACAGAGACGGGCTGGTGCACAACCCCGATATCATTATCCGCATGCGGATGGCGGCGGACATCGAAGGCGATTAGGGGCAAGGGCGCCGCCGGTCCGGGCGCCGGATCGTAACAGGCGGCCAGGACCCCGGCCGGACAGCTGTTGCGGGCGTCGGGACCGGGAGAACCGGACACGGATACTGACGCTCATCCTCCGCCGTCCGCGGCAAACCCGAATCGCGGTATGGTCCGGCGATGAAAGTGACCGACTTCGATTTCGTCCTGCCGGACGGCCGGATTGCCCTGCGCCCGGCGCGCCCGCGCGATGCCGCGCGCCTTCTGGTCGTCGGCGAGACCTTGTCGAACCGCTCGGTCCGCGAACTGCCGGTGCTGCTGCGGCCGGGGGATCTGTTGGTCTTCAACGATACCCGTGTGCTGGCGGCCCGTCTCAGGGGTCTGCGCGGCAAGGTTAAGATCGAAGCCACGTTGTTGAAGCCCGTGCGCGGCGGGCAGTGGTTCGCGCTGGCCCGGCCCGCCAAACGCCTGCGCCCGGGGAATCGAATCGACTTCGGCAGCGGTGTCGTGGCCGAGGTCGTGGCGCGGGGCGAGGGCGGGGCGGTCACGCTCGATTTCGCCTGCGATGATCGTGCTGTGACGGCGGCGCTGGAGCGGATCGGCGAGATGCCGCTGCCGCCCTATATCGCGCGCACCCGTGTCGCGGATGCGCAGGACCTGAACGACTATCAGACTGTCTACGCTCGTGCGGCGGGCGCCGTGGCGGCGCCGACGGCGGGGCTCCATTTCACCCCGGAGCTGATGGCGGCGCTGGAGGCGGCCGGGATCAGCGCCGCAATGGTGACTTTGCATGTGGGCGCCGGAACCTTCCTGCCGGTGAAATCCGAACGCACCGAAGATCACGTCATGCACGCCGAGAGCGGCGAAATCAGCGAAGCGGCGGCGGCGCAAATCAACCAGGCGCGCGCGGCGGGCGGGCGCATCGTCGCGGTCGGCACCACGAGTCTGCGGCTTCTCGAATCGGCGGCCGATGAAGGGGGCAACGCGCGCCCCTTTGTCGGCGAAACCAATCTGTACATTACCCCGGGATATGTCTTCCAGGCGGTCGATCTATTGATGACGAATTTTCATCTTCCGCGTTCGACCCTGTTCATGCTTGTCTGCGCCTTTGCTGGGACCGCGCGTATGAAATCGGCTTACGCCCACGCTATCGAAAACAACTACCGGTTCTATTCCTACGGCGACGCCTGCCTCCTGGGGTGTGCTCCTTCATGACGGAAAAAACCGCGTTGACCTTTCGGATCGATGCGCACGACGGCGCGGCGCGCACCGGCGTCCTCGAAACCGGCCGTGGCGCAATTGCGACGCCCTCCTTCATGCCGGTCGGAACCGCCGCGACGGTGAAGGCAATGCTGCCCGGTTCGGTCGCCGATACCGGCGCCGATATTCTGTTGTGCAACACCTATCACCTGATGTTGCGCCCCGGCGCCGAGGAGGTCGCCGCATTGGGCGGGCTTCATGATTTCATGCACTGGGAGCGGCCGATCTTGACCGATTCCGGGGGCTATCAGGTCATGTCGCTCGCCGCCCTTCGCACCGTAAGCGAAGACGGCGTCACCTTTCGATCTCATCTCGACGGCAGTTCCCATGTGCTGACGCCGGAACGGTGCATGGAAATCCAGGTCTTGCTCGATACCGATATCGCCATGGTTCTCGATGAATGTACGCCCTACCCGGCGACGGTGGACGAGGTGCGGCGTTCGATGGAACTCTCGATGCGCTGGGCCCAACGTTCGAAAGCGGCTTGGCTTCACGGTGCTGGCAAGGGCCTGTTCGGTATCGTCCAGGGCAGCGTCTATCCGGATTTGAGAGGGCAATCGGCGGCGGCGCTCACCGCCATCGGTTTCGACGGCTACGCCATCGGCGGTCTCGCGGTCGGCGAAGATCAGGCGCAGATGTTCCAGACCCTTGAAGCCACAGTGCCGCATCTGACCGCCGACGCGCCGCGCTACCTGATGGGGGTCGGGAAACCGGACGACATCGTCGGCGCCGTCGTCCGCGGCATCGACATGTTCGATTGCGTGCTGCCGACGCGCTCGGGCCGGACCGGTCAGGCGTTCACCCGCCGTGGATCCGTCAATCTGCGCAACGCGCGCCATGCCGCCGATCCGCGTCCGCTGGATGAGACCTGCCTGTGCCCGGCTTGCACCGGATACAGCCGCGCCTACCTGCATCACCTGATCAAGGCGAAGGAGATTCTGGGGGCGATGCTGCTGACCTGGCACAACCTGACCTTCTATCAGGACTTGATGGCCGGGTTGCGGGGCGCCATCGCGGTCCGGAGCCTTCCCGAATATGTGGTGGAATTCAAAGAGTTGCAGGGCGGGGGCGACTTGGCGCCGGGCTGATCCGGGGTTCACGGTTCTTGGCTCGAATTGGCAGGTTCATATTTTTCTGAACGTTGTCAGCTTCCCCGCTCGCACGGAGCCGCCGTGACCAAATTCGCAACCCACGCCATACATGCCATCCGCGATCATGACGAATTGGCGCGTGAGAGTTCTTTGCGCAAACCGATGGTGCCCGTTGCTCACGATCTCTTGGCGATGAAGCCG
Source organism: uncultured Alphaproteobacteria bacterium (assembly GCA_964611585.1). Classification (GTDB taxonomy): domain Bacteria; phylum Pseudomonadota; class Alphaproteobacteria; order SHVP01; family SHVP01; genus CAZTAK01. The sequence goes on from CAZTAK010000017.1 coordinate 40,031, forward strand.
GAACCGTATGAAGCTCGCGTCAAGCCCCGATTCGGGCGCGATCCCAACCGATTGCCGAAAGATCGCCACGAAACTCGAAGGGCGATGGAGGAAGCTGGATTCAATCGAGCCGGGAACTCGTTTCGCCGCACGACCCAGGAAATGATGTTCGATTCGATCGGCGAAAGCATCGAGCGTCAGCTTGCGTCGGCGCGACGGGGGCTGAGGCCCTGCCGCTCCGGCGGCCGCCCGCAATTAGGTCTGGAAAGGCGCGCGCGTTGACCCCCGCCACTGCCCCCGCTAAAAAGGCGCACCCGTGGTCTGGATTTGCCGGGAGGCGGGTGGGGGCCAACGGGTTCGACCGGCCGTTTGTTGACCCGCCCCGCAGCGCCGAGCGGTCCGAGGCCGAAAGAGCGTTGATAACCAATGGTATGGGCGCGTAGCTCAGTCGGCAGAGCAACTGACTTTTAATCAGTGGGTCACAGGTTCGATTCCTGTCGCGCCTACCAATCAAA
>CAZTAK010000018.1:0-40259 GCA_964611585.1 uncultured Alphaproteobacteria bacterium
CTGGCGGAGGGAGTGGGATTCGAACCCACGTTACGGTTGCCCGTAAACACGCTTTCCAAGCGTGCGCCTTCAACCACTCGGCCACCCCTCCTAACCTGGCGCACCGCACCAGAGCCGTGCGCCCGCCGCAGGCCTACGACCCGGGGCGGGCGGCACTATAGCGGCGCCGGGGGGCGGCGAAAACCGGCGCGGCGCAACGTCGGTACGGGAGTGGGGCCGCGGCTGCACGCCGCGCGGAAGTCCGCCGGATTTCTTCAATGCCAGTGGGGGAATCGCGAGGCCGCGCGACACCAACGGGAACACCGCTCGCCAGCACGAGGCGCGGGTCTTGTGGCCCGCCGCACGCCACCGGCCGGTCCACCGGCGCCCATTCGCCCGGGGCGCGAATATCTGATAAGTAATTGATTCTGGGCGAACACCCTCCGCCGCGCGGAGGCGGGGAACACGGGGGACGCCATGATCGTCGGACGGATGCTCGGCTGGTTGCTGGTCGCCCTCGCGATCGTCGCGTTTGGATGGGAAATCGTCGCCCTGATCGATTCCGGCACCTGGCAGATCACGGCGCTTGGCAAACTCTGGTTCGACATCCATTCTGGAAGCCTCGGCCTCGCCCAGGTTGTGGTGGAACGCTATGTCTGGCCGCCGATCTGGGACCCGGTCATCTTGACCCTTTTGCAGTGGCCGGGATGGGTGGTGCTCGGCGTGCCCGGACTGGTGCTGGCGTGGCTGTTCCGCCGCCGCCGCCGCGACCGCTGGTTCATCGACCGCAGCTGAGTGCGGTAACGCCGCCTCCACCCACTACCATGACGACACACACCAAATCGCTCTTTCAGGTGACCGCCTGGGACGAATCGCCTTACGACCAGGCCGAGGGCGCCCCGAAGCTCACCCGCGCAACCGTCACCAAAACCTTTTCGGGCGCGATCGAAGGTAGCAGTTCGGTCGAATACCTGATGACTCACCGCGCCGACGACACCGCGAGTTTTGTCGGACAGGAACGCATCACCGGCAGCCTGGACGGGCGCGCCGGCAGTTTCGTCCTCGAACATATTGGCACCTTCCAAGAAGGCGCCGCAAAAGCAACCTGCGCCGTGGTGCCGGGATCAGGAACCGGCGAACTCGAGAGCTTGCGCAGCAGCGGGCGCTTCGATGCCGCCAGCCGCGAAGTGAGGTTCAGGTTCGACTACGACTTCGATTAGAGCGATTCCCGTTTGTTGGGAATCGCTCTAGGCCGCGACTGCGGCCCGCCGGTTCTGCGACGCGCCCGCGCAGGCGCGGACCTTCAGGTCCGCCACCGTGAGCGAAGAAAAGCGAGAGCAGGTCCCATAAAACGGGACCTGTTCTCCCGCCGAACGCCCTATTCCTCGCCCAGTTTGAGCGCGGCGATGAACGCTTCCTGCGGGATATCGACCTTGCCGATGGTGCGCATGCGCTTCTTGCCCTTCTTCTGCTTGTCGAGAAGTTTGCGCTTGCGCGATACATCGCCGCCGTAACACTTTGCGAGCACATCCTTGCGCAGCGCCGCGATGGTCGTGCGGGCGATGATCTTGCCGCCGATTGCCGCCTGCAACGGAATCTTGAACAGGTGGCGCGGGATCAGCTCCTTGAGGCGATCGCAAATGGCGCGGCCCCGGGCTTCGGCGCGGCCCCGGTGTACCACCAGCGACAGCGCATCGACCGGCTCTGCGTTGACCAGGATCGCTACTTTGACCAGATCGCCTTCTTCGTAGCCGTCGAGCCGGTAATCGAAACTGGCATAGCCGCGGCTGACCGATTTGAGCCGGTCGTAATAATCGAACACCACTTCATTCAGCGGCAGCCGGTAAACCACCACCGCGCGGGACCCGGCATAGGTCAGGTCGATCTGAATCCCGCGCCGTTCCTCGCACAATTTCAGCACCGCACCCAGGTATTCGTCGGGCACCATGACAGTGGCTTTGATCCACGGTTCTTCGATGCGGGCGATTTGCGACGGGTCGGGATAATCGACCGGATTGTGAAGTTCCAGTTTGCGCCCGTTTGTCAGCGTCAGGCGATAGACGACGCTCGGTGCCGTCGCGATCAGGTTGAGATCGAATTCGCGGTGCAGCCGTTCCTGCACGATTTCGAGGTGCAACAGGCCGAGGAAGCCGCAACGGAACCCGAACCCGAGCGCCGGCGAAGATTCGACCTCGAAATGAAAGCTGGCATCGTTGAGGCGGAGCCTGACGAGACTTTCGCGCAGGTCCTCGTACTCGCCGGAATCGACGGGAAACAGGCCGCAGAACACGACCGGCACGCTGGGCCGGAAACCGGCCAGGGGTTCCGCGGCCGGGGCGCGGTCGTCGGTCAAGGTATCGCCGACCTGGGTTTCGGCGACTTCCTTGATTCCGGCGGTGACGAAACCGATTTCGCCGGGGCCGAGTTCGTCCGCGGGCGTGATTTTTGGCGTGAAGGTGCCGACGCGCTCAACCCCATGCGTCGTGCCGGCCGCCATCATCCGCATCTTCATGCCCTTCCTAAGGACACCCTCGCGCACCCGCACCAGAATGACGACGCCCAGGTATGGGTCGTACCAGCTATCCACCAGGAGCGCCCGCAGCGGCTTCTCGCGCGCGCCGAGGGGCGGTGGCAGGCGTTGCACCAGCGCTTCGAGCGCCTCGGCAACGCCGTCGCCGGTCTTGGCGGAGATCGAAATCGCCTCCGACGCATCGAGGCCGACCACGTCTTCGATCTGGGCGCGCACGCGCTCGGGTTCCGCCGCGGGCAGGTCGATCTTGTTGATCACCACAATTATCTCGTGATTGGCGTCCACCGCCTGATAGGCATTGGCCAGCGTTTGCGCCTCGACGCCCTGGCTTGCATCGACCAGCAGGATCGAACCTTCGCAGGCGGCCAGGCTGCGGCTGACTTCGTAGGCAAAATCGACGTGCCCCGGCGTGTCCATGAGGTTGAGGACATACGTCTCGCCGTCCGCCGCGCCGTATCGCAGCCGCACGGTTTGCGCCTTGATGGTAATGCCGCGCTCGCGCTCGATATCCATCGAATCGAGTACCTGGGTTTTCATCTCGCGCGCCTCCAGCCCGCCGCACATTTCGATCATGCGGTCGGCCAGAGTCGATTTGCCGTGATCGATATGGGCGATGATGGCGAAGTTGCGGATATGCGCCGGGTCGGTCATGGCCTCGGGGCGCCCTAACCGCGCAGTGTCGCGCCGGTGGCCTTGGCGACGGCGGCAACGATTTTCTCCGCTACCCGGTCGATCTCTGAATCCGTCAGGGTCTGCTCGACGGGTTGCAGGCGCACGGTGATGGCGATGGATTTCCTGCCGGCGCCGACCGACTCGCCGGCGAAGACATCGAACACGGAAACGACCGAAATCAGTTTCTTGTCGGCCGTGCGCGCGGCCTGAACGATGGCTGCCGCGGCAACACCATTATCGGCGACGAACGCAAAATCGCGATCCACCCCCGGCAGATCGGATACGACCAGTGGCGGGCGGTTGCGCGAGGCCTTGGATTTGGGCAGCGGGATCGATTCGAGCACCACCTCGAACCCGACCACCGGCCCGGCCACGTCCAGGGCGCGCAGCACGCGCGGATGAATTTCGCCGAAGCAGGCGATGGCGTTTTTCGGCCCGAGCTGCAACGTGCCCGACCGCCCGGGGTGATACCAGTCGGGCGCGCCCGCTCCGATCTGGAGTTTTTCGACCGGCGCGCCACAGGCGGCCAGCGCCGCCAGCGCATCGGCCTTGGCATCGAACACATCGGCGGCACGCGAAGCCCGGTCCCATTGCCGCGCCACGATGTTGCCGGCGCGAATTCCGGTGGCGGCGGTGGTCTGGCCTTCAGGGGATTGGTCGGCGTACTGCGGGCCGACCTCGAAGAAGGCGGTATCGGCGAAGCCGCGGTCCGCGTTCTGTCCCGCCGCAGCAATCAAATTCGGCAGCAACGAGGGCCGCATGCAGTCAAGATCGGCGCTGATCGGATTGGCGAGATGCATGTTGGCGCCGCCGCCGCCGAACAGGGCCGCATGATTCGAAGCCAGGAACGACCAGGTTACGCACTCGTCCATGCCGCGTGCGGCCAGCGCCCGCTTGGCGGTGCCGGCGCGCGTTTGCGATCGCGTCAGCGCCGGCCGCGTTACCGCGTATTCAGATTGCAGGGGAACCGAAGGGATGCGGTCGTATCCATGGATGCGCGCGACTTCCTCCACCAGATCGGCCTCGCCGTGCGCGTCGCGCCGCCACGACGGGACCGAAACCTTCAATGTTTCGCCCGCCCCCTCGACGGCAAAGCCGAGACGCTCGAGGATTGCCGTCACTTCGTCCGCGGGCAGGTCGAGGCCAACGAGATTGTTGACCCGCGACGCCCGCAGCGAAATTGTCCGCCGCCAGTCGGGCACCGCGCCCGCCACCACCATTTCGCTGGGCTCGCCGCCGCAGAGATCGAGCACCAAACGTGTCGCCGCCTCCATGCCGCTGCAGACCGCATCCGGATCGACGCCGCGCTCGAACCGGTAGCGCGCGTCGCTTTCGATGTTGTAGTGCCGGCCCGAGGCCGCCGTCCGCAGGGGGTCGAACAGGGCGGCCTCGATGAAGACGTTTTTGGTCGCCTCGGTGCAGCTCGACGGTTCGCCGCCGACGATGCCGCCGAGCGCCAGCACCCCGTCGTCGTCGGCAATCGCGGTGACCGAATCGTCGAGCGTGTAAGATTTGCCGTCGAGGGCATCGATCGATTCGCCGGCGCGCGAGAGGCGCACATGAATTCCGCCCGCCAGCGTGTCGGCGTCGAACACATGCAGCGGCCGGCCGAGATCGAAGGTGACGAAATTCGTCATATCGACCAGCGCCGAAATCGGCCGCAACCCGATGGCGCGCAGCCGGTCTTGCAACCATGCCGGACTGGGCCCGTTCTTCACCCCGCGGATATAGCGCCCGACGAACATCGGGCAGGGCTCGGTGCCGTTCTCGAAGGCAAGCCGCACCGAAACCGGGCTTTCGAAAGCGCCGGGGAGGGGCGCGGCATCGCGGTCCTTGAGGGCGCCGATATTGGCGGCGGCAAGGTCGCGTGCGACACCGTGAACGCCGAGGCAATCCTGGCGGTTGGGGGTAATTCCGATTTCGATCACCGGATCGTCGAGGCCGAGGACCGGCGCAAACGGCGCGCCGACCGGCGCACCATCGGGCAGGTCGATGATGCCTTCGTGATCCTCGCCAAGGCCCATCTCGCGCGCCGAACACAACATGCCGCTCGATTCGACGCCGCGGATCTTGGTCTTCTTGAGCCTGAGGCCGGTGCCCGGGATCGTCGTGCCCGCAGGCGCGAACACTCCTTTCATGCCGGTCCGCGCGTTGGGGGCGCCGCACACCACCTGGGTTTCGCCCTCGCCGGTATCGACGGTGCAGACGCTGAGCTTGTCGGCGTTCGGGTGCGGTTTGCACTCGATGACGTAGCCGACGACGAAATCGGCGAGGTCGGCGGCGGCATCGTGCACGGCTTCGACTTCGAGGCCGATCCGGGTCAGCGTCGCGCAAATCTGGTCGAGCGGGGCTTCGGTTTCGAGGTGCTCTTTGAGCCAGCCGAGGGTGAACTTCATCGGCTCAACCCCTGGGCCAGACTCGGCACGTCGAGCGGCACGAACCCGTAATGGCGGAGCCAGCGCAGATCGCATTCGAAGAACGCGCGCAGATCGGGGATTCCGTACTTCAGCATGGCGATGCGGTCGATGCCGACGCCAAAGGCAAAGCCCTGGTATTCGGATGAATCGATGCCCGCGTATTCCAGCACCCTGGGGTGCACCATGCCGCAGCCGAGAATTTCCAGCCAGTCGTCGCCTTCGCCGATCCGCAACTGACCGCCTTTGCGGCTGCACCCGATATCGACTTCGGCGCTGGGTTCGGTGAACGGGAAGTGGCTCGGGCGGAAACGCATGCGAAGGTTTTCCACCTCGAAGAACGCGCGCGCGAATTCCTCAAGACACCCTTTGAGATGGCCCATGTGGGTGGTGCGGTCGATCACCAGCCCTTCGACCTGGTGGAACATCGGCGTGTGGGTCATATCGGAATCCGACCGGTAGGTCCGCCCCGGCGCGATCACCCGGTGCGGCGGCGGCGTTTCCATCATGTGGCGGATCTGGACAGGCGAAGTATGGGTCCGCAACAGCTTGCGCTCGCCGTCCGCGCCCGCGGGCAGATAGAACGTGTCGTGCATCTGCCGCGCCGGATGTTCGGGCGGAATATTCAACGCCGTAAAGTTATGAAAATCGTCTTCGATGTCGGGACCGTCGGCGACCGAAAATCCCATGTCGGCGAAAATGGCGACGATCTCGTCCAGCACCTGACTGACGGGATGGATGTGGCCCTGGCGTTCGGCGCGCACAGGCAGGGTCACGTCGAGCTGCTCTTCGGCAAGGCGGGTTTCGAGGCTTGCGTCTTCCAGGCCCACCCGGCGCGCCTCGACCGCGGCGGCGATCCTGTCCTTGAGGGCGTTGAAGGCGGGGCCGGCCTGGCCGCGCTCCTCGGGCGCCATCGCGCCCAGACTTCGCATCAACCGGGTGACGCGGCCTTTCTTGCCGAGGGCGTCCACGCGCGCGGCATCGAGTGCGGCCAGATCGGCGGCGCCGCCGATGGCAGCCAGCAGTTCGGTTTCGAGTTGGGACAGGTCTTCCGGCATGGCGCCCTTCTTACACAAGGGGGACGGTTCGGGACAGGCCCCCGGACGGAAAGACGTGGGTGCGGAAGACCTACTTGGTGGCCGCGGTCAGCGCGGTCTCGGCTTGCCCGGCCAGCGCCTTGAAGGCCTCAGGCTCGGCGACGGCAAGATCGGCGAGAACTTTGCGGTCGATCTCGATGCCGGCGTGCTTGAGGCCGTTGATAAATCGGCCGTAGGTCAGGCCGTGCTGGCGGGCGGCGGCATTGATGCGCTGAATCCAGAGGGCGCGAAAATTGCGCTTGCGCGTGCGGCGGTCGCGATAGGCGTATTGCAGCCCCTTCTCGACCCGCTCGATGGCGACGCGGAAATTGTTCTTGTTGCGTCCGCGATAGCCCTTGGCGGCCTTGCGGACCTTGGCGTGGCGGGCGTGGGTGGTGACGCCCCGTTTGACTCGGGCCATGGCGCGTTCCTCTAACCGTAGGGCAAGAATTTCTTCACGACCTTGGCGTCGGACGCCGACATGATCGTGGTGCCGCGCTGATTGCGAAGCTGTTTGTTGGTGCGTTTGATCATGCCGTGCTGCTTGCCCGACTGATTCATCCGCACCTTGCCCTTGGCGGTAAGGCGGAAGCGCTTTTTGGCGCTGCTCTTGGTCTTGAGCTTGGGCATTTTCTTTCCTCGGTTCGATCGCGATGAAAGTTCGGGGCGGATAGGCATGCCCTTCAGGCCATGCCGCCCGGTGGCCGGGGTTATAGCGGCGCCGCCTGACCGGCGCAAGGGCCGGCGCCCTGCGGCCCGACCGCCCCTCTCGAATTCGGTGCAATACGTAATTTTAGGAACCTTTTCTTGACAATTGGCCATAAATGTCCATAATAGACATATTTACCGCCGCAACCCCCTCGAAAGGCCGGCCGATGCCCCCCCACCCTCGATCCCGTGATCCGCAAGCTCCTCGCCCGGGGCAAGGCTGCCTGGGCGGTGGTCCCCGACGGCAAGACCGAGTTGCTGATCCAGCGGAGGCCGAAAAAGCTCTACGCCGGCGCCAACGGCCAACCCATCGCCCGCCGCGCCGCCCCCAATCCATCCTGCCCCCGCGACTATGTCGCCGAGTTCGTCGAGCACCTCAAGAGCGCCGAAAAATTCATCCCGCATATGTACCTGGACACCACGGAGAAGCGCTTCGGTCCCGAGGACAGTACCGGGAACGTCACCGTCGGCATCGGCCATTATCTCGCGGACATCGGCATGGTGATGGAAATCCGAAATCGATTCTACTTGCCGCAAGCGGCGATCGACGCGGGCCGGACGTTGGACGAAGTCCTCGCCGAAGATTTCAACCGGCTGTTCGGCCAGAATTCCAGGGGTCGGGTGGCGGATGACTACGCAGCCCTCACCACCGCCCGCATGTCCGAGAGCGAGGCCCTCGGTATGCTGCGCGAGGATGTCGATAAGGTCATCGACGCCGCGACCCCGACTTTCAAGGCCTTCGGCACCTTCCCCTGCGGCGCCAAACTGGCGATTCTCGATCTGATGTTCACCGGTGGCGTGAATATTTTTGAAGACGACTGGCCGAAATTTCAGGAGGCGGTGAGAAACCGCGACTGGCGGAGGGCCGCAACAGAATCCCACCGCAAGACCGAACAAGTCGGCGAGGAGAGAAATGCCCCCGTCAGACAGTGGCTTCTTAACGCGCTTCACGAAGAACGATTCTGGATCAATCCAGGGCGCAGATGAGTAGCCGGGGAAACTTAACGCGCCAGATCGGCATCCCGCGGCAGGCACGGCTCATTGAACGCCATAAACGCCGCGACCCGAAGGAACGACTCTGAATGGGCTCGCGTCACGAGGTAGAGCCCGCGAAATTGGTCTCGGCGTAGACGACCTTTGCTTGGTCTAGGCAGATTCACCAACGACGACAATACGAGTAGATCGCCTTCCCCGTCCCCATCGAAATCGCCGCGCCCGGCAATCGAAAAGTGCCGTTCTGACACGGCTTCGGAATCGATTACCGTGGCAATGACGAACCGGGTATCTGACTCGAGACGGTTGACGTATTCAGGTAGCGATCCGTAAACGACAAACGAATATTGGCTATGGGGAACGCCCTCGCGATTGGCACGCAGCAAACTGCCCCCTTCACGGCACCTGTAATCCAGCATCGCCGGCAGGAAATCGAGGGCGTCTTCGGTCATGATGAACCCGCGCACGAAACTTTCCGTTGCCGGGCGCGCCCGCGCCAGCGCCCGCCACACGTAACAGCGAATGCGGTGCAGCTCGGCGGTCTCGGATTGGCGGATACCGAGATCGTTGTTGGCGTTCGCGCGGTACTTCCGGTTTTCGTCGAGGGCCATGAACTCATCGCAGTTGCCGACCCACACGAACTTTGGTCCCACGGAGAGATCGTTGCCGCGGCGGCGTTCGAACTGAATTCTTTCGGTCTCCGGGAACGGTTCGGCGAGGCGGGCCGGAATCTCGGCGAGACTCTGAATCCCGAGACCAGGCGCAAACCACACCGGGTAAGGGCCATCGCCTGCCGCATCCTGGGCGCGGACCGGCGCCGCGCCCGCCCCGATCAGGCAGGCCGCAAGAAGCGCTAATCTCAGAATCCGCCGCACAACCATCGGTTTCAGTTTAGCGCATGTCCCGCCCGGTGATCCATCGCCGGTACGCAACCGCGACGGCGGCGCACTCGAGCGCCGGTTGGCACCTGTGCCCGCTCCGGCCGCAGGGCGCCGGCTTGATCGGAAACCGGTTGGCGCCCCTGCCGAGCAGGGCCCTTGAGGCGTGTCCCGAGCCGCGAGCCGCGGTTCCGGGGGCCCGGCCGGCAAATGCCGCACTTGACGAAACCCTCTTGAGACAAATATATGAATACGTATTCATTTATTGATGGAGTGACCTCGCCGTGTCCGCCGACGAATTCCGCGATCTCGCCGAGATGTTCCGCCTTCTCGGCGATGCCACCCGCCTTCGTATCGTGCTCGCCTGCACCGACGAGGCCTTGAAGGTGGGGGCCATTGCCGAACGGCTGGGTCTATCGGCCTCGCTGGTCAGCCACCACCTTCGCCTCTTGCGCGCGGGCCGCATCGTGCGCGCCGAGCGGCGCGGACGGAACGTGTTCTATGCCGCCGCCGACGATCATATCCGCCATGTGGTCGCCGACATGGTGGCCCACGTCGCCGAGGCGCGCGGCCAGAGCGCGGCGGCGTGAGGTTCGCGCCATGAGTGCCACCTGCGACACGCCCGCGGACGATCTGCATGCGCCGGGGTACCGGCGGGTGTTGTGGATCGTGCTTGGGATCAACGCCGCCATGTTCGTGATCGAGGGCGCCTCGGGCCTGGCGGCAGGATCGGTGTCGCTGCAGGCGGACGCCCTCGACTTCCTCGGCGATGCCGCAACCTATGCCGTTACGCTGATGGTGCTGGGGCTATCGATCCGCTGGCGCGCCGGCAGCGCCATCCTCAAAGGCCTGTCGATGGGCGCCTTCGGGATCTGGGTGCTGGGAAGCGCGGTCTGGCATGCCGTCTATGCCGGCCTACCCGACGCCGCCGTCATGGGCGGCATCGGCTTCGCCGCCATGGTCGCCAACGTCGTCAGCGCCGTGATGCTGTACCGGCACCGGCACGGCGATGCCAACATGCGCTCGGTGTGGCTGTGCACCCGCAACGACGCCATCGGCAATGCGGCGGTGATCGGCGCCGGACTCGCGGTCTATGCGGTGCACTCCGGCGTGCCGGACCTGCTGGTCGGCGTCGTGATGGCGGGACTGGCGCTGTCTTCGGCCTGGAGCGTGCTGCGCCTCGCCGGCCGCGAATGGCGCACGGCGAACGCCTGAGAGAAGGCCGCCCCGGTCTGGGTGCGTTGGCGTGCCGCCTCGATTGACGGTCTGCCGGACCCGGTATCAAATGGCGTCATGCACAGCGTCGGGGGCGGCGTCCGGGGTCAAAGACGCCGCGTACGCCCGTGGGCGCGGCAAACTGTTCCGGGGCGTACATGACTTCTGCCCCCCGTCCGGTGGCGTCCGTGGCGAGTGGTGATGGGCGCCCGCGCCTCAATTCCCGCGGCACAGTAGCCGCGGTCAGCGGGGCGCAATCACCATCGTCATCAGGCGGCCTTCCATTTTCGGGAACTGTTCCACCTTGGCGATTTCGTCGAGTTCGCCCTTGACCCGGTCCAGTACCTTCATTCCGAGGTCCGGGTGGGCCATTTCGCGGCCCCGGAAGCGCAACGTCACCTTGACCTTGTCGCCCTCGCCCAGGAAACGGTTGATGGAGCGCATCTTGAAGGCGTAGTCGTGCTCGTCGATGCCGGGACGCATCTTGATTTCCTTGACGTCGATCGTCTTCTGCTTTTTGCGGGCAATATTCGCCTTCTTCTGGGCTTCGTACTTAAACTTGCCGTAGTCCAGAATCTTGCAGACCGGGGGGTCAGAATTGGGGGAAATCTCGACCAGATCGAGGCCAGATTCGTCGGCCCGCTCCCGGGCCTCTTCGATATCGACGACTCCTAGCATTTCGCCCTTATCATCGATCAGGCGGACTTGGGGAGCATCGATTCGTTCGTTGGCGCGGGGCCCCTTGGGGGCGGACGGCGCCAGATATGGACGTCTCGCTATGCGGCATTCTCCTCTGTGCAGAACCGCGAAGGCTCTCCCCGCCGGACGTGGCGGGCTTCACGGTATCCCGATTGTCGAAAGTGCGCCCCCGAGGCTTGAGCGTCAGAGATCGGGGGCCGCAGCTTCGAGGCGAAGTCTATCGACTGCCTCGGCCAAGGCAAGGACTTCTTGGCCCTTGGCCCCGAGGCGGCGGACCGAAACGGTCCCGTCCGCGGCTTCGCGGGCGCCAAGCACGAACATCACCGGCACCTTGGCATGGCTGTGTTCGCGCACCTTGTAATTGATTTTCTCGTTGCGCAAATCAATCCCGGTGCGGATTCCCGCCGATTTCAACGCCGCGTGTGCGGCCCGGGCGGCGGTGTCGGCAGCCTCGGTGATGGTCGCAACCACGGCCTGGATCGGCGCCAGCCACACCGGCAACCTTCCTGCGTATTGCTCGATCAGGATGCCGATGAAGCGTTCCAGCGAGCCCAGGATGGCGCGGTGCAGCATCACCGGACGCCGCTTGGTTCCGTCGGCGGCGACGTATTCGGCGTCAAGCCGTTCCGGCAGTACGAAATCGACCTGGAGCGTGCCGCACTGCCATGAGCGCCCAATGGCGTCGCGCAGGTGGAATTCCAGTTTGGGGCCATAGAACGCACCCTCGCCCGGCGCCAGTTCGACCTCGAGGCCGGCCGCCGCGGCAGCCTCCGTCAGCGCCGCTTCCGCCTTGTCCCAGACGGCGTCCGCGCCGGCGCGCGTGTCGGGCCGGTCGGCGAACTTGACGACGACATCGGGGAAACCAAGCTCGCGGTACATTTCCAGCAAGAGATCGCAAAAGAGTTTCGTTTCCGAAGTGATCTGATCCTCAGTACAAAAGATGTGGGCGTCATCCATCGTCAGCGCGCGCACCCGCATCAAACCGTGTAATGCGCCGTGCGGCTCGTTGCGCGTGCACGAACCGAACTCGGCCATACGCAGCGGCAGATCGCGGTAGCTCTTGATGCCCTGGCGGAAGATCTGGACGTGCGCCGGGCAGTTCATCGGCTTCAACGCCAGCACGCGGTCATCGTCGGTCTCGGCCGTGAACATGTGCTCGCGGAACTTTTCCCAGTGGCCTGACGCTTCCCAAAGCTTCCGGTCAATCAGTTGCGGCGTGCGTACCTCGACGTACCCCCCACGTTCCAGTTTGCGCCGCACATACGATTCGAGTTCGAGAAAGAGCGCCCATCCCTTGGGATGCCAGAACACGCTGCCCATCGCTTCTTCCTGGAGGTGGAACAGTTCCATCTCCCGGCCGATTTTGCGGTGGTCGCGCTTTTCGGCCTCTTCCAGCTGGTGAAGGTAGGCGTCGAGATCCTTTTGGGTCGCCCATGCGGTGCCGTAAATTCGTTGCAACATTTCGTTGCGCGGATCGCCGCGCCAGTAGGCGCCGGCAATGCTCATCAGTTTGAAGGCGTGGCCGAGTTTGCCGGTGGAGGGCAGATGCGGCCCGCGGCAGAGGTCGATGAACCCGCCCTGGCGGTAGAGGCCAAGCGGCTCATCGGCATTGATGCCTTCGATGATTTCGGCCTTGTAGTGTTCGCCCTGACCCTTGAAGAAATCGATCGCCCTGAGCCGGTCCCAGTCCTCGCGCGCGATGGTCTCGTCACGGTCGACGATTTCGTGCATTCGCGCCTCGATTTTTTCGAGGTCTTCGGGCGTGAAGGGTTCGGCGCGGCTGAAATCGTAATAGAAGCCTTTTTCGATGGCGGGGCCGATGGTCACCTGAGTTTCCGGATAGAGCTCCCTGACCGCTTCGGCCATGACGTGCGCGGCATCGTGACGCAATAGTCCAGGCGCGGATTCAGACTTCACGGTGACGATCTCGACCGTCGCGTCGGCGCCAATTTCCGCCGCAAGGTCGCGCATCTCGCCATCGACGACGACGGCGAGGGCGGCCTTGGCGAGGCCGGGACCGATGTCGGCGGCAAGTCTTGCGCCCGTCACCGGGCCTTCAAAGGTGCGGACGCTTCCGTCCGGCAAGGTCAAAGATACCATCTGGTGATCCTGTGATTCCGGTCCCGGAAAGTAGGGCTAATCGCGGGCGTGTCAAGGAAGGTCGCGGCTGGTAGCCTGTTGCCGGCCCGCCCCGCCCGAACGAGGTACGACGTGGCAACACTATCGCAGCCGCACGACCCCCGGTTAGGCGTCTGCCAACTCGTCACGCGGCGGTGCCGCGCATGAGCTCCCTCAGCCTTCCCGCGTCCTATCACGACGACAATACAGCCGCGCGCCACGAAGTTCGGGTGACCTTCGGCGGGCGCGGACTCGAGGGCGTGCACGGGGACACAGGCCAGGCCGCCTTCCAGTGGCATTGGGAAGACCTCCGCCTGGTGGAGCGCGGCCGCGGTGGGCGCACGGTGGTGACCAGCCTCGCTGATCCGGAATCGCGGCTGGTATTCCTTGACGCGGCGGCCTATCCGGAATTGAACCGCCAGGTGCCGCACTTGCCGCGCCGCCGGTTGGACAAGCGTTATTCCAGGCGATACGCCGTTGTTCTGGCGACGGCCGGGGCCATCGTGGTGCTGCTGGGAGTTGCCATGATCCCGGCGATTTCGGTTCTGATCGGTCGCGCGCTGCCCGCCGCCTGGCTCGACAGGCTGGGGCGCGATGCAGTCGTAATGCTGGCGGACGGCAGCGGATCGTGCGCCGAGGAATCGGGTCAGGCGGCGCTGAATGATTTGGCCGGAAAACTCTCCGTGGCCGCGGGCCTCAGCCCCACGCCCCGGGTTTCCGTGGTCGGTTCCAGCACGGTCAACGCCTTTGCCGCCCCGGGCGGTTACATCGTCTTGTTCGACGGCGTGATCGCCCTCACGGCCACGGCCGACGAACTGGCCGCGGTGCTGGCCCACGAAATCGCGCACGTCCTTCATCGCCACCCGGCCGAGGGCCTGGTTCGCATCTGGGGCCTTTCGGCGGTGCTCGACAGCGTCTTTGGCGGGTCCGGGCTGGCGGGAACCTATCTGATCAACGCGCCCTACAGTCGAGGCAACGAGGCCGAGGTGGACGCGACCGCATTGCGGATCCTTGAAGACGCGGGGCTCAACGCCCAGGGCCTGGCGGCATTTTTCGAGCGCCTTTCCGGCGAAGAGAGAAGAGACGGCAGCGACGCGGATTCGGGCTACTTTTCGACCCACCCGGCAACCGGGGACCGGCTCGCCCGGGCCGAAGGGGCGCCCACCGGGGCCGCCGCCGCGCTGACGCCGTCTTCGTGGGCCGCGGTTCAGGCGATCTGCCGCTAGGGCTTTTCCCGTTCGCATGCGCTCACGCGAAAAGCTCTATCCCTTTGGCATGGTAGGCAAATCGTCGTCGCCGGCGATTCCGCCGGCTCGGGATTTGCGCTAGGCGTGCACCTTCGCCATTCGGAGCCGATGGGCTCGGGGCCGAACGCCGAGTAAATCGAACCTGATCAATAAGTAGCCCGTTGGGCACGGGCTGCAATCGAGGGCGGGTATGGCTCGGATCGAAAGACGGGGAATCGAAAGGCGAGCGATCGAGATTCCAGAGTCGCGCCGTCAGAGCGGTTCCGTTTCGATCGGAACCCCTCTGGCTTTTCTTGGCGCTCACGGCAGCGGACCGATTGGTCCGCGCCTGCGCGGGCGCGCCGGTCAAGCGGCGGGCCGCCTTGCGGCCAGAACGCCGCGGTAAATCTCCAGCGTTTCGGCGCACATTTTCGTAACGGTAAAGTTCGCGCACACATGCGCCCGGCCCGCAGTGGCGATGCGCTCGCGCGCTGGGGCATCGAGCGCCAGCGCCTCGTTGATGGCGCGCGCCAGCGCCGCCGCATCGCCCGCCGCCACCAGCCAGCCGGTCTTGCCCAGCATCACCGTTTCGCGCGCCCCGCCGTGATCGGTTGCCACCACCGGCCGCCCCATTGCCTGGGCCTCGGCAGCGACGCGGCCGAAGGCCTCCGGGTCGGTGGAGGCCGAAACGACCACGTCGGCCAGCATGTAGGCCGCCGGCATGTCGCGGCAGTCATCGACAATATGAACGGTGGAAGCGAGGCCGCGGCTTTCGATGGTGCGTTCGAGTTCGCGCCGGTAGCCGGTTCGCCCGCGGTCGGACCCCACCAGCAGGCAACGCACGTCCTCGCGCCTAAGCGCGGCGAGCGCATCGATCAGCACCGTCTGGCCCTTCCAGCGCGTGAGCCGCCCGGGCAGCATGATCACCGGCATCCCGTCCGGCAGCCGCCAGGCCTTGGCAAGCTGGATTATGCGTTCGGCCGAGGTGCGTTCGGGATCGAATATGGCGGTGTTGATGCCGCGGTAGACGGTGGCGAGGCGATCGGGCGGCACGCGGTAGCGCTCGGCAACGTGACCGGCGATGAAATCCGAAATCGCGATCACCTTTTCGCCCCGCGCCATGACCGAGTTGTACCAGCGCTTGAACAGGTTCTGGGCGTTGTAGGTACCGTGATAGGTGGTCACGAAATGGCATCCCATGCGCCGCGTCGCATTGAGCGCGCTCCAGGCCGGGGCGCGGCTGCGGGCATGGACCAGATCGACGCCGCGGCTCTCGATCAGGTGCGAAAGGTCGCCCGTGTTGCGGTAGATACGAAGCGCGTTTTTTGTGTCGAGCGGCAGCCGGAAGTGTTCGGCGCCGGCGCGCTCCAGTTCGGTCACCATCGGCCCGCCCGCGGACGCCACCAGCGATGTCCAGCCTGCGGCGGCGACGGCGGCGGCAATATCGACGGTGCCGCGTTCGACCCCGCCGGTGACGAGCGCCGGCAGCACCTGAAGCACCACCGGTGCGCGCGCCGGTCCCGGCCCTTTGTTGGCGGGACGCCCGGCGGCGGTGTTAGGCTGCGCATCGACCATGTTTGCCGCGTCTTCTTAGCACGCCATGACCCGCTTGCGAGCGCCGGACCGCGCGCCCGGCTTCCTCGACTGCGCGGACGGCACCCGGCTTGCCTACCGGCGCGTCAAGGGTGAGGCGCCGGGCGTCGTTTTTTTCGGCGGATTCCGCTCCGACATGACCGGCACCAAGGCGGCCGCGCTCGAGGCCGCCTGCGTCGGTTGGGGCCGCGCTTTCGTGCGTTTCGACTATTTCGGCCACGGCGAATCCGGCGGAGCGTTCACGGACGGAACCATCGGGCGCTGGCGCGAGGACGCGCTCCACGTGCTCGACGAACTCACCTACGGCCCGCAGGTACTGGTGGGATCGAGCATGGGCGGCTGGATCATGCTGCTGGCGGCGCTCGCCCGGCCCGCGCGCGCTCACGCCCTGGTCGGGATCGCCGCCGCCCCCGATTTTACCCACGACCTGATGTGGGCCGAATTCCCCGAGGCCATCCGCGAGACCCTGCGGCGCGAAGGCGTCTATCTCGAACCGAGCGCCTACGACGAGGAACCGGCCCCGATCACCATGAAGCTGATCGAGGACGGGCGCGCGCATTTGCTGTTGGGCGGAGAAATCGCGCTTCCCTGCCCGGTGCGCCTCATCCACGGTATGAACGACCCGGACGTACCGTGGCGCCACTGCCTCAAACTATTGGAACGAATCGAATCGCCCGACGCCGCACTGACGCTGATCAAGAACGGCGACCACCGGCTTTCCGAACCGGATGATATTGCGCGCATGCTGCGGGTGGTTGAGGGCGTTTTGTAGCAGAGCGTTTTCAGGGCGATCCGGTCGGGCGCATTGCATCCCGCCCGGCACCCCCCTATTAGAGACACTCAATCGCGCGGCGGCAAACCGGCGCGGCGCCGGTGATTTCAAATGTCAGGGAAGAGAGACCGATGATGAAATTGTATGGCGGCCCGCGTTCGCGCTCGCGGCGCTGCGCCTGGGCGTTGACGGAACTGGGCGTCGAATTCGAGTGGCTTTCCCAAGACAGCCTGGGGGGATTGAAGTCGGAGGCGTTCCTCGCCCTTTATCCGGCGGGCAAGATTCCGGTGCTGGTCGATGGCGACCGGGTGATGGCCGAGTCGCTGGCGATCAATCTTTATTTGGCGCGCCGCTTCGACAACGGCCTGTGGCCCGCCACCGACGCCGGGCGCTATGCCGCGGAACAATGGAGTTTCTGGGCCGCAACCGAAGCCGAACATGCGGCCATCGGCCTATTGATCGAGCGCCGCCTCAGGCCGGAGGAAGAACGCCGCCCCGAACGCGCCGCCGAGCACGACGAGACGCTGGCACCGCGCCTGAAATATCTCGACGCGCATCTCGCCGCCAACAACGGCTATCTGGTCGAAGACAAGTTCACCATTGCCGATCTCAATGTCGCCGCGGTTCTCGAGGGGATACACGCGGTCGGCGTCGATCTCGCGCCCTATCCGGCGGCGAAGAAATGGTACGAGGCATGTATTGGCCGCGAGGCGCTCAAACGCACCCTCGCGCGCTGGAAGGATTAGTACGGGGCAAGGGTTTTTGGACATCTGGCAAAACGTATCGAGAATCCTCCAACTTTTGGGAAGCGGCGAAATTTCTGTAGAAATCTCACTAGAAAACTCGAATTCGTCTGCAACCCACGGTACCGTATAGCTAGAATTTTCCGTCTCAACTTGGTATGGCATGAAAGGGGAATCGTATGGTCGACCAAACTCCCATTTACGAGGCCGAGCGGGAAGAAGACAAATCCGATCCCGACGAAATCCCGATAAAGGACCGGCGAATAGTCACTTAGCCATACGATCTAGTCGTTGAGTCACTTATCGCTCAAATAGAGGATGGAACACTATTTCTTCGCCCGATTTCGGATCGGCCTTCGTTTCAGCGCCGCTACGTTTGGAGCAACAAACTTGCTTCTCGACTGATCGAATCGATGCTCCTAAATATTCCAATTCCTCCCTGTTATCTATCGCAGAACGAAGAATTTGAGCTCGATGTAATCGACGGTCAGCAACGACTTTTTTCAATTTATCGATTCTTGGATAATCAATTTGCCCTGAATGATTTGGAAGTCGAAACGGAATTGAATGGGCTCAGGTTCCACAACCTAAATCCGAAGGTCCAACGGAAACTCAAAACACATACGCTTCGACTCGTGGCCGTAACCAATGAATCGCATCCGGAGATCAAATTCGACGTATTCCAACGATTGAATACGAACACGATGCCTCTAAATGCGCAAGAATTGCGAAACTGTGTTTACCGTGGCAGCCTCAATGATCTTCTTAAGGAGGCCGTTGAGTATGAGCCGTGGCTCGAAATACTCAATAGGAAGAAGCCGGACAAAAGAATGCGCGATGAAGAACTCGCTCTTCGATTCTTCGCGTTCCGTGTTCACGGCCTAAAATCATATCGAACCCCACTTAAGCACTGGCTCAATGACGCCGCGAAGGACGGGCATAAAGTACGACCCCGAGACAATATCAAAACTACATAGAAAATGGAACCGCGCGATTGATGTGTCGCTGATGTGGTTTAGACCTTCGGAGTGTTTTCGTAGAGAACTTGATAGCCGCCCGCGTGCCATCAATCGCGCGTTGTTTGATTTGACGATGGCGCTTGCTGGCAAAATCAAACGAGAGGATGCCCCGTCGCTTAGGTCTCCCGTCCGCTCGCACTACAAACGCCTTCTTAAGAATGAAGAATTTGGCGACCTAATAAGTCGGGCCGTCGACCACACCAAGAGAACCAAGCGGCGGAATAAGATGTGGAATGAATCTGTAGGTCAGGCGATCAAGTAATGTCGCGATACACCAAGGCCTATTCGGCGTATTCCAAAAGAATCGCCGAAGTCGACACATTACGACGCCTTGCCGCTTCAAAAGAACGGCTCGACGCAATTAAGCTTCGTGCCGAGATTAATGCGCTTTGCCGAGGGTCCGTAGTGCTTCTTTCGAGCCATTTGGAAGCATACATCACAGGGAAGTTGGAGAAATTGCGTTGGATACCCTTTACGGAAGCGCGGTCCCAAGAGCCGACCTAAGAGCTCGATTTTTTTACCACATCTCAAAGGACATGCTTGATGAGGTCAACGAAAGCAAGGAGCCCGAAAAGAAAGGAGAAAAGGTCTTTTCATTCATTGAATCTGATATGTCGTTCTGGTCGCGCGACGGTGTATTCCTAAACGCCATTCCCGCCGATAGATTCAACAAGGGGTTTTCGAACCCATCCTTCAAGAAAATACGGAGATACTTCAATCGATTTGGATACGAAGATTATAGAAGCGATCTATTCAGGCGGTTAAAGAGTGCTGGGCAACCAACAATCACTATGGTGAACCATCTTGTGGACGTGAGAAACAAGATTGCACATGGTGATCCGACTGCGTTGAAAACACCGTCGGAAGTCAAAGACATGATCAATACAATGAACCTTTTTTGTCGATCAACAGATTTTGCATTTGCGAACTGGTGTAAGAAAAGTTTTTCGTGCGCCATTAGGCGATAGTTGATTGGCTCAAAATGATCATTTCCCCACCCCCACCCCTTCCAACTGCTCCCTGAACACGCCGACGAGCGTATCCTTCGGTACCATGCCGGGGATCGCATAGCGATTGTCGAGCACGAAGGTCGGTACCGAGTTGATGCCGATTTGATAGGCGCGCTGCAACAGCGCCCCGCATTCGTCCGAATAGGTCTTGCCGTCGAGTGCGGCGCGAATTTCTTTTGGGTCGAGGCCGATCTCGCCCGCGCACGCGGTCAGAACGTCCGCGTTGCCGATATCGAGCTCGTCCTGAAAGAATGCCGTGAACATGCGGCTGTTGTAGGCGTCCGCCTCGCCGCAATCGCGCGCGAACAGCGAACCCTCGAAGGCGAGCCGCGTATAGGGCTGGGGCGAGACGCGCGGCAAGACGATGTGCACGCCCATCTTTTCGGCCATCGGAAAGACCGAATTTTTCCAGCCCGATTGCAGGTAATCGCCGTCGGGTTCCAGCGTCGGCGCCGGATGGGGGCGGAGCTCGAACGGCATCCATTCGATTTCGACCGCGCCTTCCAGTTCGGCCACCGCCTCGTTGAGCGGCCCTTCGGCCAGGAAACAGTACGGGCAGACGTAATCGGAATAGACCTGAACGGTGAGGGTCATAGCGACCCCTGATTCGCGGGGATAGGGGCGAGGTCGGCGACCCACGGCTGGCACGAACGCGCGTACACCTGCCGCCGCGGGTCGAGCTCGGCGCGCTGGCGGATGGTGCCGACGCGAAGCCCGTGGACCTGTGGGTTTTCCTCGTCGGCGGTCGCATAGATCGGGGTGCCGCATTCGGGGCAGAAACACTGGGCGCGGCGCGCACCCGATTCGCCGATCTTGAAATAGGTCTTGGGAGCGCCCGACAGCAGCCTGAAGGTCCCCTTTTCGGTGAAGACCACCGTGCGGAACGCCGAGCCCGAGAGCGTCTGGCAATCGGTGCAGTGGCAAATCAAGACATTGGCCGGGTCGATCTCGGCCTCGTAGGTAATGTGGCCGCAGTGGCAGGCGCCGTCGATCTTCACGTGATTCTCCTTAGATAAGCCGGGCATCATGCCGCATTGAGCGCGTCAAGGCCGGCACGGTAGTTCGGGTACTTGAGTTGATACCTAAGTTCCTGTTTCAGGCGCAGGTTCGAAACCCGTTTGCAGTCGCTGTAGAACTCGCGCATCCGGGGCGGCATTTCCGCCTCCTGGTAGGGGATTTCGGGCGGCGAGTCGATCCCCAGCAGGGTGCAGGCGTAGGCCGTGATGTCCTGGGGCGGCATCGGCTCGTCGTCGGCAAGGTTATAGATGCGCCCGGGGTTGGGTTTTGCCATCGAGGCCCGCAATGCGCCGACGATATCCTCCTGGTGGATGCGGCCCAGCACCAGGCCCGGCTTGACGATGCGGCTGGCCTTGCCTTGGGCGGCGCGGGTCAGCGGACTGCGGCCGGGCCCGTAGATACCGGCAAGCCGGAAGATGTGGGCGGGAAAACCGTGCGCCTCGTGCAGCGCAAGCCACGCCCGTTCCGCGATCACGCGCAGTTCGCCGCGGCGGTTGGTGGCGCCAAGTTCGGATTCTTCATCGACGGTACCGCCGTCGCGGTCGCCATAGACGCCGGTGGTGGAAAGCAACGCCGCCCATTCGAGCGTCTGTAACCCGGCAAGATCCTTGCCGTGGAGATCGGCGACGGGATCGCCGTTATCGTCGGGCGGCACCGAACTCACCACATGGGTCACGCCTGAAAACGCGCGCGCCGGCACCGGGCGGCCGCGGTCGAAGAAGATGGCCTGCGCCCCGAGGCCGCGGATGGCTTCGCGCTTTTCCTCGGAGCGGGTGGTGCCGGTGACGGTCCAGCCCTCGTCGAGGACCTGTTGCGCCAGTAGGCGGGCCGAATATCCCAGGCCGAAACAAAACAGATGCTTTTGTCCGTTGGTCAATCTTGCGCTCCCCCCTCACGCCACTCGTCGAGAACGGCTGCGTCGGATTCGTCGGGCATGATCCGGGCCCGCAGGGTGACGAAGGAATCGCGATCCCGCAAGCGCGATAAGGCCCAGACCGCCATCCCGCGCACCAGCGCCGAGCCGTCCCGAAGCCGCGGTTCGACGGCGCGCACGGCCTCCTCACGGCCGCTGTTGCCAAGCGCGATCATCACGTTGCGCACGAACCGGTCGCGCCCCGTTCGCTTGATGGCGCTGCCCGCAAATAACTTGCGAAACCCGGCGTCGTCGAGGGCGGCGAGGTCGGACAGTGCCGGCGCCCCGGTGCCGGGCCGGAAGGCGGCCTCGGCCGAGGCCCGCGCGAACTTGTTCCACGGGCACACCGCGAGACAGTCGTCGCAGCCATAGATGCGATTGCCGATGGCGGCGCGAAACTCACGCGCGATGGGGCCCTTGTGTTCGATGGTGAGATACGAAATACAACGCCGCGCATCGAGCCGGTAGGGGGCGGGCATCGCCTGCGTCGGGCAGATATCGAGGCAGGCGTGGCAGGTCCCGCATGAATCGGGCGCGGGTGTATCGGGGGCAAGTTCCAGCGTGGTGAAGATTTCGCCGAGGAACAGCCACGACCCGAGTTGGGTGGAGACCAGATTCGTGTGCTTCCCCTGCCAGCCGAGGCCCGCGGCCTGCGCCAACGGCTTTTCCATCACCGGCGCGGTATCGACGAACACCTTGACCTCGACATTCCAGAGATGGGCGATTTCACGCGCGAGCCGCTTCAGGCGCTTCTTGAAAACGTCGTGGTAATCGCGCCCGTTCGCATAGACCGAGACCGCGCCGCGGTCGCGGCGGCGCACCACCTCGAGCGGGTCGCGCCCGGGGCCGTAATTGAGACCCACGACGACGATGCTGCGCACGTCCGGCCAGAGCGCGCGGGGATCGCGGCGGCGGTCGGCCTTGGCCGCCATCCAGTCCATGCCGCCGTGGAACCCGGCGGACAGGAATTCGTCGAGTGCAGGGGCCGCCGCGGCACCCGCGTGCGGCGCCGCCACGCCGAAGGCATCGAAGCCGTGAGCGTGCGCGAGGCGGGTAATTTCGTCGCGCGGGCTCGGTATTGCGGGCGCCGCGCTGGCGCTGCGTCTCAGAAGGTTCGATGCCCTGAATTCAGCCCGTGCCACTAGGGTAACGTCTTGGTCGGGTTCAATTCATTTCGACGTTGGGTCCCGTTTCCATCGGGTCCCAGTGCCGAAATTGAAGCGTTAGAAGTCGAGATCGGCATAGTGATCGGGTGGCGGCAGCCCGGCAATGCGGTCGGCGAGCAGCGGCCGAAAACTCGGCCGAGATTTGACCCGGGCATACCAGTCACGCGCACCCTCGTGCTGATCCCAGGGGACATCGCCGAGGTAATCGAGGCAACTCAGGTGCGCCGCCGCGGCGATGTCGGCCAGCCCGAAATCCTCGCCCGCCAGCCAGGTGCGACGCTCGCTCAGATAGCCGATGTAGTCGAGATGATAGCCGATGTTTTGCCGGCCCGCCCGGATCGCCTCGGAACTGGGGGCGCCCATCGCCATGAATCGCTTGAGAAGTTTTTCGTCGACCAGATTGACGGTGACTTCTTCGTTGAACTTGATGTCGAACCAGGCGGCGAGGCGGCGGGTTTCGGCGCGCGCCGCAACGCCGAACCCGACCAGCGGTTTGTCGGGGAAGGCTTCGTCGAGGTATTCGGCGATTGCCGTGCCGTCGGCAAGCGCGAGGCCCCCGTCCTCGACCAGTACGGGCACCACGCCGGCCGGGTTGAGGCGCAGGAAATCGTCGCGCCGTTCCCAGTATTTTTCGAACACGAGCTCGAACTCGAGCCCCTTTTCGCCCAAAATTACCCGCACCTTGCGGCTGAACGGGCACAACCAGAAATGATAGAGCTCACGCATGGGGGGACTGTAGCGCGCGCGGTGCGGCGCTGTCGCGCCCGGCACTTCCGCCTCCGATGCCGGTTGCGGAAATCCCCGCCCGCCGCCACCAGCGGATATGATGCGCCGGTCCGCGAACCAGGGGAGAGCTGGCCATGGCCAAAGCGCTTGTAATCGTTCCGTTTCCTCTCGACGCCGAGGGCGTCGCCAACCGCCACCTGCAACTCGAGTCGGTCAAGCTCGGGCCCGATATCGACTTTGACTTCCGCCCGGTGAAGGCAAGCTGTACCAGCTTCATGAGCGACCACGACTGGGCGCTGATGGACATGGGGTGCTTCGAGGCGGGCCTGTCGGCAGAGGACGACGGCTATGACGCCGTGGTGATCGACAGCACCGCCGATTCGGCTGCCGGCGCGCTCCGCAGCGTCCTCGACATCCCGGTCATCGCGCCGGGACGTACGTCCCTTTTGTATGCGCTGATGCTGGGATCCAAATTCGGGATTCTGGCGATGAACGAAGCCGGCTGCTTCAGCCATTGGCAATGGGTGGCACAGCGCCAGCTGACGCCGTTCTGCGCCGCGGTCGAACCGATCGGCAGCACTACCGACGTCGCCAAACTGATGGACGGCAAGGAAGACGAAATTCTGCCGCTGATGAAGGCCGCCGCCGAGCGCGCGCTGGACAAGGGCGCCGAGGTCATCGTGCTGGGTTCGACAACGATGCACCAGGCGGGGACGTGGCTGAACGAAAACCTGCCGGTGCCGGTGGTCAATCCGGGGCCGCTTACCTACAAGATCGTCGAAACCGCCCTGGCGCTGGGCCACAGCCACAGCCGCAAGGGATTCCCGCGCCCGCAAACCGCCAAACTCGGCATGATCCACGCGATGCTCGACGCGGCCGCCGAATACGAAAAGGACCCGCAGTGAACGGCATCAAGCGGGGCTTCGTCGAAATCGCCGAGGGAGAGGTCCATTGCCGCCACAGGGGCGCC
This sequence comes from uncultured Alphaproteobacteria bacterium, assembly GCA_964611585.1. Classification (GTDB taxonomy): domain Bacteria; phylum Pseudomonadota; class Alphaproteobacteria; order SHVP01; family SHVP01; genus CAZTAK01. Next base: position 24,438 of record CAZTAK010000018.1, read on the forward strand.
GACGAGACGGTGCCGTTTGTGATGCTGCATCCGGGGCCCACGTCTCGCCTGCGTTGCTCCCGCTGATCGAACGCCTGGCCCGCACCGCCGGGTGATTGCGCCCGACCGGCTGTCGTGTCGCGACCGTGATGGCTGCTAGATCCAGCGCCGGGCGCGGGCCTTGTAAGCGCGGTAGGCGTCGCCGAATTTGGCTTCGAGATAGCGCTCCTCGCGCCCGATCACGCCATAGCGCATGACCAGCAAGACCGGAACCAGCAGCAGGGCGATGACCGGACTATCGATGGCGATAGCGATGCCGAGATAGATCAGCGTCATCGCGACATAGATCGGGTTCCGCGTGAGTCGGTAGATGCCGCCCGTCGCCAGGGCCGTCGCCGGCAGGTTGGTGGGAACATTGGTTCCGGCGATGCGAAAGCGCGCCATCGCCAGAGTCATAATGATGACCCCGGCAAGAGCGGCGGCGGCCCCCAGACCGTATTGCCACGGGAGCTCCAGCACGGGCGCCGGCCATAGGGCATCGAGCCCGAGGCCGGCAATCAAGGTGGCCAGATAGATGCGGGGCGGCCTCGCGATCACGCCCGGGTTGTCTGGAGTGCTTGCCGTTTGTTCGCCGTCCCTGGGCTCCGCCAGCGCCTTCATTTCACCCCCCCGGTCCCGCAATCTTCCATTTGACAATATACTTGTCATTATGACAATATAGTTGTCAATTCGTTGGTTGCAAGAAGCGCCTGCCGGCATGACCGCGATCACGGAAGGACCTGAAGCCGCTGCGAGCGGAGCCGCCCGTGCCGTGGTCGCATTGGCCCTCGAGGTGCTGCGCACCGGCTTTCGCCTCCGAAGCGTGGGCCAGTCGCGCGGTCTCGTGACCGGCTGGGGCGACGGCAATTGGGGACTGATGCATTCGCTGACAACCGAGGGCCCGCAGACCGTGCCGCAGATCGCCCGCGCCCGTCCCGTGGCGCGGCAACATATTCAAAAGCTCGCCAACGAGTTGGCGCGCGACGGGCTTGTCGACTTTATCGAGAACCCGGCCCATCGGCGGTCGCGGCTGGTGCGCCTCACACCGAAGGGCAAGACAGAATACCAGCGCTTGTCCGGACAATTGATGGAGCTTGCCGCTGAAGTGGCGGATACGCTCGACGAGGACGAATTGCGCGCCGCCACGCACGTGCTGGCAGAATTCCGCGAAAAGCTGGAGGCGCTTTAGGCCCGCGCCGCCGGTCAGGCGATGGCCTGGGGGCTCTTGTCCGACAGCGGTTCTTCCAGCGCCTGCAGGATTTCGTGGGGCACGATCTGCCAGAACTTGCCGACTTCCAGATCCCAGTGGATCAGCAGGTCGGCGGCGAAGGTGCTTTGGGTTTCGCGCACGTGTTCCTCGACCAGGCCCCGCAGCACGCCTTCCCAATGGGCCGAGTCGATTCGCTGCCAGGTGACGTGCTCCGGATTGACCCCGAGTTCGAAGGTGTTCCCGACGTCATAGACGAACGCCATGCCGCCGGTCATGCCGGCCGCAAAGTTGAGGCCCACGGGTCCGAGAATGACCGCGGTGCCGCCGGTCATGTATTCGCAGCCGTTGGCGCCGCACCCTTCGACAACGACGGCCGCACCTGAATTGCGCACCGCAAACCGTTCGCCCGCCTGCCCGGCCGCGAACAGTTTTCCCGACGACGCGCCGTACAGCACCGTATTGCCGATAATGGTGTTTTCGTTACTGGTAATGGGGCTGGAAGGGATCGGCCGGACGACGATGGTTCCGCCCGAGAGCCCCTTGCCGACGTAATCGTTGGCGTCGCCGAAAACCTCGATCTTCAGGCCCTGCACCGCGAACGCGCCCAGCGACTGGCCGGCCGAGCCGCGCAGGCGCACCGTGATGTGGCCCGGTTTGAGGCCATCCATCCCGAAGCGCCGCACCAGTTTGGACGAAAGTTTGGTGCCGATGGCACGATGCGTATTTCGGATGGTGTAGGCGAGTTGCATTTTCTCGCCGACATCGAACACCGCATCGGCATCTTCAATCATTTGCGCGTCGAGTGTTTCGGAAACCTCGTTGCGGCCCTCGATCGAATACGTCTGCGGCAGCCCACCGGCGTCGGCCTGCACCAGCAGGGGGTTGAGATCGAGATCGTCGAGGTGCGGCGAGCCGCGGCTGACCTGGGTTAAGAGATCGGTCCGGCCGACAACGTCCTTGAGCGAACGGTAGCCGAGGCCGGCCAGAATCTCGCGAATCTCTTCGGCCATGAAACTGATGAGGTTGACCACTTTTTCCGGCGTGCCCTCGAATTTCTCGCGCAAATCGCGGCGCTGGGTGCAAATCCCCACCGGGCAGGTGTTGGAATGGCACTGGCGCACCAGGATACAACCCATCGCCACCAGGCCGATGGTGCCGATGGAATATTCCTCGGCCCCCATCATCGCCGCGATGACGATGTCGCGCCCGGTCTTGAGGCCGCCGTCGGTCCGCAGGATTACCCGATGGCGCAGATGATTGAGCGTCAGCACCTGGGTGACTTCGGTCAGTCCCATTTCCCACGGCACGCCCGCGTACTTGATCGAACTTTGCGGGCTCGCGCCGGTGCCGCCGGAATTGCCGGAGATCATGATGACGTCGGCCTTGGCCCTGGCAACACCGGCCGCAATCGTGCCGACACCGGCCTCAGCCACCAGCTTGACGCAAACGCGCGCCTTCGGATTGATCTGTTTGAGGTCGTAGATCAGTTGCGCGAGGTCTTCGATCGAATAGATGTCATGGTGCGGCGGCGGCGAAATCAACGTGACACCGGGGGTCGAGTTGCGCAGCTTGGCGATCAGTTCGGTCACCTTGAAGCCCGGCAACTGGCCACCTTCGCCGGGCTTGGCGCCCTGCGCGATCTTGATCTCGATTTCTCTGCAATTGTTGAGATATTCGGCGGTGACACCGAAACGACCCGAGGCCACCTGCTTGATTTCTGAATTGGCGTTGTCGCCGTTGGGCCACGGGCGATAGCGGTGACGGGATTCTCCGCCTTCGCCGGAGTCCGACTTCGCGCCGATGCGGTTGAGCGCAATCGCAAGCGTTTCATGCGCCTCGGGACTGAGCGCGCCCAGCGACATCGCCCCGCCCACGAACCGCTTGCGGATTTCGGTAATCGATTCGACCTCGTCCAGGGAAATCGTGTCACGGTCCGACTGAAAATCCAGCAGGTCGCGCAGATTGACCGGCGGCATCCGGTAGACGCCCTCGGCATACTTGCGATACAGCGAATAGGATTCCGAACCGACCGCACTCTGCAACACATGGATCAGCCGCCCGTCGAAGGCGTGAGCCTCACCGCCTTGGCGGAACCGGTAGATGCCGCCCACCGGCAGGTGAACCACGTCGCTGCCGTAGGCCTTGGCGTGCTGGTCCAGGACCTTGCGCTCGATGCCGGGCAGGCCGATACCTGAAATGCGCGAAGCCATACCGGGGAAGAACTCATCCACCATCGCCCGTGACAGGCCGACCGCCTCGAAATTGTAGCCGCCGCGATAGGACGAAAGCACGGCGATGCCCATTTTCGACATCACCTTCAAGATCCCCGCGTTGACCGCCTCGCGGTAGCGGGCGAAACAGGAATCGAGATCGAGATCGCCAAACAGGCCGCGCCCCCGGCGGTCGGCAATCACTTCCTGCGCCAGATAGGCGTCGATCGTGGTGGCGCCGACACCGATTAGGACGGCGAAATAGTGCACGTCAAGACATTCCGCCGAGCGCACGTTGAGCGAGGCAAAACCACGCAGGCCCTGTTCCACCAGATGCATGTGAACGCCGCCAGCGGCGAGAATCGTCGGCACCGGAGCCCGTTCCGCCCCCATGCGCTCGTCGCTCAGGAACAGGTGCACCGCACCGCGCCGCACCGCGTCTTCGGCCTCTTCGCGAATCCGCGTCATGGCTGCACGCAAGGTCTCGCCGCCGTCGCCACAAGCAAAGGTGCAATCGATCTCGGCGGCCTTGGCGCCGACATGGGCGCGCAGGGTATCGTATTCACCCGACAGCAGGACCGGTGATTCGAGCATCATCGATTCGGCCCGCTGCCCGCCATTCAACAGGACGTTGCCGAGGTTTCCGAGCCGTGTTTTCAGACTCATCACGCGGCGTTCGCGCAGACTGTCGATCGGCGGGTTGGTGACCTGGCTGAACTGTTGACGGAAGAAATCCTGCAGGCCGCGGTATTGATCTGAAAGGACGGCGAGCGGCGTATCATCCCCCATCGACCCGGTCGGTTCCTTGCCGGTCTCCACCATCGGATGAAGAATAAGTTCGATTACTTCGAGGCTGTGGCCGACGGCAATCTGGCGGCGTTTCATACCGGCGGTATCGAGAAGCCGGGACCGCGGGCTGCCGGCCAGAATCGAATCGATCGGGACAATGGATTGGACCCAATCTTCGTAGGGGTCGGCAGACGCCAGCAGGTCCTTAAGATCGCGGTCGCGGTAGAACCGCCCAAGTTCGAGATCGACGCCGACCATTTCACCCCGCCCGACGCGGCCCTTTTCCACCACCAGCGATTCGGGAATCGGCACCATGCCGGTTTCCGAGCCAACGAACAGAAGCCCGTCACCGGTGAGCGTGTAGCGCATCGGACGGAGGCCGTTCCGGTCCATGCCGCCGATTACCCAGCGCCCGTCGGTCGCGGCAATCGCGGAGGGGCCGTCCCAGGGCTCCATGATGGCGGTGCAAAAGGCATACATGGCGCGATGGGACTCCGGCATCGTCGGATCGTTCGACCAGGCTTCCGGAATCATCATCGTCTTGGCCATGGGCGCACTGCGCCCGGCCTGAACCAGCACCTCGAACACCGCGTCGAGCGACGCCGAGTCGGATCCGCCGGACTGCACGATGGGCCGGATGTCGTCGATACAGTCGCCGAACACGTCCGAGGCCATACGCGGTTCGTGGCTGTGCATCCAGTTGACGTTGCCCTTCAGCGTGTTGATTTCGCCGTTGTGGGCCAGTACGCGGAACGGCTGGGCGTTGCGCCAGTTGGGGAACGTGTTGGTCGAATAGCGCTGGTGATAGATGGCGAATTTCGAGGCGAACATGTCGTCGAGCAAATCGGGATAGAACGCCGACAACTGCTCCGCCAGGAACATGCCCTTGTAGATGATCGACCGGCACGACAGCGAGCAAATATAGAAATCGTCGCTGATGTGGCGCTCGAGAACGCGATTCTCGATCCGGCGGCGAATGATGAACAGGTCGCGCTCGAATTCGCCCTCGGGAACACCGCGCCCGTTGGCAATCATGATCTGCTCGATCTCGGGCCGGGTCGCGTTAGCTTTCTCGCCGATTACCGAGACATCGACCGGTACCTGGCGCCAGCCGTAAATGTGGTGCCCGAAGCGCAGGATTTCGGTTTCGACCGCCGACCGGCACGCTTCCTGCGCATGGAAGTTGGTCTTGGGCAGGAATACCTGGCCCACCGCCAGAAGGCCGCTGCCGACTTCGTGGCCGGTGCGGGCAATGTGCGTGCGGAAGTAGTCCTGCGGGATCTGAAGGTGGATGCCGGCGCCGTCGCCGGTCTTGCCGTCGGCATCGACAGCGCCCCGGTGCCACACCGCTTTGAGCGCGTCGATTCCGGCTTCGACCACGGCACGGCGCGGTTCGCCGTCAACCGAGGCAACCAGGCCGACGCCGCAGCTTTCATGCTCCTCGGCCGGGTCGTAGAGACCGTTTTCGGCCAGGTGCGCGGCATTGCGGCGCCACGCGGCGACCCATTCCGCAGCAGCCCTTACCGCGGCGCCCTTGGCGCTCGCGGGATCCCGGCGGGCGCTCATGACGCGGCCCAGACCGGTTCCGCTTCGACCTCGCCCACCTGGCGCGCGCCGAGAAAGGCGTGGATCGAAGTGGCGGCGGCGCGCCCATCGCGGATCGCCCAGACCACCAGCGAAGCGCCGCGCACGATGTCGCCGGCAGCGAACACACCGTCGAGATTGGTCATCATGGTGCGGTTATCGATGTGGATTGTGCCCCAACGGGTAAGCCCGAGTTCGGGTTCATCGAACAGGACCGGCAGGTCCTCGGGCGCGAACCCCAAAGCCTGAACCACAATGTCGGCCGGTATTTCAAAGTTCGAGTCGGGCACCACTTCCGGTGTCTGGCGGCCCGACGCATCGGGCGCCCCGAGGCGAATGCGGACGGCGCGCACGGCCCGGATGCCGCCGTCGCCGAGATAGGCCTCGGGCGCCGCCAGCCAGACAAATTCGATGCCCTCTTCCTCGGCGTGGGTTACCTCGCGCATCGAGCCCGGCATGTTGCGGCGGTCGCGCCGGTAGAGGCACTTGACCGACTGGGCGCCCTGACGAACGGCGGTGCGGACGCAGTCCATCGCGGTATCGCCGCCGCCGATCACGACCACGTTCTTGCCCACCGCATTCAGAGCGCCGGAATCGTATTCCGGCACTGCATCGCCAAGGCAATTGCGGTTCGAAGCGGTCAGGAACGCCATCGCCTGCACAATGTTGCCAAGGCCGGCCCCGGGCACGGCAAGGTCGTGGGCCTCGTAGACCCCGGTCGCGATCAGCACCACATCGTGGCGGGCGCGGAGATCGGCCAGCGTGGCGTCGCGCCCGATCTCGAATTCGAGATGAAACCGCACCCCGCCCGCCACCAGCAGATCGGCACGGCGGGCGACGATTTCCTTCTCCAGCTTGAAATTGGGAATGCCGTAAACCAGCAATCCGCCGGCCCGGTCGTAGCGGTCGTAGATGTCGACGCCATAGCCGAGGCCACGTAGTTCCTCGGCAGCGGCAAGGCCCGCCGGGCCGGCGCCGACGATGCCGATGCTTTCGTCGCGCTCGGTTTTCGGCAGCGGCGGCTTGATCCAGCCCCGATCCCAGGCGGTGTCCGTGATGTAGCGTTCGACCGACCCGATGGTGACCGCTTCGAAGCCTTTCTCGATCACGCAGTTGCCTTCGCACAACCGGTCCTGGGGACAGACGCGGCCGCAAATCTCGGGCATGTTGTTGGTCGCCGACGAGAGGGCGTAGGCTTCTTCCAGCCGCCCTTCGGCCGTCATCAGCAGCCAGTCGGGGATGTTGTTGTGGAGCGGACAATGCAGCTGGCAGAACGGGACCCCGCACTGCGAGCACCGGCTTGCCTGCTCTCCGGCCTTGGCCTCGGCATAGGCGAGATAGATTTCGTCGAAGTCCTGGGTGCGGCGACCCGCCGGACGTATTTCCGGCATGGCCTGCGCAACGTCGATAAACTTTAGGGTGCGTGTCGGCATACCGTTCCCAGAAACAGGACTTCCGGCGGAAATATTAATCCCGTCGGTCTCCAAACTTTACGCGACCCGGCCCGATCGCGCGAGCAGAAACGCTTGAGTCGGTCATAAATACTGTCTCATCGACAAATTTTCGGCGGTTTTAAACCAAAAATGGCACATCTTTCAATCACCCACACTAATATTAGACCCGATTCGATACTATATCCCCGTTTTGGCGACGCGGCGGCGATATGATAAGCCAAGGGAGCGACCCCAGAGCCATGTGCCAAACCCGAGGTCTTACGCCGAACCAAGACCCTGGACCGAACCAAGACCCTGGCCCGAACCAAGACCCTGCTGGCCCGAAAGAGTTCCGCCCGCCACAATCCCAACCGCGCCGCCGCCCGGTGCCTCACTCCAAGGGATCATGACGCTCCTTCACATAGTCGTTCTTGCCGCCGTCCAGGGAGTGACCGAGTTCCTGCCGGTCAGTTCGTCGGGTCACTTGATTCTGATCCCGGCGCTGACGGGTTGGCCCGATCAGACCCTGATCGCCGATACTGCGGTTCACGTCGGCACCTTGGCCGCGGTGCTGGTGTATTTCCGGCGCGAGGTCGGGCAGGTGCTGCTGGGGATGGTTCGCCTGTTACAGCGCCGGCCCGATGCCGGATCGCGGCTGTTCGGCCTGCTGGTGGCAGCAACGGTGCCGGTGGTGGTGGCCGGGGCCGTACTCGAATACGCCAACCTCGACGGTTCGCTCCGCAGCGCCGAGGTGGTGGCCTGGATGACGCTGGTGTTCGGGGTCGTGCTCTATCTCGCCGACCGCATGTACCTGACTGTGCGCCGCATCGAACAAATGAAGCTGGGCGCTGCGGTCCTGATCGGGGTGGCTCAGATTCTGGCGCTGGTGCCCGGCACCAGCCGTTCGGGCATCACCATGACGGCGGCACGGATGCTGGGGTTCGAGCGCCGCGACGCGGCACGGTTTTCAATGCTGCTGTCGATTCCGGCGATACTCGCAGCCGGCGTCCTGGAGGGCTGGGAACTGGCACGGACCGACGACGCGCAACTGACCCTGGACGCCCTCTTCGCAGCGGTGCTTTCGTTCGGGTTCGCCCTGATCGCAATCTCCGCACTGATGGCGTGGCTGCAACGGGCGACGTTCACGCCGTTTGCGGTCTACCGAGTCGTCCTCGGCGCCGGGCTGCTGGTGTGGATCTATGGCGGCGGATTCTAGGGGCGCGCCGCCTTAGGCCAGCGCCGCGCCGGCGCGGCGGTAGCGCCCGAGGTAGGCCGGCACGACCGCATCTTCCGGATGGCGGACCGCGACCCGGACGCGCGTCCCGCGCTCCGCCAGCATCCGCACCAGGTGCCGGCCGATAAAGCCGGAGCCGCCGATAACCGTCACTAGTTCATTCGTCATGGCACCATGATAACGTTCCCGGACGGCACGACAACGCCCCTTTTGCCGCGGGACAGCCCCGGTGCCGGCCCGAGAAGCCGGGCAATCGCAAATCCCGGTTGACACAGCCAAGGCGGACTCATTACCAAGGCCCCGGCTGCGGCGCCCAGGTGGCGGAATTGGCAGACGCGCTAGCTTCAGGTGCTAGTGACCTTCGGGTCGTGGAAGTTCGAGTCTTCTCCTGGGCACCATTGCCGCAGTCAACTGACCGCCAAGGAGACCGCCATCGCCCGTCAAGCCAAAGCGCCCGACGCCCTTCACCTGCACCCCGGCGATTTGCCCGCGGGCCTGGACTTTGGCGGCGCGGTCGCCATCGACACCGAAACCACCGGCCTCAGCCTGACTCGCGACCGGTTGTGCCTGGCGCAGCTCTCGGCCGGCAACAACGAATGCCATCTGGTCCAGTTCGCCGAGACCGCCGACGCACCGGTCCCGTTCCCGGCCCCCAATTTCGCCGCTCTGCTGGCCGATGAGTCCGTCACCAAGCTGTATCATTTCGCGCGCTTCGACGTCGCGGTGCTGGAACGCTTCGTCGGCCCGGTGCGCGGCCCGGTGTACTGCACCAAGATCGCCTCCAAGCTGACCCGCACCTATTCCGACCGGCACGGCCTCAAAGACCTGTGCCGCGAGTTGCTGAACGTCGAGATTTCCAAGGAACAGCAGTCTTCCGACTGGGGTGCGGCGGCGCTGAGCGACGATCAACTCAACTATGCCGCTCAAGACGTGCTCTATCTGCACCGCCTGCGCGAGCGTCTCGACCAGATGCTGGCGCGTAAAGGGCGGACCGAACTGGCCGCAGCGTGCTTTGCGTTCGTGCCGGTGCGCGCGCGCCTCGATCTCGCCGGTTGGCCCGATGTGGACATTTTTGCGCACTGACGGCGGGTCCCGCCCGCGCCTGTCGCTTCGACGCTACGACATTGATTTTTAGGCGAAAATCCTCATACTTCGGAAGCGGTGACGGACCCGGCGGCACCCGGCCCAGCCCGGTCCGCGCCAGGACTCGGTATTCATGACAGCACTCGATTCCCGCGCCAGGGGGCCATCAATCGGGACCGGCCAAAGCGACGACCTCGAAGCCGCGCGCGCCGTGTTGGCACGGGCGGCCGAAGCGTTGACGGTACTGGCATCGGATCTCGGCGAGGCTTTCGTCGCCGCCGTCGATCTCCTCTACGCGGTGCGCGGCCGCATCGTCGTCAGCGGCATGGGTAAGTCGGGCCACGTCGGCCGCAAGATGGCGGCGACGTTCGCCTCGACCGGAACGCCGGCGCTGTTCATTCATCCGGGCGAAGCCAGCCACGGCGATCTCGGCATGATCGCCCGCGACGACGATGCCCTTGTGGTGTTGTCCAATTCCGGCGAGACGTCGGAACTCGACGACCTGGTCGCCTATTCGCGCCGGTTCTCGATTCCGCTGATCGCGATCACCGGCCGCGCCGGATCGACTCTGTCGGAAACGGCGGACGTGGCCCTGACCCTGCCCGAAATCGAAGAGGCGGACGCGATGGGGCTGGCGCCCACCACCTCGACGACGATGATGATGGCACTGGGGGACGCACTGGCGGTCGCGCTGTTGCAGCGGCGCGGGTTCTCGGCCGATTCGTTTCGCGAGCTTCACCCGGGTGGGCGGCTCGGACGCACCCTGACGCGGGTATCGGACATCATGCACACCGGCAACGCGGTGCCGTTGGTGAACGCCGCCACGCCGATGTCCGAGGCGCTGCTGGAAATGACGTCCAAGAGTTTCGGCTGCGTCGGCGTTGTCGACGGCGATTTGCAGCTGATCGGCATCGTTACCGACGGCGATTTGCGCCGCAATATGGATGCAGACCTGATTGCAAAAAGCGTCGCCGACATCATGACGGCGGCTCCCAAATCCATCCGCCCCGGTGCCCTGGCCGCCGAAGCGCTGGCAGAAATGACCGGGGCCGACCGCGGCGACAGCCCCGGCATCACCTCTTTGTTCGTGCTCGAGGACGGGACCGTCGCCGGCATCCTGCACGTGCACGATTGTCTTCGGCACCGCGTGGTATGATGGCCGGGACACCCCAGACCGCAGACCCGGACGCGCGGGCGCGCCACGAAATCGGCTCCGGCCACCGCAGCGCGGTTCAACTGCGACCGCTCTACAGCCGCTTTGTCGGGCTCATGAAGCTGGTTCTGCCCTTGGGCGCGGCGGCGCTGGTGGGGCTGGTTCTGGCTTGGCCCGGCGGCGGCGGCAGCGATCAGAATTTTTCGCTTTCGTTCGCGAACATCAGGCTCAACGGCGATGCGGAACCCGGCATGACGGCAGCGCGCTACCTTGGCACCGACGACGACCGCCAGCCTTATGTGATTACCGCCGAATTGGTTGTCCCTGACGGCGAGGCGCCGGACCGGTTCACGCTGCACACGCTGCAGGCCGACATGACGCTGAATTCCGGCCTGTGGATGACGCTGATGGCGCCACGCGGAATATACGACCGGGCCGGGAATTGGCTGCGCCTGCCGGACGAGGTCGATATCTATTCCGATCAGGGGTTCGAATTGCACACCCGTAATGCCCTTGTCGATCTCGCCGGCAGCGAGGCGAGCGGCGATTCGCCGGTCGAGGCGATCGGGCCGCCCGGCACCCTGCACGCAGGCGGATTCCGTTTCGTCAAGGAGGGCGAGCGGCTGTTCTTCTTGAACGGCGTGCGCATGTCCTTCCGGTCGGGGGCCCGGCAATGACGCGTTTGCTGCGCGGTTTCGGCTTGGTGGTAATGCTCGCGGCCGGCCTTCTGTTCGCCGCGGCTGCGCCGGCGCAGGACCTGCTGGCGGACAACCGCGATCTTCCCATCGAAATCGAAGCCGATTCGCTCGAGGTCCAGCAGGAGGACCAACTGGCCATCTTTGCCGGCAACGTCGAGGCGCGTCAGGGCACCATCCGACTGAACGCCGATGTCTTGCGGGTTCACTATTTCGAGGCCAACACCGGGGCCGAGGCTCAGTCGATCCAGCGCATCGAAGCCGAGGGATCGGTGTTCTTTTCCACCGCCGAACAGACCGCACGGGGCAACCAGGGCATCTACGATGTCGAATTCGGGGTCATCACCCTCAGCGGCGGGATGATTCTGACTCAGGGCGAAAATATTATCCGCGGGCAGCGACTGGTGCTAAACCTCGAAACTGGAGAAAGCACAGTCGACGCCGGCGAAGGCGGCGGCCGGGTCCACGGCCTGTTCGTCCCCGAAAGGGCGCCGTGGTAATGGCCCCCCGGGGGTCCCGCAGAGTTGGGATTCAGGGGACCCGTCGGGTTGGATTTCCTGAGCCCGGAAGGGTTGGGTATCGTGAGCCCCGTCGGGAAGGATTTCGTGAGCCCGGAAGGTTTGGGTATCGTGAGCCCGCAGGGCTGGATTTAGTAAGGAAGTAACCATTTGTTATGCCAGACGACCGTAATCTAGAGCCGCTGACCAGCCCGACACTGGTTGCGTCGAATCACGGTCTAGGGGCCGAGAACCTCGGCAAACGGTTTCGCAAACGGCCGGTACTCCGAGACGTAAGCCTGTCGGTACAACGCGGCGAGGCGGTCGGACTGCTGGGGCCCAACGGCGCTGGAAAAACTACGTGCTTCCATGTGCTGACGGGTCTGATATCGGCCGATTACGGGGTCATTACCCTTGATGGACACGAAATTACCGATCTGCCCATGTACCGGCGCGCGCGCCTCGGGATCGGCTACTTGCCGCAGGAGGCGTCAATCTTCCGCGGCCTCAACGTGGAGCGCAACATCCGCGCCGCCATCGAGGTGAGCGAACCGATTCGCGACCGGCGCGAGGCGATGCTCGAGGAGTTGCTGGCCGAGTTTTCGATATCCCACCTCAGGCGGACACCGGCGCTGACACTGTCGGGCGGCGAGCGCCGCCGGGTCGAAATCGCCCGCGCACTCGCGTCCCGGCCGAGCTTCATGCTGCTCGATGAGCCGCTCGCCGGCATCGACCCGATCGCGGTCGCCGACATTCGGGATTTGATCTCGCACCTCAAAGACCGCGGAATCGGCGTGTTGATTACCGATCACAACGTGCGCGAGGCCCTCGAAATCGTGGACCGCGCGTACATTCTTCACGATGGCCGCATTCTCATGGAAGGCGCGCCGTCGGAAATCGTCGCCCACAAAGATGTCCGCCGCGTCTATCTCGGCGATCGCTTCAGTCTTTAGTTCGCTGTCCGGGTTCCCGCATGCAATTTGGTCAAAGACAGGATCTCCGGCAATCGCAATCGCTGGTGATGACGCCACAGTTGCAGCAGGCGATCAAACTGCTGCAGCTTACCAATCTGGAACTGGCCGAATACATCGAGCAGGAGCTGGAATCGAACCCGTTGCTGGAGCGCCAAGAGGGCGAGCGGCCGGAACGCGGCGACGCCGGGCCGGCTGAGGAAACAAGGCCGGACGGAAAGACGGAACCGGATTCGACGGCGCTCTCCAGCGAAGAAGGTCTGCCAGCGCCCGATGACGGGCCCCTCGATATCAATTACGGCGACGTCTATGACGATTCCGGCGCCGGCGACACCGCCGACACGCCGGCCCCAGGTCCGACCGACTTCGGTACCGTCGGCAGCGGCGGCACGGCGCCCGGCAGCAGCGGGTTCAGCGACGGGGTCAACATTCTCGAGCAGACGGTGAGCGGCGACATCTCTCTGCACGATCACCTGCTGAGCCAGCTCAATATGGATCTGACCGACCCGGCCGACCGCCTGATCGGGCTTCATCTGATCCACATGATCGATGAATCCGGGTATCTGGCCGGCGATCTTGAGGGGATTACGGAGCAAATTGGCGCCAAACCGGCCCACGTCGAAGCGACCCTCAAGAAACTGCAGCGTTTCGATCCGACCGGAATCTTCGCGCGCGATCTCAAGGAATGCCTGGCGCTGCAGTTGCGCGATCTCGACCGGCTCGATCCGGCGATGCAGACACTGCTGGATCATCTCGATCTGCTGGCCAAACACGACCACGCCGCCCTGCTGACAAAATGCGGCGTCGATGAAGACGATCTTGCTGACATGATCCGCGAAATTCGCGCGCTCGACCCGAAACCCGGACTTGCCTTCGTCCACGAAGTCGCTCAGGCCGTGGTGCCCGACGTGTTTGTGCGGCCCGGGGCGGGCGGAAACTGGGTGGTCGAACTCAACAACGACACCTTGCCGCGCGTTCTCGTCAATCAGCAGTACTGCGCCATCGTTAATCAGCAGTACTACGCCATCGTTAGCCGCCAGTCGGAGTTGCGCGGCGACAAGGACTACATTGCCGACAAGCTCAACTCGGCCAACTGGCTGGTGCGCTCGCTCGAACAACGGGCCAACACGATCCTGAAGGTTGCGACCGAACTGCTCCGCCAGCAAGACGGGTTTTTCGCCAAGGGCGTCCAGCACCTCAAACCCTTGATCCTGCGCGACATCGCCCAGGAGATCGAAATGCACGAAAGCACCGTGAGCCGCGTCACCGCCAACAAGTTCATGGCGACGCCGCGCGGCATCTTTCAGATGAAATACTTCTTTACGTCGGCGATTCCGTCATCCGGCGGCGGCGAGGCCAAGTCGTCGGAAGCTGTGCGCTACCGGATTCGCCAGTTGATCGATGCGGAGACCGTGGCCAGCGTGCTACCCGACGACAAGATCGTCGAAACCCTGCGCAGCGAGAAAATCGATATCGCGCGCCGCACTGTGGCAAAATACCGCGAGGCCATGCGGATTCCGTCCTCCGTCGCGCGGCGCCGCGCCAAGAAGGCGGAAGAATTCAATTCTCGCTGATTTTTCAACGGGTTACGACTGCGGATGGGAACCAACCGATGCCTCGCCACGGGGCTTGACGGGCTCCAGCCCGGTGGTTGACAGCGCCGACCGCCCGGGCCTATGGTCCCGACCTTTCCGGGACAGGAACAGACGAAACGCGGCCGCAAGGCCAGTGGCGCCCCTCGCCTGGGATCAGGCGGGCCCTGGAATTCGGATTATTCATCTAATCAGGTAAATGCAGGTCCTGGTCAAAGGCAAGCAGTTGGACGTTGGCGACGCGTTGCGCGCCCACGTCGAAAACAAGCTGCGATCTGGTGTCGCCAAATACTTCGATGCCGCGATCGAGGCCGGAGTCGTGATCTCGAAGCAGGGACGCAGCTTCCGCACCGATTGCTCGGTGCATGTTGGCACCGGCATCAAGGTCCAGGGCCACGACGAGGCTGGCGACGTTTATGCCAGCGTCGACGGTGCGATCGAGCGGATCGAAAAGCGCCTGCGCCGGTTCAAGCGGCGTTTGCGCGACCACCGCAAAAACCACCGCGGCAAAGGATCCGAGGCGCCGCTGTATGTGCTGGCCGCCGAAGCCGAGCCCGAATCGGAAACCGAGCCCGACAGCGGCGATGCGCCGGTGATCGTCGCCGAGGAATTGACCAGTATCGAATCGCTGACCGTCGGCGAAGCCGTCATGCGCATGACGTTGGCCGACGAGCCGGTGCTTTTTTTTCACGACCGCGCCCACGGGCGGCTGAATGCCGTCTTCCAGCGGCGCGACGGCAATATCGGTTGGATAGACCCCGGCAGCGCACCGGACCAAAGTGAGGCGTAATGGTCGAGATCTCAGACCTTCTTGCAGAATCCGCCGTCATCACGGCACTCAAGGCGTCGGGAAAGAAGCAAGCCCTGCAGGAACTGGCGGCGCAGGCCGCGGCCCTGACCGGCGAATCGGAACGCGCCATATTCGATGTGCTGCTTGAGCGCGAGCGCCTCGGCACCACCGGCGTCGGCAACGGTATCGCCATTCCCCACGGCAAGCTTGCGAGCCTCGATCAGCTCTACGGCATCTTCGCGCGGCTCGAGCAACCGATCGATTTCGATGCCATCGACGACCAGCCGGTCGATTTGATCTTTCTGCTGCTGGCGCCCGAGTCGGCCGGCGCAGATCACCTCAAGGCGCTGGCGCGGGTTTCGCGGCTGCTTCGCGACCGCGCAATTTGCGAAAAGCTGCGCGGATCCGATGACCGCGATGCCCTGTTTGCCCTCCTTACCGAACCGGCCGCCTCGCACGCCGCCTGACACGAGGGGCGAACCGCCCTTGCGACCGCCGAGCGGCCGCGCATTCCGCACTTCCCGGCTGAAGACGGCGCTCGCCGGCGCGGCGCTGGCTGCCGC
>CAZTAK010000019.1:0-20456 GCA_964611585.1 uncultured Alphaproteobacteria bacterium
GTCAGCAACCCACTGATCTGTATTAGTTTTCTGGACTAATGGGTACGTGACCTAGAGCGGTTCCGTTTTGATCGGAACCACTCTCGCTATACTGTCGCTCACGGCAGCGGACCCAAGGATCCACGCCTGCGCGGGCCCGCCGGTCAAGCGGCGGGCCCATTTTGCGGCCAGGGGCGATTCCGGATGAACGGGAATCGCCCTAGATGTCTTCGCCAAGGACCTTGTTGATTTCACGAATGTTCTGGCGCGCGCTTTCCATGTGCGGGTTGACCGCGAGTGCGGCTTCGAACGCCGCAATCGCCTCGCGCAACTGGCCGAGACGGATATTCACCAGTCCAAGGCCCGACAGCGCTCCGAAATGGCGCGGCTCCAGTGCCAGTGTGTGCTGGATGTCCGTGATCGAAGCTTCGAATTCGCCCATCAGGTAATAGAGTGTCGCCCGCCGGTTCCAACCCTCGGCAAGCTCGGGGGCGCGCGCGATTACCGCATCGAACCGTGCCAGCGCAGCCTCGAAGTTGCGGCCGTTCATCGCCACATTCCCGGCGGCGAGCAGGCGGTCGATGTCGGCGGCGCCCGATTCAAACCAGACTTCCCAAATGCGCGCCTGAATTACGGCGGCCTCCTGGGAATCGGCCGTGGCTTTGAGTCGCGCGAACAGGCCGTCGAGTTGTTCGTCCCCTTGGCGTGCGCCCGCGCTGCCGACGACCGAAATCGTGAGAACCATCGCAGCCAGATAGATAAGGACCCGCCGCATACCGGGACTCTAGAAGCTGTGACACAATGGGCCAAGCGCGCGGCGGGGAAAGCCGGGGGCCATGCGCCGCAACCGGAGAACCAAGATCGTCGCCACCCTGGGACCGGCCAGTGCGGCGCCCGATACGATCCGCACCCTGTTCGAGGCCGGGGCCGGGACATGAGGCCGGCCACCCGACGCGCCTCACTGGAAAATGCGCGCGCCGCCTCGCCATTCGCCGATGCGAATGAAGTGAAGCCGCGTGGAACTCGAGCCTCCCCTCACCGGCGCTCGGCAAGGGGCCCGGCCGGAATCCCGGACCTGCGGGTCTTGCCGCCCCTAATTCAGGAGAGAAGGATCCTCGCGCTCGACTATGCGCACCAGCGTCGGCCATTCGCGCTCGCCCGGCATGACCTTCGAATAGATGGCGTCGAACTGGGCAGCGCCGTGCTCGATAACGTGATCGGGCAAAGTCTGGATGGCGGCACCGGTCGCCATAACCTCGATCTGCGTGCGGCAGCACTGTTCGAAGTAGTGGGCGAGGTGAAACGCTTCGGGGATCGTGCGGCCCGCAGTAATGATTCCGTGATTGCGCAACACGAGAACCCGTTTGTCGCCGATATCGGCGGCGACACGCCCGAGTTCGTCGCCAGATGGCGCCAGACCCTCATAGTCATGGTAGCCAACCTTGCCGTGAAAGCGGAGCGCCGACTGGGTGAGTGGCAGGAGCCCGCCTTCAAGCGCCGACACCGCGACGCTGTATGGCGAATGCGTGTGGATGACGCAGGTGACATCCTGGCGCGCCGCATGGAGCGCGGTGTGAAACGTGAATCCGACAGGATTGATGGTATAGGGCGAATCGCCGATGACGTTGCCGTCGAGGTCGAACTTGACGAGACCGGATGCCGTCACGTCCTCGAAGAAAAAACCGTAGGGATTGATGAGCAGGTGGTGGTCCGGCCCCGGCACGCGCGCGGTGACATGGGTAAAGATCATGTCGGTCATGTCGAAATGCGCAAGCAGCCGGTAACACGCCGCGAGATCGACGCGCGTTTCCCATTCCTCTTCGCTGACCTGGCCTTTGAGAGAACCTATGCCGACGACGTTACGCGGATCGATTACTTTGCGGCTGACACGGTCCATGGTGCCTCCCCCCTGTTGTGATCGGCGGCGCCCAGGCGCGGGCGCGTAGCATCGACATCGGGGTTTGCCCACCGTGAGGGGTCCACAATGCCGCCGCCCTGCCCGAACCCCGACCGCCCGCACTACGGCAGCGATAGGCCCTGCCGGGCGCGATGTGAGTTCAAGAGCCGTACTGTTGCCCGAGTGCACGAGGCCGTGCCTGCGCCAAATTGTCGCAGGCCGCCTGTGCCGGGCACCCCGCCCCAAGGCGCGTGGTCCCTCCAGGACCGGCCGCCATCCAGAGTCGCCTCACGCCGTCTTTCGAGACCTGTTCCGCTGCCTGTTTCGTGGCGCCGGTGCCGCTGACTTGCCTGCGCGGCGCCCGTCGCGCGACGCCTGAAGCTGCACCGCTGCTGCACCGCGACTGTCCAGCGGTCCGATATTGCCAACGGAATTGTCGCCAACGCGCTTGTCCCGGCAACCCGCGCGGCGCGGCACCTTGCGGGTCACGCCAGACCCTTCGTTCGGCAAAAGGTTTCTCGCCGACGTTCGGATTTGGTTCCGTTTTGTCTCTACTGAGACAGACTTGCCGGTTTCGGGCCGCCGGTGGCCCAGTCGAGCAGCTCGACCGTGTGCACGGCAGGAATGCCGGTATGGCCCCTTAGCTGGACAAGACAGCCGATGTTGCCCGCGGCCACTACGTCCGCGCCTGTCGACTCGATGTGAGCCGCCTTGCGGGCGCCAAGATCGGTGGCGAAATCCGGTTGCAGCACGTTGTAGGTTCCGGCCGATCCGCAACAAAGATGCCCTTCGGGCACGGCGCAAACCTCGAACCCGGCCTCGACCAACAGACGCGCCGGCAGGTCGGTTATGTTTTGGCCGTGGGCAAGGGCGCAGGCCGCGTGATAGGCGACCCGCAGACCGGCGCCCGTGCCGGGCCGGACATGAGCCGCGAGATCGAGGCGTGCGATCACTTCGGAAACGTCCGCTGCAAGCGTCGCGATGGCGTGCGCCGCCTCCGCATGAGCGGGATCTTGCGCCAGCACGTGGCCGTAGTCCTTCAGCATGGTGCCGCAGCCGGAGGCGTTCGCGATCACCGCATCGAGCCCGCGGGACTCGTTTTCTCCAGTCCAGGCGGCGACGTTGCGCGCGGCTAGCGCCGCCGCCTCGCGGTCCCGGCCGAGGTGATGGGAAAGCGCCCCGCAGCATCCGGCTTCCGGCACCACCACCACCTCGCAACCGAGGCGGCGCAATAACCGGATCGTCGCTTCGTTGATTTCGGGTGCTATCGGTTGCTGGACGCAGCCCGCAAGCAGGCCCGCCCGCATCCGGGTCTCGCCTTCGGCGGGCCATATCTGCGCCGCCGCGTACGCGGCCCGCGGCAGGGTGCGGGGCGCCAGACGCAATAGCGCCATGAGCCGCCCCGGCAACGCGAGCCCGATGCGCCCGGCGAGCGCCGCCAGAATCAGAAGCGGCCGCAAACGGCGCGGATACGGCAGCACCCGCGCCAGCATCGCCCGCAACGCGCGGTCGGGCCACGGGCGGCGGTAGGTGTTTTCGATATGGACACGGACGTGATCGACCAGGTGCATGTAATCGACCCCCGACGGACAGGTCGTCATGCACCCCAGACACGACAGACAGCGGTCGATGTGGAGGGTAACGGTCGCGTCGGCGTCGCGGCCCGCCTCGAGCATATCCTTGACGAGATAGATGCGCCCGCGCGGGCTGTCGAGTTCGTTGCCGCGTAGAACATAGGTCGGGCAGGTTGCGAGGCAGAATCCGCAGTGGACGCATTTGCGCAGAATCCGGTCGGCCTCGGCAATCGCCGGCGCGTGAAGCTGTTGGGGCGAGAATTTGGTCTGCATGTCAGACCGCCCCGGTCATGCGCCCGGGGTTTAAGATGCCGCGCGGATCGAACGACTCCTTGATGCGCCGCGACAGCGCCGCCAACGCTTCCGGTTCGGGGTGGAACACAGGGACGCGGCGGCGCACGTCGTCCGGTGCGCGCACCAATGTCGCGTGCCCGCCGGACTTAAGGTAACCCAGTGCGGTACGAACGTGATCCGCATGAGCGTCCTCTGCGGGTTCGCCGCCGAACAAAATCCGGCCCGCGCCCCAATCGACAAATAATTCGTACTTGAAAAACGCATCCAGAACATTTGAGGCATGGTCGGAATCGGTCGGCGCAATCGACAGCCGCCAGAGGTCCCAGTCGCGAGCCTTGTCCGTGGTGAACAATTCGGCGTTGCCGACGCCGCGCCAAAATGATTCGGACTCGGTTTGATCGAGCTCGTCGAATTTGGCATCGAACGTGTCCGAGAACTCGTCATGCAACACCTGTTTTAGGCGCGCGGCGCGCACCTCCACGGATTCGGCCGGGCCTTCGAGCCGGAACGCGCCGACCTCCCCTCCGAAATCTCGAATCCGTTGGACTACCGGAATCTCGATCTCGTATCCGCCGTAGGCGGCGAGGCCGGTAGGCTCGACCGCGGCAGTGACGGCAGCGCGGAAGGTCTCTTGATAGATTCCGACCGGAAGGCCGAGGCAGACAACGGTGCGCACCGTTTCCGGCGCCGGAACGACCCGCACCGTCACCTCGGTCAGCACGCCAAGGGTGCCGAACGACCCCGCCATCAGTTTCGACATATCGTAGCCGGTGACGTTCTTGACCACACGCCCGCCCGCCTTGAACGCCTCGCCGCGGCCCGAGACGGCGGCAAACCCGAGTAGATGATCGCGCGCCGCACCGGCGGCAAACCGGCGCGGGCCCGACAGATTGCAGGCGAGCACGCCGCCGATGGTGCCGCGCCCGGCTTCGCCGCCATAGAGCGGCCCGAAGTCGGGCGGCTCGAAGGCAAGCATCTGGTTCTTTTCAGAAAGCGCCGCCTCGATCTCGGCCATGGGCGTACCGGCGTGCGCACTCAGCACCAGTTCTTCGGGCTCATAGGATGTAATGCCCGAGAGGCCCGACAGGTCGAGCACGTGGGCCGCGTCTACCGGCCGCCCAAAGCCGCGTTTGGAGCCGCTGCCGACGATCTCGAGCGGCGTTTCCTCCGCCACCGCCCACGCCACCGCCTCGCGGACCTGGGCGTCCGTTTCAGGCCTGAGAACTTCGGCCATCAGAACCGGGGCAGATCGGGAAACGGCATTTGGCCGCGGTGGATGTGCATCTTGCCGAGCTCGGCGCAGCGGCGCAGTGTCGGAAAGACCTTGCCGGGGTTGAGGCGGCCGTCGGGATCGAAGGCGCACTTGAGGCGCTGCTGGTGGTTGAGGTCGTCTTCCGAAAACATCACGCCCATCAGGTCGCGCTTTTCGACGCCGACGCCGTGCTCGCCGGTCAGCACCCCGCCGACCGCGACGCAGAGTTTCAAAATATCGGCCCCCATCGTCTCGGCCTTCTCCAGGTCGCCGGGCTTGTTGGCGTCGTACATGATCATCGGGTGCAGGTTGCCGTCGCCGGCGTGGAACACATTGGCGACGCGAAGCTCGTATTGCGCGGCAAGCTCGGCGGTTTTAACCAGCACCTCGGCAAGCCGCCCGCGCGGGATGGTACCGTCCATGACGATGTAGTCGGGGGAAATCCGGCCGATCGCAGGAAACGCGGCCTTGCGGCCGGCCCAGAAAGCGAGACGCTCCACCTCGTTCCGGCTGCGGCGGATATGGGTGGCCCCGGCCTGGGCGGCGATGCCCTCGACCCGGGTCAGCAGGGTATCGATTTCTACCGGCGGCCCGTCGAGTTCGACAATCAACAGCGCCGCGACGTCGCGGGGATAGCCGGCGTGGCAATATTCCTCGGCCGCATGGATTGCGTCGCGATCCATCATTTCCATGCCGGCCGGAACGATCCCGCCGGATATGACCCGCGCCACGCAGTCGCCGGCGGCCGCGTTCGAGCCGAACCCGAGCAACAGCGCCTGCGCCGCCTCGGGCTTGCGCAACAGGCGAACGGTGACTTCGGTGATGACGCCGAGCAATCCTTCCGAACCCGTCATCACGCCCATCAGGTCGTAGCCGGGGGCGTCAAAGTGTTTGCCCCCAAGGCGCACAACATCGCCGTTCATCAGCACGACCTCGAGGCTCAGCAGGTTGTTTGTGGTGAGCCCGTATTTCAGGCAATGAACGCCGCCGGAATTTTCCGCCACGTTGCCGCCGATGGTGCACACGATCTGGCTGGAGGGATCGGGCGCGTAATAATAGCCGTCGGCATCCACCGCCTCGGAGATGGCAAGATTGGTGACGCCCGGCTGGACTACGGCGCAAGCATTGGCGAGGTCGATGTCGAGGATGCGGTTGAATCTGGAAAGCCCGAGCAGGATTCCATCGGCCAGGGGCAGCGCGCCGCCGGAAAGCGAAGTGCCGGCGCCGCGCGGCACCACCTTGACGGCGCGGGCCTGGCAAAAGCGCAGCACTGCCGCCACCTGATCGACGGTCTCGGGCAGGACCACCGCGAACGGGGGCTGGCGGTAGGCGGTGAAGCCGTCGGTCTCGTAGGCCTTGAGCGCGGTCCCGCCGGCGATAACGCCCTCGCCCGGCACCAGCGACCGCAGGCCCGCGATAATATCGTCGCGTTCAGCCAGCACGGCAGAATCCGGCTCCGGCATGTGCATGACGGTCTCCCTTCCGTGGCTATCTTAGGCGAGGGGCACGGCGGGGGCGAGGCGGGCCGGATCCCGGCCGGGCAAAATAAAACCGCGTCTCTCAGGGCGCGGTTCACAACCGAATGGCGCGATTCAGCCCTGGCGGGCCTTGAACCGGGGATTGCGCTTGTTGATGACGTAAACGCGGCCGCGCCGGCGCACGATGCGGCAATCGCGGTGGCGCTTCTTGGCGGTCTTGAGCGAGCGTAGAACTTTCATCGGTCTCATCCCGGCGCTGCGAGGTGCCTTACATAAGCGGGCCACGGCGGGCTGTCAACGCCCGTGGGCCGGAGTTTCGGCGGCTCGCGTTGATTTCTGTCTGCCGGGCGATGACGCCTAAATAGGGCTCGGGCATCGGCATGCGGCGCTACCTCGGTCAGAGCCGCTAATTTAGGCAAGCTTCCGCGGCGGGGAATACAAAAATAGCCCGCGCCCGGTTTGCGGCTCGACCAGCAGGGGCGTCGCTCGCGGTTCAGACTCGACGCGCCTTGAAGCGCGGATTTCGTTTGCTGTTTGCAAAGACGCAAGCGCCGCTTGCACTGAATTCTCGCCACTTGCCTGACCGAATTCGGCGGCACCGGCGCTGCGGTGAAAAGAATGGCGGTGGCAATGCAGTTTTTAAGAAAACAAATGAAAAGTTGGCGCCTGACATTGGCTCTACTCTCAAGCGCAGCGATTGCCACAACACTTATTTCGCTCTCGACGAATCGAATCGCATCGCTTCGTTAACGTGTCGCAACGCCGCAGCGTCAATTTGACCCACTGCCAGCACAGTCATTGCGGTTTACATTTTCGGTCGATTTCGTTTGCCGCAACAGGTACGGATAAAGTGCCGGTTTACGGCGCGGGGGGGGTCATGGAACGATGACCCGAACCGACGGACATAGATTATTCTTGTTCTCCCGATTGCGGACGCAATCGTGGAGTTCCAATCGCGTTCGCACACGCGAGACAGATCGGCGCGCACAATCTTCGTTGCGAACAAACGCTGACTCCCGTTTGAACGAGTCACCAAGAAACAAAAATTCTGGACCGCGCACTCGTTGCGGACGAGTCCGGCGACGCCCGCATCGCCCGGACCTTGCGCGACGGTCGCGTGCGCCGAGAATTCGTGTCGATGAAAAGACCATTGGTGCGCGCCGTCGATTCGACCGGAGCGCGGACCCGACCCGACAGCTCAGCACAATTTTGCCGTCCGAGAAGTTCGCGCCGGCGCACAAGCCGCATCGGAAGCACAGCGAATTTTATTTGGTAGTTACTCGCGAAACACCAGTGGGATGAAACAGAAGTCGTTCAGCAAAGAAATCCGTTGGCCGGCCGCGGCGTTGTTCCATCGCCTTGTGCCCCTGGCGTCGGCTTTCAGTATGGAGGTAACAATGACGACCCGCAGTACGCTCTTGGGCATTTGTCTTTTCTTTGCGGCCTTTGCAATACTCGTAGCCGGGCCGGGCCGAAGCGCAGACCGCCCCGCTTCAAATTCCGTTCGTCGAGGATTGGGCTGCTTCGCCGCACGCCCGGCTGACGGCTGAAGCGTTCCGGCATTGGGACGAGGCGGGAGAAATCCCCGGCGCCTGCGCCCGGTGCCATTCGACGCCGGGATACCGGGACTATATCGGCGCCGACGGCACACCGCCGGGCATCGATGGCCCGGCCCGGTTGGGCACGGTGGTCACCTGTATCGCCTGCCACAACGACGTCACCATCGCCATGAACAGCGTCACGTTTCCGTCCGGCCTGACGGTGGAGAATGTCGGCGACGATTCGCGGTGCATGACCTGCCACCAGGGACGTGAGTCGACAGTCAGCGTGAACGAAGCGCTCACCGGGCTGCCTGACGACGAGGTCTCTGAAAAGATCCGATTCTTGAACGTCCACTACCGGACCGCCGGGGCCACCCGCTACGGCACACAGGCGAAGGGCGCCTACGAGTACGCCGGACTCACTTATCGCGGCTACTATCTTCACGACGAGGACTCGCAATCTTGCGCCGACTGTCACGAGCAGCACACCCTCAAAGTGAAGGTTGAAGTGTGCGGCGAATGCCACCGCAAGCCCGAGACCATCGCCAAGAAGTCGGACATGCAATTGATCCGGCGGACCAAGATGGACCACGACGGCGATGGCAACGTCCAGGAAGGGATGGGCGAGGAACTGGAGGCGGTGCACGCGAAACTACTTGTCGCGATCCAGATCTACGCTACGGCGATGACCGGAAAGCCGATCATCTACGACGGCCACTCGTATCCGTATTTCTTCAACGACAAAAACGGGAACGGGAAGAACGACAGAGGCGAAGCCATCTACCCCAACCGTTACCAATCCTGGACTTCGCGGCTCCTGCGGGCTGCCTACAACTACCAGTTCGCAGCCAAGGATCCAGGCGTGTACACGCACAACCCGATGTATGTAATCCAGACCCTCCATGACAGCCTTGCCGATCTATCCAGTAAGGTCGATGTCGACATGGCTGGCATGGTACGGCCGGAGTAGTGCCTCTTGGTCGGGCTCTATCGCGCCGTAGCGAAAACAAGGTCTAGATAGGGTTGATGCGACGCGGGCGGGGAATGACTGCGACCATTCCCTGTCCCGCTCTTTTCGACAACGCGCGGCCCCTCGGGCGCCACGCGCCTTCGCTGAGCAAAGCCGCACCCCCGGGTGCGGCTTTCTTTTTCCGTCGCCCACCCCGCACACCGGGGCAATGTCATCAGCAATAAACAATGGTGGGCGCGGCTGGGATTGAACCAGCGACCCCTACGATGTCAACGTAGTGCTCTTCCGCTGAGCTACGCGCCCGCTCCGCCCGCGCGAACAACCGCCCGGGGGCCGTGACTTGAGGGGCCGACTCTTAATGTCTGGGCCCGGCGCAATCAAGCCCGCCGGAAGGTCCCCCGGACCGGGCGGGCCCGTCCCCGGCCCGAAGCCGGGTAGCGACGAATGCCGGTGCTCACTTTGGGCTCGCGTGGTGCGCCCGATTGCGGCAGTCTGGGCTGATGCACGACTCACCGAGCCGCGCCCGCGATCAGTCCCCCCCGGCTTATGAAATCCTTGCTCCCGACCGGCAGTCGGTGCCCTACGTCTATGCCTCGCCCCACAGCGGCGACTACTACCCGCCGGAATTCATCGCCGGCACCGCGCACGACGCCCTCGGCCTGCGGCGCTCGGAAGACAGTTTCGTGGACCGGCTGTTCGGCGGCGCCCCGCGCCACGGCGCGCCGCTGTTGCGGGCGCTCTATCCCCGGGTCTTTGTCGATCCCAATCGCGAACCATTCGAACTCGACCCGGCCATGTTCGAGGACAAGTTGCCGGATTTCGTCAATACCAATTCGGCGCGGGTCGCCGTCGGCCTCGGCACGGTGCCCCGGATCGTCGCCAGCGGCGCCCCCATCTATGACCGCAAACTAACTTTCGCCGAGGCACGAACGCGCATCGATCAGGTTTATGTACCTTATCATTCGGCGTTGCGGCGGCTGGTCGAAACGACCGTCGAGCGGTTTGGCGGCGCGGTCGTGATCGATTGCCATTCGATGCCCTCGGCAACCGCGAAGGAAGAGCGCGGCTCCGGCCAGCAGCGCGCCGACATTATTCTGGGCGACCGGTTTGGCGCCAGTTGCCATGCCGCCATCGTCGAAGTGGCCGAGGACATCCTCGGCGGTTTGGGATACCGGGTGACGCGCAACGACCCGTACGCTGGCGGATTCGTCGCCCGCCACTACGGCAGGCCCGGGCATGGAATCCACTGCCTCCAGATCGAGATCAACCGCGCTCTCTACATGGACGAGGCCCGGATTCGGCCCCACGCCGGCATGAAAACCCTCACCGCCCACCTCGACACTCTGATGGCGGTACTCGGCCGCATCGATCCGGCACGGATCGTCCGCGCGACCGGCATCGCCGACGCCGCCCAGTAGCCGGCGCTCACAACGGGAGCCCGGGGGAAGCCCGGGGGAGCCCGGGCCCGCAACGGGACCCGCAAAAAAGGGGCCCGCCTACTTTGTGGGTAGGCAGAGCCCAAGTTTAGGGAGGAAATACCCAGAAAGGGTACTCAGCATCGATGGCATGGAGAATGCCGATGCTGCATTACAACATATAGTAGCTCCCGTCCCGTAAACCAAGGCATTTCTAGCGTGTGGCCGTTAATTACGATTTACGTGCCTTTTCAGCAACAACTCGAATTTCCTAAAATACTGAATTATTGAAGAAAACCGGCGAGCCCCGCCAGGTATCGGCGGATTGGCCACACGCGCTCGGACGGCCAGATCTGGCACGGCGTTTGCGGACCCGTTAACCAGCCGATGACGGCCGGAAGACGGAGGATCCGCCATGCCCCGCACCCGATCCCTCGCCATCGTGGCGCCCATAGTCGCTGCCTTGATCGCCAGCCTGGCGGCAGGGACCGCCGCCATCGCCGGTGACGCGCCCTTTTCCGCCACAACCGGCGCGCTTTGCCGCGCCCCCATCGCCGCCATGGAAACCCGTCACCGCATCCCGCGGATGATGCTGTCGGCGCTTTCGCTTGCCGAAAGCGGGCGCTGGCATGAGGGCGAACGGGAAAGTTTTGCCTGGCATTGGACTGTGACCTCCGGCACCGATGCCTGGTACTTCGACGCCAAGGAGGACGCGGTGGCCCAGGTGCGGGCGCTAAAGGCACGCGGCGTGCGCAACATCGACGTCGGCTGCATGCAGGTGAACCTGAGATATCACCCGGATGCCTTTGCCTCGATCGAGGCGGCGTTCGATCCCGCCACCAACGTCGCCTACGCCGCGCGTTATCTGATGAGCCTCAATCAGGCAACCCGGTCCTGGAGCCAAGCGATCGGACGCTACCACTCGGCGACGCCCGAGCGCGGGCTCGCCTACCGCCGCAAGGTCGAAAAACTGTGGACCTCGGAACGGCGCCGCTATGCCGCGGTACGCCGCGCCGAGATCATCGCCGAGTTCGAGAGGCGGCAGGCCGAACGCGATGCGCGCCTTGCTGTATCGCGGCGCCGCCAGGGCCGCTCCAGTCCGCCCGCCTGAGCCGTCACAACGTCACACCGGACCGCCGGCCCGATTGGTGCGCCACGCCCCGGGGCCGCTAGAGCGGTTCTGTTTTTTTCCGAAACACTCTAGTTTTTTTGTCGCTCACGGCAGCGGACCCGAGAGTCCGCGCCTGCGCGGGCGCGCCGGTCAAGCGGCGGGCCGCCTTGCGGCCACGGGCGATTCCTGACGAACCGGAATCGCCCTAACGCGCCGCGCCGCGGATCGGCTGGTTGTGGCGCCTTGCACCCGGTTCGAAATTCGCCAGCCGCACTGGTTGACGCTTGGCACCCCAGTCGCCCGGCGGCCCCTCGATCACACCCGCCATCGCCGTCCCGCAGTTTCCGCAGCGGCCGTCGGCGGTTAGCGCCCAGTGGTCCAGCACATACCAGTCGCGCCCGATCAGCATCTCGCCGCAGGCGTGGCAATAGGTGCTGGACTCGGCGTGATCGTGAACGTTGCCGACATAGACATAACGAAGCCCCGCATCGAGGGCGATGCGGCGCGCCCGGCCCAGAATCTTGTGTGGCGTTCGCATCACGTCGCGCATCCTCCAGTCGGGGTGAAAGGCGGAAAAATGCAGCGGCACATCGGGCCCGAGGTTTTCGAACATCCAGCGGCATTCGGCCGCGATCTCGGCTTCTGAATCGTTGTGCCCCGGAATCAGCAGCGTCGTAATCTCGATCCAGACGTCGGTTTCATGGCGCAGGTACATCAAGGTATCGAGGACCGGCTGCAGGTGCGCCGAGCACAGCGTGCGGTAGAAGTCTTCGGTGAACCCCTTGAGGTCGATGTTGGCGGCGTCCATGTGCGCGAAAAATTCCCGGCCCGCCTCAGGCGTGACATAGCCGGCCGAAACTGCGACCGAGCGGATGCCCTGTTCGCGGCACGCCTTGGCCACGTCGATGGCGTATTCGAGAAAAATAACGGGATCGTTGTAGGTGTACGCAATCGAGCGGCAGCCGAGGTCGACAGCGGCCCGCGCCAGGGTCTCGGGCGAGGCGGCATCGGCCAGCGTATCCATCTCGCGCGACTTCGACATATCCCAGTTCTGGCAGAACTTACACGTCAGGTTGCAGCCGGCGGTTCCAAACGACAACACCGGCGTGCCCGGCAGGAAGTGGTTGAGCGGCTTCTTCTCGATCGGATCGACGCAGAAACCGCTGGAGCGGCCATAGCTGGTCAGTACCACCTGGCCGCCCGCCGCGGCGCGCACGAAACAGGGTCCGCGTTGGCCGTCGTGCAGCTTGCAATAGCGCGGGCACACGTCGCACTGGATGCGGCCGTCGTCCAGCCGGTGCCAGTGCCGCCCGGCCACGGTATGCGGCGAGCGGATCACGTCATCCGTCAGAATGTCTGGCATGGCAGGCCTCCGGGGCCTTGGGGACACCTAGGGGGCTTGGGCAAATTGCGCCGCCCCCAGTGCAGGGCCTATTATACAGTGTCGCCCCGCTCGCCCGGAAGCGCGCAGCGCCAAGGCCCCCGGAGGCCCCGATGACGCCCACACCGCACCTGCACGAACCGGAAACCGTTCGCCCCCCGGCTGTCGCCGGCACGTTCTACCCGGCGGACCCAAACGAACTCGCGGGCGAAATTGACGAAATGCTGCGGGCGGCCGCGGCCGATCTGCCGGCCACGGTGCCGCCGCCGGTCGCCCTCATCGCGCCGCACGCGGGCTACGTCTATTCCGGGCCGGTCGCCGCCAGCGCCTATGCGCGCCTCGCCCGCAGCGGTCAACGCTTTCGCCGCGTCGTCGTGATCGGACCCGCCCACCGGGTCGGGTTCGAAGGCGTCGTCGTCAGTACCGCCCGCGCCTTTGCGACCCCGCTTGGCGAAGTGGCGCAAGACCGGCCGGCGCTGGACCGGCTTTTGGCGCTGCCGCAGGTGTCGGGGCACGATGCCGCACACGCGCGCGAGCACAGTCTCGAGGTGCATCTGCCGTTTCTGCAAAAGGTTCTGGGCGAATTCCAGATGGTGGCGCTGGTCGTCGGCCAGGCCAGCGCCGACGAAGTCGCTGCGGTGCTGGCCCCGTTCCTCGACGACCCCGAATCCCTGATCGTCGCCAGTACCGACCTCAGCCACTACCACGACTACGCCACCGCGCAAGCGATGGACCGCGCGACGGCGGATGCGATTGCGGCGCTCGACGAAGGCGCGATCCGCGACGAAGGCGCTTGCGGGCGCCTTCCCGTGCGCGGGTTGTTGAAACTTGCAAAGGAGCGCGGCCTCAGGGCCGATCTGGTCGATCTCCGGAATTCGGGCGATACCGCCGGCCCGCGCGACCGGGTCGTGGGCTATGCCTCGTTCGTGCTGTGGCGCGAGACGGCGCAGGACGAGCTCGACGCGGGTGACCGGGAGCGTCTGCTTTCGGTGGCGGAGCAATCGGTGCGGCACGGTCTCGACTATGGCGCGGCGGTCGGCGTCGACACGAGCCTCTACTCCGCCCGCCTCCAGGACACCGGTGCGAGCTTCATCACGGTTACGCGCGCGGGCCGGTTGCGCGGCTGCATCGGATCGCTAGCGGCGCACCGGCCGCTGGTTGCCGACGTGGCCGCCAATGCCTATGCCTCGGCCTTTACCGACCCGCGCTTTCCGGCGTTGCAGGCGTCTGAGTGGCCGGAACTCGCGATCAGCGTTTCGGTGTTGAGTCCCGCGGTCGCATTTCCGGTGACCGACGAGGCCGACTTGCTGGCGCGCCTGAAGCCCGGAATCGATGGGCTGATTCTTCATGAGGACAAACGCCGCGCCACATTCCTGCCCCAGGTGTGGGATCAGTTGCCAAGCTCGCCGGATTTCCTTTCCCACCTCAAACGCAAGGCGGGTCTCGCCGAGGATCACTGGTCGGACCGGCTGCGGTTCTTCCGCTATACCACCCAGTCGTTCGGCCGGCCGCTTCCGCCCCTCACGGCCCCCTGAAACCTCGATTCCCAGGACGGATTTTTGCACTCAAACTGCGACCTAGTTTGGTTTTCTGCTATTCGACCTGAGATTCGCGGTTAAGCCTCTTGATTCAAAGACTTTGTCTGGTTGACAGTTTCGACCGTGACTTTCATTGTATCGCGTCGTGCGGCCCCGTCCGGCCGGATTTGGACGCGCAGGACCGCAGTAACCGGGGCAAAAGGGCGGTAACTTTATGAGCGGAAACGACCCGTTGCCGGGCCTCCTTTCGAGCCCTGTGTTCCGGCCCGACGACCGGCGCGCAAATCTGCGTCCGGCGAGGAGCCCGGGCCGGACCTTTGCCGCGGCCCTGATGGCGGCCCTGGTCGTTGCGTTTGCAGTGATCGCGCTCACCCGTCCCGCCGTCCCCGATCCCAAGATCCAGAACCCGACCGTAGCGGCCGCGACGGCGCTCGCCGAAACCGATTTGCCCGGCGATTCCATGCGGGCCGCCGCCGGTCCCGATTCCAACGCGCCGGTTCGCCTCGCCGCGCTGGTCGAAGAAGAGCGCGCGCCGTTTGTACGTTCGGTCGTGGTCAAGCGCGGCAGCACGCTGATGAACACGCTGCTGGCCGCCGGCGCCGGCCGTGACCAGGCGTACGAAGCGATCGCCGCGCTCGAAGAGATTTTCAATCCGCGCACCCTGCGCGCCGGACAGGCGATCGAGATTGGCCTGCGACCGGGCGCGGATGACTCGGCGGCGCCGGAACTGATGTCGGTGACGATTCCCATCAACCCCGAACAAAAAGTGGCGGCGATCCGCCGCGACGGCGGCGGCTTCGAGCACGACGAAATCGCGATCTCGCTGGAGCGCGACTATGTCCGCGCCGAGGGCACCATCGAGGACAGTCTGTTTCTGGCCAGCGAGCGCGCCGGTGTTCCGGCGCGGCTGATTATGGACATGATCCGCGTATTCAGCTGGGACGTGGACTTTCAGCGCGACATCCGCGAAGGCGACAAATTCGAGATTCTCTACGAACGTTTTCGCAACGATGCCGGCGAGGCGGTCAAGAACGGCGAAATCGTTCTCGCGTCCATGACCCTCAGCGGCAAGGAGATCCGCTTCTACCGGCACGTCGTCGAAGACGGCACCATCGACTACTTCGACGCCAACGGCCAAAGCGTGCGCAAGGCGCTGCTGCGCACCCCGGTGGACGGGGCGCGCCTGAGTTCGCGTTATGGACGCCGCCGCGATCCGATTCTCGGTTACACCAAGATGCACCGCGGTCTCGATTTCGCCGCACCGTCGGGGACGCCGATCATGGCCGCGGGCGACGGGATGGTCGAAAGTGCGGGCCGTAACGGCGCCTACGGCCTTTATATCCGCATCCGCCACAACTCGACCTACAAGACGGCCTATGCCCACCTCAAGAGCCTCGCCCGCGGCGTGCGCACCGGCACCCGCGTGACGCAGGGCCAGACCATCGGCTTTGTCGGTTCCACCGGACGCTCGACCGGCCCGCACCTGCATTACGAGGTCCTCGAAGGCGGACAGCAAACCAACCCGCTAAACGTCAAGCTGCCTACCGGCAAGAAACTGGAGGGCGACGAACTCGCCGGTTTCGAGACCCACCGCGACGGTCTCGAATCCATCCTGTCGGCGACGCCGGCCCTAGTTGCCGCCGCCGACTGACGCCGCCGCGGCTTGCCGGATGCCGTGCGTCTCGTCAGAGCCGCTTTATCCGTTTGGGGTTCGCCGAAAGTCATTCCACCGGAGCGGATGCTGCTCTAGGCTGAGGCTTCCGCAACCGAGATGAGCCGCGCGTCGGCATGACCGAACCGCAAGACATCGACCGCCGCGCCCTGTTGCGCGGACGCTGGCGCAAGCGCCCCGAGCAATCTCCCGTCTACAGACGCCACAAGACCGTGCGCCCGCCAGGCGCCAACCGGACCGACGAATTTCTCGAACTCTGCAACGGCTGCGGCGCGTGCGTCTCGGCCTGCCCTTACAAGGCGATCTATCTCACCGCCGCCAAGACCACCGCCGGCGAAGCGAGCCCCGAGATGTTCCCCTCGGTCTCGGCGTGCCGGCTGTGCGAGGACACCCCGTGCATCGCCGCCTGCGATACCGGCGCGCTGATGCCGCTCGAACGCCAGGACATTCGCCTCGCCCATTTAAGGGTGGTGGCGGAGAATTGCTGGGCCGCCAACGGCACCGATCCCGACTGCGACGCCTGCGCCCAGGCGTGCCCGGTGCGCGCGCGCGCCATCAGCGTTTCGTCCGGGCGGGCGCCGATCCTCTTCGAATCGGGTTGCACCGGCTGCGGGCTGTGTTACCACGCCTGCCTGTCGCCGGCGAAGGCGCTGCGCGTCGAGGCGTTCTAGACACAAACACAGAATGTAGTATTCATCTGCGTAACCATACTCAATTGGAACTGGCTGCCTCATCGGCGCATTTCTTTCGGAGCGATAATAATCTTGGGCGGTCAGGGTTCGACCAACCTTTGAGATTTAGTGGGGGTTCGAGCGTCCGAATCAGATCGGACTCAATCTCCTCAACCACTTCATGTTCGTACACGGCCAACTGGAGATGGCTACGCATCCAAGAGGACAGCCGTCGCTCGCTCTCCTCCGAAAACTTGAACTGGTATGTTTTCGATCCGGGACTTCGCTGAATGGCCTGTAAGCCAAATTGCTCCCTAATCAGCGCCCCAATGGTTCGTCGAAGTGTTGAAAAACCCGATCCCTTTTCTCCAAAATGGAGGTCAACAACTCTCGCCCGAAGGTCGGAGGCGCTTCCAACGTAAAGCAAACCATCTGTTCCTGATGCCACGCCTGGAAGTTCTGTGTCGTCACTTGTGTACACGGCGTAAACCCCAGACCGATTTGTCGCGGGAACGGCGGACCACGGGCCGCGTAATTTGGCCCAGTGGTCTATTACTCGGTGGAGTATCTCATCGCCGGACATCGCTACCTCTTTATCCGACTTTGTTGGATGCCGCTCCAAACTCGCGGTCTTACGCCGCCGCTTCGACCATTTGTCCGTCAATGACGAGGCCGCGCTCGTTCGCCGAGACCTGAACCGTGTCGCCCTCGCCGATGCGCCCTTCGAGCAGAATATTGGCGAGCGGATTCTGCAACTGGCGCTGGATGACGCGCTTCAGAGGCCTTGCCCCGTACACCGGATCGTAACCCGCGCCGGCGAGCCAGGACCGCGCCGTTTCGTCGAGTTCGATCGAGACCTTGCGTTCGGCCAGCAGCGCGCGAAGGTGCCCGAGCTGAATCTCGACGATACCGGTCATGTGTTCGCGGCTGAGGCGGTGGAACAGCAGGATCTCGTCCAGCCGGTTAAGGAACTCGGGCCGGAACGCCTGATGGACGATCTCCATGACGGAATCGAAGACGGTGCCGGTCTCCTCGCCCTCGGGCTGGGCGGCGAGAAAATCCGACCCCAGGTTCGAGGTCAGCACAATTATCGTGTTGCGGAAATCGACCGTGCGGCCGTGACCGTCGGTGAGCCGCCCGTCGTCGAGCACCTGCAGCAGGACGTTGAACACATCGGCATGGGCCTTTTCGATTTCGTCGAACAGGATCACCTGAAAGGGCCGCCGCCGCACCGCTTCGGTCAGCGCACCGCCTTCGTCGTAACCGACATAGCCCGGCGGAGCACCGATGAGCCGTGCGACCGAATGCTTCTCCATGTATTCCGACATGTCGACGCGCACCAGCGCCGCTTCGTCGTCGAACAGAAAGGCGGCGAGTGCCTTGGTCAGTTCGGTCTTGCCGACCCCGGTCGGACCTAGGAACAGGAACGAACCGATCGGGCGGTGCGGGTCCTGCAATCCGGCGCGGGCACGGCGCACCGCGTTGGAAACCGCCGCCACCGCCTCTTCCTGGCCGATCACGCGGCGCGCCAGCGCGGTTTCCATGGTGAGCAGCTTGTCGCGTTCGCCGGCCAGCATTTTGTCGACGGGGATACCGGTCCAGCGCGAGACCACGCCGGCGATATCTTCATCGGTGACCGCCTCAGAGATCATGCGCGCGTCCTCGCCGCGGTCTCCTTCGGCGAGCTTCGCCTCTAGTTCGGGGACGATCCCGTAACGCAGTTCACCCGCGCGCGCGAGATTGCCCTCGCGCTGAACGACTTCGAGTTCGGCGCGGGCGGCGTCGAGCTGTTCCTGCGCCTTGTGGATACCGGCGAGAACATTCCTTTCCGCTTGCCATTTCGCGGTCAGGCTGGCCGATTCGGGTTCCAGTTCGGCGAGCTCGTGTTCCAGCGTTTCAAGTCGTTCCTTCGACGCCGCGTCGGATTCCTTTTTCAGCGCTTCGCGTTCGATCTTGAGTTGAATAATGCGCCGGTCGAGCTCGTCGAGTTTCTCGGGCTTGGAATCCGCCTCCATGCGAAGCCGGCTCGCAGCCTCGTCCACCAGGTCGATTGCCTTGTCGGGCAGAAACCGGTCGGATATGTAGCGATTCGACAAGGTGGCCGCGGCAACGATGGCCGAATCGGCAATGCGCACCCCGTGGTGAAGTTCGTATTTTTCTTTCAGGCCGCGCAGGATCGAAATCGTGTCCTCGACGGACGGCTGGGACACGAATACCGACTGGAAACGCCGCGCCAGCGCTGCGTCCTTTTCGACGTGCTTGCGGTATTCATCCAGCGTGGTGGCGCCGACGCAATGCAGTTCGCCGCGCGCAAGAGCGGGCTTTAGCAGGTTCGACGCGTCCATCGCCCCTTCGGCGGCGCCCGCACCCACCACCGTGTGCAATTCGTCGATGAACAGGATCACCTCGCCCTGCGAAGCGGAAATCTCGGACAGGACAGCCTTCAGTCTTTCTTCGAATTCGCCGCGGTACTTCGATCCCGCGATCAGCGCACCGAGATCGAGCGACATCAGGCGCCGGTCGCGCAAACTTTCAGGCACGTCGCCGTTGACGATGCGAAGCGCAAGCCCCTCGACGATGGCGGTCTTGCCGACGCCGGGTTCGCCGATCAGGACGGGATTGTTCTTGGTGCGACGCGAAAGCACCTGAATGGTCCGGCGGATTTCCTCGTCGCGCCCGATCACCGGGTCGAGTTTGCCCTCGCGCGCGGCCTGGGTGAGGTCGCGGGCGAATTTCCTGAGCGCCTCGAAGGTATCTTCGGCGCTGGCCGTGTCGGCGGTGCGGCCCTTGCGGATGTCGTTGATGGTGGAATTGAGCGCCTGGGGGGTGACGTTCGCTTGTCGGAGGGCGTCGGCAGCCGGCGTTCCGGTGGCCATGGCGAGCGCCAGCAACAGCCGCTCGGCGGTGACAAAACTGTCGCCCGCCTTTTCGGCGATCTGGTCCGCCGATTCGAATACCCGCGCGATTTCCGGAGCGAGATAGACCTGGCCCGCGCCCGACCCCTCGACCGTGGGAAGCTTGGCGAGCGCCGTTTCGGTTGCCTGCAAGGCGGTGCCGGCGTCGCCACCGGCGGCGGCAATCAGATTGCTGGCCAGCCCTTCGCGGTCGTCGAGCAGAACCTTGAGCAGGTGTTCCGGTGTAAAACGCTGATGGCCCGATCGAAGGGCCAAGGATTGCGCGACCTGGATAAAGCCCAGGCTGCGCTCGGTATAGTTCTCGAACTCCATCACGGACCCCTTGTCACGGCAGTCTCAGGACCCGGCCCCCGGAAACGGCGAGCCAGGCGGCACGCGGTCGAGCGCCCGCGCCCTTGTCGATATGGTGTGGCGGCAAGGCCGCACAAGCGCCGTTTCTGCCAAACAAACCCAATTTTGCCCCGTTTTTGGGGGTTTTGACACCGATACAAAGCCAAAACAAAGTCAATCCGAACCCAATACGAAGCCAATTTCGGGGGGTGCAAAGCCAATTCGAAGCCATTTCAAGGGGCTGCGAAGCCAATCCCCGGAGAGCGAAGCGGGCCGCGCAGCGAGCATGTAGGACATTGTTCCTGCTTGTACAAGGGCCCCGCAACGATGGCGCGGGAATCTGTCTGGCGCGGATACTGGGGCGGTACGGGGATTCGGCGAGACGCAGGGCGGGCCGGCGGCGGTATCGGGATTCGGCGAGGCGCAGAGCGGGCCAGC
>CAZTAK010000019.1:20556-33812 GCA_964611585.1 uncultured Alphaproteobacteria bacterium
CGCAGGGCGGGCCGGCGGCGGTATCGGGATTCGGCGAGGCGCAGAGCGGGCCAGCGGCGGCCGGCAGGGTACCGGAGGTTGGGCCTTGTGCCCTAGTTGATGGTGTCGTCGGGGCCGGCGGTTTCGGAATCGGCGGTGGTCTCAGTCTCGTTCTGGGTTTCGGTCACAGCTTCAGCCTTCGACTGGGTCTGGGCCTGGGGCTGGGGCTGGGGCTCGACTTTGGCCGCCACCTTGACCTCGGCCTTGGCCGGGGTCGAGTCGGGCGCGGCGTCCTGGTCGCGGCCGTTACCGCGGCGCGGGCGCCGGCCGTCGCCGTTGCCGGCGTTTGCGTTCATCACCCGGTAGTAGTGTTCGGCGTGCTGGTAGTAGTTTTCCGCCGCGATCCTATCGCCTGAAGAGTTGGCGTCGCGCGCAAGTGCCATGTACTTGTCGTACACCTGCACCGCGGTACCGCGAAGTTTGATATAGGGCCCGCTGCTCTCGATCGAGCGGTTGGGGCCGTGATTGAATCCGCGCTTGCCTGACGAGCGCGGGGCGCGACCGCGCCGTGAACCGGTTCCTTGTCTCATAATCTCATTGTGTATTGCCGCACCTTGGGCCCTGTTCTCTCGGGCATGCCGATACACGCCCGCCCCCGAAACAGCAACCCCGGCCATACGGCCGCGTGCCCTTCAAAATTACGTTATCGGTGGACCTTCCGCCGGCCATCCAGGCCCAAGGGCCCTAGCCCTCCGTGGCGGGTTCCGCGGATGACCGTAGTCGCCAGACCCCTATTATCCAAGCCTTTTTTTCCGCTCGTCGCTAACATTGGGGTCCGGTGGCAATAATGCAACGCTCAATTCCCGCCAGATCGTGCTGTCCGTCAATTTCTTCGAACCCGGCACTTTTCAGCAATTCCACGACGGCGCGCGCTTGGCTCGCGCCCACTTCGACGAAAGCCGCCCCGCCGGGCGCCAGCAGACCCCACAAATGCGGTGCGATTCGCCGGTAGGCATCGAGTCCGTCGGCCCCGCCATCAAGGGCCAGGCGCGGATCGTGGCAAGCCACTTCGGGCTTGAGCTGCGCGATCTCGGCGCTGGCGATATAGGGCGGGTTAACCATAACCGCGTCGAAGCGATCCGAAAGGCCCTGGCTCCAGTCGGCGCAGACGAAGCGGGCGCGGTCGGCAAGACCGAGAGCGCGGGCATTGGCGCGCGCGGTCGCGAGCGCCGCCGCGGACTTGTCGGTGCCGAGCCCGGACGCATCGGGAATCTCCGCCAGCAGCGCCAGCAGCAAGCAGCCCGACCCGGTGCCGAGATCGAGGATTCGGGGGCGCACCGCCCGGCCGCCAAGGTGAGCGAGTGCCGCCTCGACGAGACATTCGCTGTCGGGCCGGGGATCGAGGGTGGCGGGCGAAATCTCCAGGTCGAGCGACCAGAACCCGCGCCGGCCGAGGATGCGCGATAC
This sequence comes from uncultured Alphaproteobacteria bacterium, assembly GCA_964611585.1. GTDB lineage: Bacteria > Pseudomonadota > Alphaproteobacteria > SHVP01 > SHVP01 > CAZTAK01. Next base: position 22,003 of record CAZTAK010000019.1, read on the forward strand.
CGGCTCGCGCGCGGCGCGGCGCTCGACCATGTTCTTGTAGCGCCCGGATTGCCGGGCGGTGAGCCTGCGCCCGGGTTCGCCAAGAAGGGCACCGGCATCGAGCCCGGTCGCCGCTTGCAACAACAGCTTGGCATCGCGCCCCGCACCCTCGACGCCGGCACGATCGAGCACCGCCGCCGCCGCGAACTGTGCCGAGGCGGTGGTTTCGCCGCCGGTTGCGCGCCGGACCGCAGACGCCGCCCCGGCAAAATCGGGTTTCGCGGCCGCGCCGCTCATTTACCTTCGCCGACCTGGGCAAGGCGGTCGGCCTGATCGGCTTCGATCAGAGCGTCGATCAACTCGTCCAGCGCCTCGCCCACGAGAATGCGTTCGAGTTTGTGCGAGGTCAGATTAATGCGGTGATCGGTCACCCGGCTCTGGGGAAAGTTATACGTGCGCACGCGCTCGGACCGGTCGCCGGACCCGATCTGGCCGCGCCGGGTGGCGGCCCGTTCGGCGTCGCGTTGCTGGCGCTCGCGCTCGTAGAGGCGCGCCCGCAGCACCTTCATCGCCTTGGCGCGGTTCTTGTGCTGGGATTTCTCGTCCTGTTGCGAAACGACGATTCCGGTCGGCAGGTGCGTCACGCGCACTGCCGAGTCGGTTGTGTTTACCGATTGCCCGCCCGGCCCGGAAGCCCGGAACACATCGACGCGCAGGTCCTTGTCGTCGATCTTGACGTCGACCTCCTCGGCTTCGGGCAGGACCGCGACGGTCGCGGCGGAAGTATGGATGCGCCCGCTCGATTCGGTGACCGGCACGCGCTGGACCCGGTGCACGCCCGATTCGAACTTGAGGCGCGCGAACACGCCGCGGCCGGAAATATCGGCCTGCGCTTCCTTGCAGCCGCCGATGCCGGTCTCGCGGAAATCCATGACTTCGAATTTCCAGCCGCGCAGATCGGCATAGCGCTGGTACATGCGGAACAGGTCGTTGGCAAAAAGGGCCGCCTCGCCGCCGCCGGTGCCGGCGCGAACCTCGAGGATCGCGTTGCGTTCGTCGGCCTCGTCCTTGGGCAGCAGCAGGACCCTGAGGGTGTGCTCGTGCGCGGGAAGGGCGGCCTTGAGTTCGGCGAACTCTTCGCGCGCAAGCTCGGTCATGTCGGCATCGGCGCCCGGGTCGGCGAGAATGTCCTCAAGACCCGCCATCGCTTCGGCGACCTTCTTCCACGCCGCGACCGCCTCGACCACCGGCGTAAGATCGGCGTACTCGCGCGAGAGCCGCACGAATTCGTTGGTGCCGGCAAGCGCCGGATCGGCCATCGCCTTTTCGAGATCGGCGTGGTGGCCGAGAATCTTTTCGATCTGGGTTTCGGAAATCATGGCATGTGCGCTCAGGCGCGGGTTCGGGACCCTTGGTTACGCGGTCTCAATCAGGTGCGCCGCCAGCCCTTCGAGCGGGATTTCCGTCTGGTCGCCGGAATCGAGGTTGCGCACCGTGGCGGCACCGCGCGCGAGTTCGTCCGGACCCAGCAGGACGGCGGCGCGGGCGTCGGCACGGCTGGCGCGCTTGAGGCGCTTGGTCATGTTGCCGCGCAGGTCGAGCCGCACGATGAGCCCGGCGCGGCGAAGCTCTTCGGCGACGATCATGGCGCGCGCCATTTCCGCCGCGCTGACCGGTACGATGGCGACCGGACGCCGGGGCACGGGTCCCTCGTCGAGGATCAGGGCGAGCCGTTCGATGCCACCGGCCCAGCCGGTGCCGGGCGTCGCCGGGCCGTCCATCGCCTCGATCAGGCCATCGTAGCGGCCGCCCGCGATAACCGCCCCTTGCGCGCCGAGCTGGTCGGTGGTGAATTCGAAGGCGGTGTGGCAGTAGTAATCGAAGCCGCGCACGAGTCGCGGGTTGAGTTCATAGTCTATGCCGAGATCGCGCAAACCGCCGCACACGGCATCGAAAAACGCCCGCGCCGCGTCGCCGAAGGAGTCCGCGAACACCGGCGCAGCCTTGACGATGGCGCGGTCGCCCTCGTCCTTGGAATCGAGAATCCGCAGTGGATTTCGTTCGAGCCGCACCTGGCTGTCGTGCGACAGCGAATCGGCATGGCTGCGCAAATATTCGACCAGCACCGCACGGTAGCGCGCCCGGCTTTCGGCGTCGCCGAGGCTGTTGAGTTCGAGCACGGTTTTCGACCGCACGCCCAACACATCGAGGATATGGGCGGCGACGGCGATGACTTCAACGTCGGCCGCCGGTCCGGGCTCGCCCAGCAGTTCGACGCCGATCTGGTGGAACTGGCGGTAGCGCCCCTTTTGCGGACGCTCGCGCCGAAACATCGGGCCCTCGTAGTAATAGCGCAGCGGCAGGTGCTGGCTGAGGCCGCTCGAGATCAGCGCCCGCGCAACGCCCGCGGTGCCCTCGGGCCGCAAGGTGATGCTGGTCCCGCCTTTATCCTCGAAGGTGTACATCTCCTTGGTGACGACATCGGTGGTGTCGCCGAGCGTGCGCTGAAACACCTCGGTCATTTCGAAAACCGGCGTCGCCATTTCGGCATAACCGTAGCGCGCCGAGATTTCGCGCGCGGTCTCGGTGATATAGCGGTGGTGCGCCGCCTCGTCGGGCAGGATATCGCGCGTGCCGCGCACCGGCTGAAGAGCCATAAGAGTCCGGCCTGCCGCTAGGAAGCGGCTTTGAGGGGATCGGAGGCCGCGGTTCCGGCCTCGATCTCGGCGGCGCGCGCTTCGACCAGTTCGACGATATGATCGAGCAAGTCCGGGTCCGAGATCTTGTGATCGGGAATGCCGTTCAGATAGACCATGTGAGTACCGGCACCACCGCCGGTCAGGCCGATCTGGGTTTCACGCGCCTCGCCGGGGCCGTTGACGACGCAACCGATGATTGACAGCGTCATCGGCGTGATGATGTGGGCGAGGCGTTCTTCAAGCGCGGCCACGATCTCGATCACCGGAAACGCCTGGCGCGCGCAACTGGGGCACGAGACGATCGAAACGCCGCGGTGGCGCAATCCCAGCGCCTTGAGAATCTCGAACCCGGCGCGCACCTCTTCAACAGGATCGGTCGACAGCGACACCCGGATGGTGTCGCCGATCCCCTCGGCCAGCAACATGCCGATGCCGACGGCGGACTTGACCGTGCCGGTGCGCAATCCGCCCGCCTCGGTAATGCCGAGGTGCAGCGGCGCGTCGGTCGCCTGCGCCAGTTGCCGGTAGGCGGCAAGCGCCAGAAACACGTCCGAGGCTTTGACGCTGATCTTGTAGTCGCGGAAGCCCTCGTCCTCGAGAACGCGGGCATGGGAAAGCGCGCTTTCGACCATCGCTTCGGGTCCGGGCTCGCCGTATTTTTCCAGAATATGACGCTCCAGCGAGCCCGCGTTGACGCCGATCCGCATCGAGCACCCGTTGTCGCGCGCCGCTTTCACCACTTCGGCCACACGGGAACGGGCGCCGATGTTGCCGGGATTGATACGCAGGCACGCAGCCCCTGCTTCGGCGGCCTCGATGGCGCGGCGGTAATGAAAATGGATATCGGCCACGATCGGCACCCGGGATTCACGCACGATTGCGCGCAGCGCCGCGGTCGAGTCCTCGTCGGGGCAGGAGACGCGCACGATGTCGGCGCCGGCGTTTTCCAGCGCCCGCACCTGCTCGAGAGCCGCCGCGGCATCGGACGTGAGGGTATTGGTCATCGACTGGACCGTTACCGGTGCGCCGCCGCCGACGGCGACACTGCCCACCCGAATCTGCCGGGAGACGCGACGATCAATGTCTCGATAGGGTCTGAGGCTCATGGCGGGTCCACGGCGCGCCGGCGGACTGCGGCAGGCGCCGATTTCGGCGCCTTTATGGGCGATTTCGAGGGGTCCGTCAAAGCGCCCGGCAGGCAGCGGCAGACGCCCTGGCGACGGAGCTCCGGCCTTTTGATCGCCCGTCTTTCGATTCCCCGGCGTTGGCCCGCAGCACTAGGGTAACTTTTTGATTGGGCTCAATTCTTTTCGACGCTCGGGCGAAATACCACGGCTCCCGGAAGCGTCCAGATATCGCGATTGAACCCCTAGGGCACTTTCCGGCCGGATTGAATCGATTTGATGGCGGCAAACACGCTTTTCGGGGAGGCATGCCGTGAAACGCGATGCCGGTGCATCGGGCGAGCGTCGCAACGCGCCCGAGGAGCCTATTGGCCCCACCGAAGGCCGGGATTCGGCGCGCCGTGGCAGCCGTGGCATTGTTGCGTCCCTTATTGTTGCGTCCCCTACCCGCGGACCGCGCCGCTCCACGGCACAACGTATCTCCGGTCAAACGGTTCAATCCGGTCGGAAAAGGCTCTAGTTGGCGCCGGTGCCCTGGCGCAGGCGGCCGGGATCGAGGGCGACGTTGCGCAGCACCGCCCCGTCGGGCCCCGCCTTGGGCACCGTCTCGCCATCGACAAAAATGCGGATCGCACCGGCGTTACCCATCATCATCACCAGCCCCGGCCGGTTGGGCACGAGATAACGGTCGCCCGGACGCAGCACGCCGGTGAGCAGAATTTCCGCACCGGGCCCGCGCACCTGTATCCAGCTTTCGTTCACCGATACCAGCACTATCCGGGCGTCGGTGTTGGCGGCGCCGAAGGTCTGACCTTTGCGGGTGCCGGTGCGCGCGCCGTCCGTTGCCAACGGCGGCGGCAACAGGGCGCTGCGGATGCGTGCGGGTGCGGCGGCGCCGGGGTCCGCTCCGGTTCGGCTCGGCGCCGTGGGCGCGGCAGCAATTTGCGTTTCGACGCGCGTGGGCGCGGCGGCAACCTGCGTTTCGACGCGTGCGAGTGCGGCGGCGGCGATGTCCGCTCCGGTTCGGCTCGGCACCGTGGGCGCGGCGGCAATTTGCGTTTCGACGCGAGTGGGCGCAGCGGCACCTTGCGTTTCGACGCGCGCGGGCGCGGGCGCGTCAGCCGCGGCTTCAGGTTGAGGTGTGGCGGCCGGCTGCACGGGAGCGGTTTCGTTCGCATCCGGCAGCGCCGCGATCCGGGTTTCGGTTGCCGGCGCCGGGAGGGCCCCGGCATCGCGCAAGCCGTCGGCCGCCACCGCTACGGACGGCGTTTCGGTGGCAGCGGTTTCGGCGCCAGTGGTCTCAGATATGGTGGATTCGGTTACGCGACGCGACGGCTCCGTCACACCGGCCGCCACCGCGCCGTTATCAGTGGCGGGCACAGGCTCAGTCCGGGTGCGAACGGGCGTCACCGCCGCGACCGGAACCGCGTTGGCCGCGGGCGGCGCCAGCGCGGCAACGGTTTGATCCGGTTGGCTGAGCGGCGCCGGATCGGCGGCGGCCCGGGCGGTTTCGGGACCGGCAGCGGGGGACACCGCTGCCTGGGCCGAGCGCAGCGGCGAACCGGAATCCGGCACGGCCGCCAGCCGTTCGGGTACCGGCGACACCGCGTCGGCGGTTTCGCGTTCATCCTGGGTGACGAAAAACCAGCCCGCATAAATGAATAGCGCCACCAGCAGCGACACCGCCAGAATACGACCGGTCGGAAGCCGGTTGGCATCCATCGGTTCGGGAAATTCGAGTCTTGTTTCGGGTGGCGGGCCTAACGCTTCGGACTTGTGCTGGCCGACCACCCGGTCGGGATCGAGTTCGAGGAACTCGGCATAGGAACGCAGGAACCCGAGCGTATAGACATGCCCGGGCAAATCTGAAAAGCGGCCGTCTTCGATCGCCTGAAGATATTCGAGATTGATACGCAGCGACTGGGCGACGGTGGCGATCTGAATGCCGTGACGCTGGCGGGTGGCGCGCAATTCGGCGCCGACGCCGCCGTAGCCGGACTCCGGAACCGCAACGACCTCGCGAAGATGCAACCGACCGCGCTGGTCGCGCGAATCCGTGGCCTTCTGTTTATGCGAGTCCCCAGTCCCCATGTTCGCCGTCCCACCCGGGTCCGACGCTTAATCCCATTCGGCATGAGGCCAGCGAGCCCCTTTTGCCCAAGGGTAAACGCCGCAAGTAAGACGCAAGCGAAACCGGGCGGCACTCAACACGCCGATGGCCGATCTCCCGGAGCTGGGCGGAGCCCATTGACGCCTGCGCCAGAAGCCGGGAGTAAAGCAGATTTAGGTAATTCCCGCTACGGCTTGACTGGCGCCGTGGTGATCCTGCGCGAAGTCCCTGAAGGATTTTGCCCGAGAAGCTTCTTGCCCCCCTACACCAGGAAGTGGTGGTCCTGGGCGAAATTCTTCAAATTGTCGCGGATCGAGTGGTCGCCGGCATCGTAAAGCCGGTTCATGTAGGCGGTGAGTTGGCCGCAATCGAGACTGCGGATCATTCTTTTGACCGCGCCGACCGCGCTCGGCGCCACCGATAGAGCGCGCAGGCCGACGCCGACCAGCGCCATCGCATCGAGCGGCCGGCCCGCCATTTCGCCGCACAACGAGACCTGCACCCCGGCCTCGCCGCACGCTTCGACCAGAGTACGCAGCAGCCGCAGGAAGCCCGGCGCCATCACATCGTAGCGCTCCGACAGGCGCGGACTGGAGCGGTCGGCGGCAAACAGGAACTGGATCAGGTCGTTCGATCCGATCGACACGAAATCGACCAGCGGCAGCAGGTTTTCGAGTTGCCAGAACAGGGCCGGCACTTCGAGCATGATGCCGACCTCGAGGCGTGCCGGTGGGGCCACGTTGCGGCGCGCCAGACGTTCGATTTCGAGATCGAGGATGCGGCGCGCGGCGCGCAGTTCGGGCACTTCGGCGACCATCGGAAACATGACTCCGAGGTGGCGCCCCGAGGCGGCATACAGCAACGCCCGCAACTGGGTCCGCAACAGCGCCGGCCGGTCGAGGCCGACCCGAATCGCACGCCAACCCATGGCCGGGTTTTCTTCCCGTTCCAACGGGCCGTCCTGATAGGGCAGAATTTTGTCGCCGCCAATGTCGAGGGTGCGGAACAACACCGGTTTGTCGCCGGCTTCATCGAGAATGCGCGAGTAGATTTCGATCTGCGTTCTGACGTCGGGAAACTCGGGCTGGACCATGAACTGGAGTTCGGTGCGAAACAGCCCGATGCCCTCGGCACCCGAGTCTTCGAGATGCGGCATGTCGAGCAGCAGGCCAGCGTTCATGTCGAGCCGGATTCGCACGCCGTCACGTGTGATCGCGGGTTCGCTGCGCTGGGCTACGTATTCGGCGCGGCGCTCGTTGCGCGCGGCGAGGTTCTCATCGTACTGGGCAAAGACGTCTTCGGCGGGGCGTAAAAACGCGACGCCGTGACGGCCGTCGACGATCACCGGATCGCCCGCGCGCACCTTCTTGATCGATTCCCCGAGCCGGCCGATCATCGGCACGCCAAGGGATCGGGCGACCACCACCGAGTGTTCGGTTTGCGAGCCCTCCTCAAGCAGCACCGCTTTGAGGTTTGCCGCGTCGTAGTCGAGCAATTCGGCGGGGCCCAGACTTCGCGCCACCAGAACGGCGTTTTCGGGCAAATTCTTGGGGTCGAATCCGCCGCGGCCCGCGAGGTGACGGAGCAGCCGGTTGGAAAGGTCCTCGAAGTCGTGCAGGCGTTCGCGGAAAAACGGTTCGCGCATCTGCGCCATTCGCGCCCGGGTTTCGAGCTGAACGCGCTGAACGGCGGCGTCGGCGGTAAGGCCGCCCCGGATCGCCTCGCCGATTCGCTCGCGCCAGCCGCGGTCTTGGGCGAACATGCGGTACGTTTCGAGGATGGCGCGATCCTCGACGCCGCCGCGCGCCGCCAGGCCCGCCAGCATGCCGTCGATGGCTGCGGACAAATCCAACAGCGCCTGTTCGAGGCGCTGCGTCTCGCGCTCGGGATCGTCGGCAATCAGGGCATGGACTTCGACTGGCGGATCGTGAATCACCGCATCGCCGTGCGCGAGTCCGTCCGACAACGGGGTGCCTTCGAGCCGCTGCGGCAAGGTGACGTTGCCCTCGGTTTCGAGCAGTTCATCCGCGGCAACCAACTGGCCCGACGTCACCAGTTCGGCCAGCACCATGGCGATGGTTTGCAGCGCCTCGACTTCGTCTTCGGCGTAGGCGCGCGGGGAGCGGTTCTGCACCGCGAGCACGCCGACGACGGAGCCGGCGCGCAACACCGGCACGCCGAGGAATGAATGAAACGCCTCTTCTCCGGTTTCGGGGCGGTAGGCGAAGTGCGGATGGTCTTGGGCATCGGCGAGACTGAGCGGGCGGGCATGGGCGGCAATGTCGCCCACCAGCCCCTCACCGAAGCGAAGCCGGGTGGCGTGAACCGCCTCGCGGCGGAGCCCGTGGGTCGCGAACAGTTCAAGGATTTCGCCGGCGCGGCGCAGATAAACCGAACACACCTCGGCCACCAGGTTGGCGGCAATCGCGCGCGTCACCTCGTTGAGGCGGGCCTCAGCCGAGCCGCCCGCGGCCATGATTTCGCGCAGGCGCCGCAGCAGAATGCGCGGGCCGGTCCCTTCCCCTTCGGTCATCGGATCGGGATCACCCGGCGCCGGGTGCTGCCCTCTGCATTGGCGCCGGACCGCTGGCCTCACCGGCGCGCCGCGCCTGGGCCGCGAGCGTGGTTACTGCCTGGCCGATCAGTTCGGCGAAGATTTCCGCCACCGGCTGTTCTGACTTCACCAGTCCGACGCTCTGACCGGCCATGACCGACCCGCCTTCGATGTCGCCGTCGATCGCGGCGCGCCGGAGCGCCCCGGCCCAGAACCGTTCGATCTCGAGTTGAGCTTCGCCGAGCTCGACCTCGCCGCCGTTGTAACGCGCGATCACGTCGCGCTGCTTTTCAAGGAAGGCCTCGGTTGCCTTGTTGGCGAGTGCGCGCACCGGGATTACGGGAAACCGTTTGTCGAGCTGGACCGAGAGAACGGCGTCGCGGGCGTTGGCGCGGATGAACGCCTTCTTGAAATTTTCATGGGCGATGCATTCAGTGGCGCAGACGAAACGCGTCCCCATCTGCACGCCCGAGGCGCCACCCTCGAGGTACATGGTGATGGCTTCACCGCGTCCGATGCCGCCGGCGACGAACACCGGCACGGCGTCAATCTGCGGCAGGATTTCCTGCGCCAGAACGCCGGTGGCAACCGGGCCGATATGGCCACCGGCCTCCATGCCCTCGATGACCAGGGCGTCGATGCCGTTGCGCACCAAGCGTTTGGCGAGGGCGAGGGCGGGCGCAAAGGCGATTGCCCGGGCACCGCCGTCCTTGATGCGCGCAATCGCCGTAGCGGGCGGCAGCCCGCCGGCCAGGGCGACATGACCGACGCCGCGCGACGTGCACACCCCGATCAGTCGATCGAGATCAGGGTGCATGGTGAGCAGATTGACGCCGAAGGGCCTGCCGGTGAGATCGAAAGTGGCGGCGATTTCGGCGTCGAGCTGGTTTGCGTCCATCGCCCCGCAGGCAATTACGCCAAAGCCGCCGGCGCTGGAGATCGCCGCCACCAGATGGCGTTCCGACAGCCACGACATCGCGCCGCCGAGGATCGCGACCTCGCAGCCGAAAAACTCGGTACCGCGGCGCCACAGGGCATCGAGCCGCGCGCGGGCCGCCTGCCGGCCGTCGGCGTCAGTCAGCATCGAGGCCGTAGGCCGTGTGCAGCGCCCGTTGCGCGAGTTCGACGTAGTCCTCGGCGACCAGAACGCTGACCTTGATTTCGGAGGTCGAGATTACGTGGATATTGATTCCCTTCTCGGCGAGCGTCGCGAACATCAGCTTGGCGACGCCGGCGTGGCTGCGCATACCAACCCCGACCACGGACACCTTGGCAACGGTGTCATCGGCAAGCACGTTCTGGATCCCGAGTTCGGCACGCAGCGCTTCGATCAGGGCGCGCGCCTTATCGAGATCGGCGCGCGTCACCGTAAACGTAATGTCGGTCGCTTTGCCGTCGTGGGACGAACTCTGAACGATCATGTCGACGTTGATGTTGGCGTCCGCCAGCGGCCCGAATACCGCCGCGGCAACGCCGGGCCGGTCGGCGAGACCCTGAAGCGTAATCCTGGCCTCGTCGCGCGAACAGGCGATGGCGCTGACGATGCCCTTATCGAGAATCTCGGTTTCGTCGACGACCATCGTTCCCGGACTCCGGTTGAGGCTGGACAGAACCTGCACCCGAACGCGGTGCTTCATGGCCGTTTCGACCGAACGGGTCTGCAATACCCGCGCGCCGACCGACGCCATCTCCAGCATTTCCTCGTAGGTGATCTTATCAAGTTTGTGGGCCTTGGCGACGATGCGCGGATCGGCGGTATAGACCCCGTCCACATCGGTGAAAATATCGCAGCGGTCGGCCCGCAACGCCGCCGCCAGAGCCACCGCGCTGGTATCGGTACCGCCGCGCCCGAGCGTGGTGATGCGCCGGTCGGGGCCGACTCCCTGAAATCCCGCCAGCACCGCGATGGTGCCCTCGTTGAGGCACGCCTCGATACCGCCGGTGTCGATTCCCCTGACCCGGGCATTGCCGTGGACTTGATCGGTATTGACCGGCGCCTGCCAGCCCATGAACGAACGCGCCCTGAGCCCCAGCGTCTGAAGAGCCAGCGCCGTCAGGCCCGCGCTCACCTGTTCGCCCGCCGAGACCACGGTATCGTACTCGCGCCCGTCCAGTCCCGGGGCGAGGTCCTTGACATAGCCGACGAGGGTATCGGTTGTGCCCGCCATGGCCGAGACAACCACCGCGACCTCGTCGCCACCCTGGGCCAGTTCCTGAACGCGCGTCGCAACGGCGCGGATACGATCCAGATCCGCCACCGATGTGCCGCCGAATTTGGCTACGATTCGCGCCATTGCCCTGCCGCCGCTCCCTGCCGCAGCCGCGCGCGCGCCGAAACGGCCGCCGCAGCGCCTGAAATACCAACCCTGACCCGGAAAAGGCGCTTATATACTGGCTAGCACGAGGGCACGCAACAGCGTCGGGCCCCGGCGCCCGGCCGAGTGCCCGCCCGGCGCCGCAAAACACCGAGGATGGTTGAATTCGAATGACCGGGAGCCAAAAGTCCAGCGCCGAAAGCGAAAAGAGGCAGGCGGATGTCGCGCGTGCCAATCTCGGCGCGGCCAGCGGCCGTCCTGCGGGGAGGGACGCGCTTTGACCGGGACCGCCGGAACCAACGTCGACAGCGAAGACGTCGCGCGGTTCGAAAGCAACGCGCCCCTGTGGTGGGACGAATTGGGACCTTTCGCGCCGCTGCACCGCCTAAACCCGGTGCGAATCGGTTATGTCCGCGACCGCCTGTGCGCGCATTTCGGCAGGGATGCAAGACGCTTCGATTCGCTTGAACAGCTTTCCGTCCTCGACATCGGTTGCGGCGGCGGCCTGTCGTGCGAGCCGATGGCGCGGCTCGGGGCGGACGTGACCGGCGCCGACGCGGGACCTGAGAACATCGCCGCGGCGCGCGCCCATGCCGAAACCATGTCCCTCGACATCGCCTACGTCGAAGCCACCGCCGAGGCCATGGCCGCAAGGGGCAAGCGGTTCGACGCGGTGGTTTGCATGGAGGTGATCGAACACGTCCCCGACGCGGGCGCGTTTCTGGCCGCCTGCGGTTCACTGGTGAACCCCGGCGGGGCGATGGTGATGGCGACCCTCAACCGGACCCTCAAGGGCTATGCGCTCGGCGTGGTGGCGGCGGAATATGTGCTCGGCTGGCTGCCGCGCGGCACCCACGACTGGAACAAGTTCGTGCGCCCCTCGGAACTGGCGGCGGCGCTGCGGGGCGCGGGGCTGACGCTCGCCGATCTGAGCGGCGTCGTCTTCGATCCGATCCGCGCCGAATGGCGATTGGGGCGCGACATTTCGGTTAACTACATGGCGTTCGCAATCAAGGAACACTGAGGGCG
>CAZTAK010000019.1:33912-39837 GCA_964611585.1 uncultured Alphaproteobacteria bacterium
ATGGCGTTCGCAATCAAGGAACACTGAGGGCGACGATCCCCGCGAACCAGTATATGGCGTTCGCGGTCAAGGAACACTGAGTGCGGCGGTCTCCCGCGAACCGGTATATGGCGTTCGCGGTCAAGCCGGTCTGATCGGGACGGTCTCCCGCGAACCGGCCAAGTAGGCCGGCACGGCGCCGCACCGCCGCGCTAAAGTATCATTCTGTGGAAAAAACGGCGCGCGGGCACGCTTCAGGCGTCTTCGCGATTGGGCCAAGGCAGGACGCCGAACTCGACCCCTTCTTCCTTGAGGTCGCGCGCTTCATCAGACGTGGTCTCGCCGTAAATATTGTGGTGCTCGATCTCGCCGTAATGAATCTTGCGCGCCTCTTCGGCGAATTTGGGGCCGACGTAGTCGCAGTTCTTTTCGACCTGATCGCGCATCGTCCTGAGCACCTGTATGACCTCGACGGCCTTTTCGAGACCGCCCATCATGGCAACCGCGGTCTGCGGCTCGGGCGCCGCGGCCGGAACGGTGCTGGACGGCGCCGCCGAGTCCGCTTCCACCGGCGATTCCGTCGACGCCGGCCGGGGCGCCTTGCCGGTGCGGACGTTCGGCGTCATCAGCGCCTTGGTCACGCCGGTATCGCCGCACGCCGGGCAGGCGATTTCGCCCGCCGCGCGCAGACGCTCGAAGGTGGCGCTGTCGGCGAACCACGACCCGAAGCCGTGGTCACGGGCGCATTTGAGTTCGAAAACGATCATGAGCAGCGATGCCAAAGAGAAACCGTGCCGTCCGCGGCCAAGCACCGCGTTCCGGGCCCTACTACTGTAACATATGGCGCGCCGCAACCGCCGCAAGGCACACAGATGCCACACCCGACATCAAAACCGCCCCGTTCCGGCCCGCCTGGCCCGCCTGAGGCGCCTCGGCCGCGCCCCATGAACCGGACGGAGCCCTCGCCGTGGGTGGTGCGGTTTGCGCCGCTGGTGCCCGCGGGCGCAGCCGTGCTCGACCTCGCCTGCGGCGCCGGACGCCACACCCAGCTGTTCGTCGAACGCGGCCACGCCGTGACCGCCATCGACCGCGACCTGACGGACTTGGGCGATTTTGCAACCGAACCCGCCGTCGAAGCGATCGTGGCCGACCTCGAAAACGGGCCCTGGCCGCTTGGGCGCCGCGCCTTCGCTGGCGTCGTGGTGACGAACTACCTGCACCGGGCGCTGTTTGCGGACATTGCACGGGCGGTGGCGCCAGGGGGCGTGCTGATCTACCAGACTTTCGCCCGCGGCAACGAAGCCTATGACAAACCCCGCAACCCGGATCACCTGCTCGAACCCGGCGAACTGCTGGCTGCGTTCGGCGGCGAATTCTGCGTTGTCGCCTACGAGCACGGGTATCAAGACCGGCCGCGGCCATCGGTGGTGCAACGCCTGTGCGCCCTCAATCCGGAGAACGGGCAAGCTCCTTTGGCGCCGCCGCTCGACCCCTGAACCCTCGCGCCTGGGGCGAATCCAGTTCGTCCGGAATCGGCCTTGGCCGCGAGGCGGCCCGCCGCTTGTGCGGCGCGCCCGCGCAGGCGCGGACCGTTCGGTCCGCTGCCGTGAGCGACAAGAAAGCTGGAGAGGTTCCGATGAAAACGGAACCGCTCTAGCTAGGCCGCGCCCTTGATTTTGGCTGCACCACTGGGCGGCGTCTTGTAGGCGCGGTCGTGATCGAGCGCCGGGATGCGCGCCTGCGCCGCCTCGCATTCGGCGCAATCGAGAACGGCGGTGACGACACCGGGCGCCTCGCCGCCGTCGGCCAGCACCTCGCCCCAGGGCGACACGATCAGCGAATGGCCGTAGGTTTCGCGCCCCCGCGGGTGGGTTCCGGTTTGCGCCGGGGAAATGACGAAGCACCCGGTTTCGATGGCGCGCGCACGCAGCAGCACATGCCAGTGCGCCGCGCCGGTCTGGCGCGTGAACGCCGAGGGAACCGTCAGGAACCGTGCGCCCGCTTGCGCAAGCGAGCGGTATAGATGGGGAAAGCGCACGTCGTAACAGATGCTGAACCCGATCGGACCCCACGGCGTTGCCGCCAGAACGGCTTCGGTGCCGGCCTCGAAGTTGGCCGATTCGCGATAGCTTTCGCCGCCGGGCAGATCGACATCAAACATGTGAATCTTGTCGTAACGGGCGGTGACGGCACCGGACCCGTCGATCAGGAACGAACGGTTGGCGACTTTGCCGCCGGGCAGCGCAATGCCCAGCGAACCCACCAGCACCCAGGCCGAAGTCTCGTGCGCGGCATCGCAAAAGGCGGCAAGGGCGGGATGATCGGATTCGAGCTTCGCCTGCTCGCGAATTTCGCGCCCCCCTGCCGCCATCATCGCGACGTTTTCGGGCATTGCGATCAGGTCGGCGCCGGCGCCGCGGGCGGCGTGAATCGCCACCACCGCGGCGTCGATGTTCGCCGCCATGTCGTTCTGGGCGTTGGTTTGAATGCAGGCGACCGTGAAGGCCGGAGACATCAACCCGCCGCCAGCAATCCGTCGAGTTGGCCGCCGCGCTCAAGCGCGACCAGTTCGTCGCAGCCGCCGATGGGCTCCGCACCGATGAAGATTTGCGGCACCGATTGCCGCCCCTCGGTGCGCTCCATCATCTGCTGGCGTTTCGTGCCGGAAAAAGTGACGTCGATTTCGTCGTAGTCCACACCCTTGTGATCGAGCAGGCTTTTGGCCCGCGAGCAATAGGGGCACATCATTGTTGTGTAGATCGTGACTTTGGCCATCGGCGGTAATTCGCAAGTTACGGGTGCCTGCCCGAAATATAGGGTGGCGGCGGCGCATTACAAAAGGGGCCGGGCGGCAGGACCCACACGGAGCCGCAAAACTTGGTGAATATCGGCTTTTCGCTGAGGCGCGCGAAATCGTCCGGCGCCGCGACAGTTGCGCCAAGGGTACGATTCCGCCGTTGGAAGCCGATGGAACTGGCCGCCGATGCCGGAAAAACATGAACCCCATCAAGAGGTTAGCCGAGCCGTGCGGGCCGACCCAAGAGGCCGGTCGGCGAGAGATCAAAAAGCCGGAATCGCACCCCGAGCGCAGCACCAGGGCAGACGGGGTCGCTTTCGGCGATCCCTGAACGGTCTAAGCGGCTCGAACTTCTTGAAGAACAGAGCAATTCCGCCCGCAGGGCTCGAACCGCGCCGGTTCAATCCCCCCGGATGTTGCACTAACCCGGCACCCGCGGCGCCATGACGTGGGCGAAGGTGAGAACATCGACGCGGGCGGCGCCGGCCGCCAGCAGCGCCCGCGTGCACGCTTCGGCGGTGGCGCCCGAAGTCAGGACGTCATCGACCAGCACGAGCGCCCGGTCGGCGATCCGCGCCGCCTGCCCGGGCCGCACCGAAAAAGCTCGGGCCACGTTCTTGTAGCGCGCGGCGCGGCCGAGCCCGCCCTGGGTTGGGGTGGCGCGTCGGCGGATCAGGAGATCGGGCATGACCTCGAGGCCGCACCCTTGCCCGAGCGCCAGCGCCAGCATCGCCGCCTGGTTATAGCGCCGCTGGAACAGGCGCCGGCGGTGCAGCGGCACCGGCGCCAGCGCATCGGCCTCTGCGAGCAGCGCCGCGCCGGCGCGCGCCATCCACGCCGCCATCGGCCGGGCGCGTTCGGTGCGGGCGCCGTGCTTGAACCCCAACAGCAAATCGCGGGCCCGGCCCTGATAGCGCACCGCCGCCCGGGCGCGGCCGTACTGGGGGTGGTATTCGAGGCAGACGCCGCACAGCGTGCCGGCCTCGGCCTCGTATTCGAACGGCCGCCCGCAAGCCGCGCACACTGGGTCGGCGACAAAGTCGATCTCGTTCCAGCAGCGGCTGCACAAATGGGCGCTGCGGTCCACTGCCGCCCGGCACGCCAGGCACTGCGGCGGCAGCACCGAATCGATGGCGCCGCGAAGCACGCGGGTCAGGACCATGTGGACGGGGATCGCCATTGCCAGGAGTCAGTTTTCGGGGTTCAGGGGCCAAGGGTCAAAGATTTGGGGCCAAGTCAGGGCAGCGCCCGTTCCATCCACCGGATGTCCCAGTAGCGCCCGAACTTGCGCCTGACTGCGGAAAATGTCGCGACCTCGCGAAATCCGAACCGGCGGTGAAGCGCGACCGAGGCCTCGTTCGGAAGCGTGACGGCGGCATAGGCGCGGCGCAGGTCTTGCCCTTCGAGGGCCGCAAACAAGGCGCCGTAAAGCGCCGCCCCGATGCCGCGGCGCTGATCGTCGGGGCGCACATAGACGCTGGTCTCGATCGAGGTGTCGTAGGCCGGCTTGGCACGAAAGCGCGTCGAGCAGGCGTAGCCGAAAATACCGCCGCCGGTTTCGGCAACGAAAATACGATAGCGCCCGGTGTCGCCGAATTGCGAAAACCACGGCGCGCGCGCCTCGACCGAGAACGGCTCGATGTCGAAACAGACGGCTGTGTTTTCGACATGATGATTGTAGATCCCGGTGAGTGCAGCGAGGTCGGCGGGCCGCGCGGGCCGGACTTCGACGTTGCCGGAATTCCGTCCGGCGGGTACGGCGTCGGCGTGGTCGCGCGCAGGCATGGCCTACGATGCCCGATTGCCCCGGCGGGCGCCAGCAACCTTGGGCGTGGATGTGCCGACAAACGCGGGCGTGCCTGCGAACCTGACCGTGCGTGTGGGCGTGCCGTGGATGTGGGCGCGCGACCGGTCAACTTGCGAGTTTCAGCGCCTCGCCGGTTTCGAGCAGGGTCTTGAGGCCGCTCAGGATCATCGGCAAGGGCGCGCGGCCGTGATCGAACGCCTTCTGGCCCGGCTTGAAATTGCAGCCGGAGGCCAAATTCAGCCATCCCCGTTCCGGCCGCCCGATTTGCGTGCCACAGTGGCCGGGATGACGGATTCGCCGATGATTTTCGACCCCCGCGCCGTGGCGGCGCACCGGGCGCGCGCCGAATCGCTGGCGGGCGAGGCGGGCTTCCTGTTCCGCGAGGTGGCGGCGCGGCTGGCCGAGCGCGTCGGCGAGGTGAATCGCACGTTCGGCCGCACCCTCGACCTCGGCTGCCGGGGCGGCTTGGTGGCGAAGGCGCTCGATGAGGCCGGGGCGGTCCGCAACCGCGGCATCGTCACGTTGATCGAGATGGCGGGCACGCGCGACGCGCAACTGGAAGGGCCCACCTTTGTCGCCGGAACGGAAGAGGCGCTTCCGTTCGCCGACGCAAGCCTCGATCTGGTGGCCTCGAATCTGACCTTGCACTGGGTCAACGATCTGCCCGGCACGATGGTTCAAGTCCGGCGGGCGCTCAAGCCGGACGGTTTGTTCCTGGCGGCGATGCTGGGCGGCGAAACGCTGACCGAACTGCGCCAGGCCCTGGATCAGGCGGAACAGGAGTGCGAAGGCGGCATCAGCCCGCGGGTATCGCCTTTTGTCGACGTGCGCGACGCCGGCTCGTTGTTGCAGCGGGCGGGATTTGCGCTCCCGGTCGCCGACGCCGACACCATCATCGTCACCTACGCGGACATGTTCACCCTGATGCAGGATCTGCGCGCGATGGGCGAATCGAACGCGGTTGCAGAGCGGCGCAAGACCTTCCTGCGCCGCGAAACGCTTTATCGCGCGGCGGAAATCTATGGCCGCGACTTCGCCGAGGACGGCGGGTGCATCCGCGCCACGTTTCAGGTGATCTGGCTGACCGGGTGGGTGCCGCACGAATCGCAGCAAAAGCCCCTGCGGCCGGGAAGCGCCACCGCGCGCCTCGCCGATGCGCTCGGGACCGAAGAGCACTCAATCGGCGAAAAAGCGCCGGGCCCGCGCAAAGGCAAACCAAACTGAGGCGCTAGAGCTTTTCCCGTTCGCATGCGCTCACGCGAAAAGCTCTATCCCTTTGACATAGAGCGCAAATCGTCGTCGCCGGCGATTCCGCCGGCTCGGGATTTGCGCTAGACGAAAT
>CAZTAK010000020.1:0-291 GCA_964611585.1 uncultured Alphaproteobacteria bacterium
TTCGGCGATCTGGCGCGACAGCACCGTGGTTGCGTCGAGGTGGGCAAACGAAGTCGCCGGCGCGGGGTCGGTGAGATCGTCGGCGGGCACATAGATTGCCTGAACCGATGTGATCGAGCCCTTGCCGGTGGACGTGATCCGTTCTTGCAGGTTGCCCATGTCGGTTGCCAGCGTCGGCTGGTAACCGACCGCCGAGGGAATCCGCCCCAGCAGCGCCGACACTTCCGAACCCGCCTGGGTGAAGCGGAAGATGTTGTCGATGAAAAGCAGCACGTCCTGGCCTTCCTCGTC
>CAZTAK010000020.1:301-2899 GCA_964611585.1 uncultured Alphaproteobacteria bacterium
GCCGAACACGAGCGCCACCTTGGAATTGTCGCCTTCGAGGTCGATGACACCCGATTCGATCATTTCATGGTAGAGGTCGTTGCCTTCGCGCGTGCGCTCGCCGACGCCGGCGAACACCGAATACCCGCCGTGCCCCTTGGCGATATTGTTGATCAGTTCCTGAATGATGACGGTCTTGCCGACCCCGGCGCCGCCGAACAAGCCGACCTTGCCGCCCTTGGCATAAGGTTCCAGAAGGTCGATCACCTTGATTCCGGTAGTGAGGATTTCTGATTCGGTCGATTGCTCAACGAACTCGGGCGCGGGCGCGTGGATCGGGGCGCGCATTTCCGTTACCACCGGCCCGCGTTCGTCGATCGGTTCGCCGACCACGTTGATGATCCGTCCCAGCGTCTCCGGCCCCACCGGCACTTTGATCGGCTCGCCGGTATCGGTCACTTCCTGGCCGCGAACCAGACCCTCGGTCGAATCCATCGCCACCGTGCGCACCGTTTTCTCGCCCAGATGCTGCGCCACTTCCAGCACCAGGCGCTGGCCGGCATTATCGCATTCCAGCGAATTCATGATCGCCGGCAGGTGGTCATCGAATTGAACGTCGACGACGGCGCCGATTACCTGTGAAATCCGTCCGACAATGTTGGTCGCCATGCCTCTACTCCGTTTCCGTATGCGCGGGCCTTACAGGGCCTCGGCGCCCGAGATAATTTCGATCAGTTCCTTGGTGATGACCGCCTGACGGGTTCGGTTGTAGTTGAGCGTCAGCTGGTCGATCATATCGCCCGCATTACGGGTCGCGCTGTCCATCGCCGTCATGCGCGAACCCTGTTCCGAGGCGGCATTTTCAAGCAATGCCTGAAACACCTGGACGACGATGTTGCGCGGCAACAGCTCGGCAAGAATCTCTTCTTCGGCCGGTTCGTATTCGTAGATCGCGCCGCCGAGATCGGGTCCGGGTTCGGTCTCGCCGGTCTTGGGCAATGCCGCCGGGATGAGCTGGCGTTCGGTCACGATTTGAGTCATGACCGATTTGAAGCGGTTGTAGAAAAGCGAACATACGTCGAACTCACCGGCCGCGAACATGTCCAGCACCCGCACCGCAATCGGTTGGGCATCGGCAAAGGTCACCGACTTGAGGCCGCGCAATTCGATGGTATCGATAATCAGGTCGCCGTACTGGCGTTTGAGAGCGTCGCGGCCTTTGCGGCCCACACACAGGATCTTGACCGTCTTGCCCTCGCCCTTGAGGGCGGTGATCTTCTGGCGCGCGGCGCGCGCAATCGACGAATTGAACGCTCCGCAGAGGCCGCGCTCGCCGGTGGCGACGACCAGCAAATAGGTCTCCGATTTGCCGGTGCCGACCAGCAGCGGCGATGCGCCCTCGGTCCCGGACAGGTTCGACCCCAGCGACGCCAGCATCCGCTCCATACGCGCCGAATAAGGGCGTGCGGCCTCGACCGATTCCTGGGCGCGGCGCAACTTCGAGGCCGCCACCATCTGCATGGCGCGGGTAATCTTCTGCGTCGATTTGACGCTGCCGATCCGGACGCGGAGATCTTTGAGGCTCGGCATGGTGTGGCGCCGCGGGCGTTCGGGGGCCGGTTACGCGAAGGTCTTGGCGAAGGCCTCGACCACCGCCGCCAGTTTGCCCTCGGTGTCGTCGGACAATTCCCGCTCGGTGCGGATCGATTCCAATATGTCGGCGTGCTGGGCGCGTACCTGCGACATCAACCCCTCCTCGAACCGGGTGACGTCGGCGACCTCGATCCCGTCGAGATAGCCGCGCACCCCGGCGAAGACCGCCACGACCTGCTCTTCCACCGGCATCGGCGCGTACTGCGGCTGCTTGAGCAACTCCGTCAGACGCGCACCCCGGTTCAGAAGGCGCTGGGTGGAGGCATCGAGATCGGAGCCGAACTGCGCGAACGCCGCCATCTCGCGGTATTGAGCGAGATCGAGTTTGATGCGCCCGGCGACCTGCTTCATCGCCTTGATCTGGGCGGCTGAGCCCACCCGGCTGACCGAGATGCCGACGTTAATCGCCGGCCGGATGCCCCGGTAGAACAGATCGGTTTCGAGAAATATCTGGCCGTCGGTAATCGAGATGACGTTGGTCGGAATATAGGCTGACACGTCGCCGGCCTGAGTCTCGATCACCGGCAGCGCGGTCAAGGAGCCGGCACCGTGATCTTCGTTCATCTTGGCGGCGCGTTCGAGCAGCCGCGAATGCAAATAGAAAACGTCGCCCGGATAAGCCTCGCGCCCCGGCGGGCGGCGCAGCAGCAGTGACATCTGGCGGTAGGCCACCGCCTGTTTCGACAGATCATCGTAAATGATGAGCGCGTGCATGCCGTTGTCGCGAAAGTATTCGCCCATCGTGCAGCCGGTATAGGGCGCCAGGAACTGAAGCGGTGCGGGCTCCGAGGCCGAGGAAGAGACGACGATGGTGTAGTCCATCGCGCCCGCATCCTGCAGGGTCTTTACGACCTGTGCGACGGTCGAGCGTTTCTGCCCGACCGCGACATAGATGCAGTAGAGCCGTTTCGATTCGTCGTCGGTAACGTTGACCGACTTCTGGTTGATGATGGTATCGATGGCGAC
>CAZTAK010000020.1:2909-21301 GCA_964611585.1 uncultured Alphaproteobacteria bacterium
ATGAGTTCGCGCTGGCCACGCCCGATGGGGACCAGCGAATCGAGTGCCTTGAGGCCGGTCTGCATGGGCTCGTGAACGGACCGGCGCGGAATGATTCCGGGCGCCTTGACCTCGACCCGGCGGCGTTCGTCCGACTGGATCGGGCCCTTGCCGTCGATCGGGTTGCCGAGCGCATCGACCACGCGCCCCAGCATGCCTTTGCCGACCGGCACATCGACGATGGCGCCGGTGCGCTTGACGGTATCGCCTTCTTTGATGTTGCGGTCGTCGCCGAAGATAACGACACCGACGTTGTCGCTTTCGAGATTGAGCGCCATGCCGCGAACGCCGCCGGGAAATTCCACCATCTCGCCGGCCTGCACCTGATCGAGGCCGTAAACGCGGGCGATGCCGTCGCCTACCGACAGTACCTGGCCAACCTCGGAGACCTCTGCCTCGGTGCCGAAGTTCGCGATTCGATCCTTGAGGATGGCCGAAATCTCGGCCGCGCGAATATCCATCAACCGACACCTTTCATGGCAAATCTGATGTTCTGCAATTTCGTTTTGAGCGAACTGTCGACCATACGCGAGCCGACCTTGACCACCAGGCCGCCGAGCAGGCTTGCATCGACTTTGGCGGTCACGCTCACCTCCTGGCCCATGGCTTTGGCGAGCTGGGACCGGATCGATTCGAGTTGCGCGTCGTTCAGCGGATGCGCCGAGAACACTTCGCCCGAGATCTCGCCACGATGCGATGCGAGCAGACGCCGAAAGTCGCGGATCATGCCGGCAAGCGCAAAAAGGCGCCGGTTCTGCGCAATGAGCCCGAGAAAGTTCCGGGTCAGGGTCTCGAATTCGGCGCGCTCGGCCACCGCCGCCATGGCGCGGCCCTGCTCGGAACGGCTCAGAACCGGGCTCCGCACCAGGCGCACGAGATCGGCGCTATCATCCAGCATCGCCGCCAGCCGGTCGAGATCGCCCGCCACCGCATCGAGAGCGCTCCGGTCGCGTGCAAGCTCGAACAGGGCCCGCGCATAGCGGCCCGAAATCCCTGTCACGGTCGAAGTTTCGGCTACCAACTGGGTGGCTTCCCGGCTTGTGAAGTCTCGATTACTGGTGTGGTAAGGTATTGAAAGATAAAAAGAAATATGTCGGCAGACCGAATCCGGACCCCACCGACGACATTCGCGGCTTACCTAGCACACTGATTTTGACGTGGCAAGCAAACCGGGCCGCCGGAAGCGATTCCAGATCGCCCAGGGCGGGGGCGGACGGGCAGGCATTTGCCGAGACGGCAGCGGCCTACTGAAACGAATAGGGATCGACGTCGATTTGCAGGCGCACCCGGCGCGGCATGTCGGTGGCGCCGATCCACTCGCGCAGAATTTTTTGAATATTGGCGCCGCGGGCGGTTTTCACCAGCAGCCGGATGCGGTGGCGCCCGCGCAGCAGCGCCATCGGCGCCGGTGCCGGGCCGAGGACGGTCATACGCTGCGAGCGCGGCGCGCGGCGGGCCAGCAAGCGCCCGGCCCGGCGGACGGCGTCTTCGTCCTCGGATGACAGGATCAGGGCCGCGAGCCGGCCGAACGGCGGCATCCCCAACGCCCGGCGGCTTTCCGTTTCGCGGGCGAGAAACCGGTCCCGGTCGCCCGAAGCCAGCGCCTGCATCACCGGATGTTCGGGCATGTAGGTCTGCACGTAGACCAGTCCCTTGCGCTGTTCGCGCCCGGCCCGCCCGGATACCTGTGAGAGCAGTTGGAAGGTCCGTTCAGCGGCACGCAAATCGCCGCCAGCCAGCCCGAGATCGGCGTCGATCACGCCGACCAGCGTCAACAACGGGAAATGGTGCCCCTTGGCGACCACCTGGGTGCCGACCAGCACATCGATTTCATGATCCGTCACGGCGCGGATGAATTCGGCCGCCGAATTCGGGCCGGTGAGGGTGTCGCTCGACAAAACCGCAAGGCGCGCCTCGGGAACCAGTTCGTGGACTTCTTCCGCCAGGCGTTCGACCCCGGGACCGCACGCCGCGAATTTGTCCTCGGCGCCGCACGCCGGGCAGGCGGCGGGCATTGCCGTGGCATAGTCGCAATGGTGACAGTGAAGCCGCCAAGTATAGCGGTGTTCGACCAGCCACGCCTGGCAACTCGGGCATTCAAGCCGGTGGCCGCACCCCCGGCACAGTGTCAGCGGCGCATAGCCGCGCCGGTTCAGGAACAACAATGCCTGTTCGCCGCCGGTAAGCGTCTCGCGCAGCGCGTCCGCGAGCACCGGCGACAACCAGCGTTGGCTGGGCGGCGGATCGGCCCGCATGTCGAGCAAAACGATCCGCGGCAACACCGCGCCGCCGTGACGGTCGGGAAGCGTGAGATGCCGGTAACGGCCGTGATCGACATTGGCGAGGGTTTCAAGGGAGGGCGTCGCGGTTACCAGCACCGCCGGGATGTCCGCTTCGCGCGCCCGCACCACCGCCATGTCACGAGCGTTGTAGGCGACGCCGTCTTCCTGCTTGAATGAAGAATCGTGTTCTTCGTCGATCACGATGAGGCCGAGATTGGCAAACGGCAGGAACAGTGCCGAGCGCGCGCCGACCAGCACATTGACCCGGCCCTCGGCGACGGCGCGCCAGGTGCGCCTTCGTTCGCGCACGCCGAGTTCGGAATGCCACATCGCCGGACGGACACCAAAACGCGCTTCGAAACGATCGAGCCACTGCACCGTGAGCGCGATCTCGGGCACCAAAATCAGACTTTCGCGGTTGCGTTCCAGCGCCGCGGCGATGGCCTCGAAATAGACCTCGGTCTTGCCGGCCCCGGTCACGCCTTCAAGGAGCGTGACGGAAAACGACTCGGCCGCGACGCGCGCGCAAAGACCGGCGGCGGCTCCCTTTTGTGCCGCCGACAGGGACGCCCGCGGATGCGCCGGATCGGGTGCCGCAAAGGGCGCATCGCCAGCGACCCGGTCTGCCGCCAGGGCACCAGATTGCGCCAATCCGCGAACCACCGATGCGCTGACCGCGGCGGCCTCGGCAATTTCGCTTGCGGTCCGGGGCGGGCCGTCGGCGAGAACGGCAAGAACGCGCGTTCGCGCCGGCGTCATGCGCATCGGTAACGGTCCGGCCGGCCGGTACACGGTCCGTTCGGGCGGCGGCTTCAGGGCATCGGGAACGCTCAACGCCATCTTGAGGACGGCCCCGGGGCGGCTAAGCGTGTAGTCCGCCACCCAATCCACCAGCCGGCGCAGGTTTTCGGGCATCGGCGGCAGGTCGATCCGAGCCTCGACATCGCGAAGCTTGGCCTCAGCCACTGGCGCCCCGCCGTCGGGCCGCTGGTCCCAGACGACGCCGCTGACGGTGCGCGGACCCAGCGGCACGCGCACGTAATCGCCCGGCGCCAGTCCCGGAAACGCCTCCGGCCGGTAGTCGTAGGCCCCGGCGAGCGGCAAGGGCAGTAACACCCTCACCCTAGATGTTGTGTGTGAACTGGCCTGCGGTAACTGCATAGGCTACAATCTGACAGTCGGAGGCTGTCGCAACAAGGCAAGCCGCCGGCCGGGCAGCGCCGAATATCGGCGAAGAGGGGCTGAATAGCAGCGCATGAAGTTCTTTGTCGATACCGCCGACATCGGCGATATCCGCGACCTTGCGGACACCGGGCTGCTCGACGGCGTGACCACCAACCCCTCGCTGGTGGCAAAAACCGGGTGCGATTTTTTCGACGTCCTCAAGGATATCTGCGACACCGTCGAGGGCCCGGTCAGCGCCGAGGTCACCGCGACCGACTTCGATTCGATGGTGACCGAGGGCCGCCGCCTGGCCGAACTCGCCGCCAATATCGCGGTCAAGGTGCCCCTGACCTGGGACGGCCTCAAGGCCTGCAAGACGCTCCGGCAATCGGGCACGATGGTCAATGTGACGCTTTGTTTTTCGCCGAGCCAGGCGCTCCTGGCAGCGAAGGCAGGGGCCAGCTTTGTTTCGCCGTTCGTCGGCCGCCTCGACGATATCTCCGAAGACGGCATGGGGCTGATCCGGGACATAAGGCTTATTTACGACAACTACCCGCACCTTGAGACCGAAATTCTGGTGGCGTCGGTGCGCCATCCCGGTCACGTCGTCGAAGCCGCCCGCATCGGCGCCGATATCTGCACCGTCCCGCCGGGCGTTTTGCACCAACTGGCAGAGCACCCGCTGACCGATAAAGGCCTGAAGGCGTTTCTGGCCGACTGGAAAAAAACCGGACAATCCATTCTCGACAGGACCTGATACATCGTGGTGACAAAAACAAAGACGGCGCCGGGCGCCAGCGAACTCTCGGACGGCCAGATCGCCGGATACCTGCGCGACAACCCTGACTTCCTCGATAACAACCCCGATCTGCTGGCGGTGCTGACGCCTCCGGGGCTGCGGACCGGGCGCGGCGTGGTCGACATGCAGCGCTTCATCATCGAGCGCCTGCAAGGTGAACTCGACCGCCACCAATCGAACCGGCGCGACCTGATTGACGCCGGCCGTGACAACTACTCCAGTCAGGGCCGCATTCACACCGCGGTCTTGCGCCTTCTCGAAGCGCGCACTTTTGAGCACCTGCTTGAAATCATCACCGACGATCTGGTCGAGTTGCTGGAAATCGACGTCTCGAAGCTGTGTTTCGAAAGCAATGATTCGGCACTTGTCGGACCCAGGACGCGCAGTGTGCGGGTTCTGGCAGCGGGCCAGGTGGGGCGCCTGATGGGCAAGAGCGACATCGCCCTGCGCAGCGGCGTCGGCGGCGACCGGACGCTGTTCGGAACCCACGCCGAGGCGATCCGGTCGGATGCGCTGGTGCGCCTGGATATCTCCTCGGCGGCGCCGGCGGGCCTGCTGGCGCTAGGCTCGTCCGACAAAGCCCGGTTCCACCCGGGTCAGGGTTCCGAGTTGCTCAAGTTTCTCGGTGAAGCGCTGGGCCGCTGCGTCCGGACATGGCTCGATCTGCCGGGATAACGCAAATCCCGAGCCGGCGGAATCGCCGGCGACGACGGTTTGCGGACTATGTCAAATGGATAGAGCTTTTCGCGTGAGCGCATGCCAGCAGGAAACGCTCTAACGGCGCGCCCACCCAAAGCGTCGCCGCCCGCCCGCGCGGCCGCCGATGCCACCGCGGCGCTCGACGATTTCCTGGTGTGGCTTGCCGACGAAAGGCTGTCCTCGCCGCATACGGTGAACGCCTACCGGCGCGATCTTGACCGGTTTTTCGGATTCCTCTGCGGCCATCTGGGCGCGCCGCCGGCACTCGACGATCTTGCCCGCCTGCGCACCGCCGATTTCCGCAGTTTTCTCGCGCACCGGCGCAACGAAGGACTTGGCAACGCTTCGGTCGCCCGCGCCCTATCGGTGCTGCGCACATTCTTTCGCCACCTCGAGCGCGACGGCCTCATCCACAACGCCGAAATCGCGGCGGTCCGTTCGCCCAAATTGCCGCACGCGGTGCCCAAGCCCTTGGGTATCGAAAGCGCCGCCGCTGCGCGCGAGGAAATCGCGCACCTGCATGAAGAGGCGTGGGTCAACGCCCGCGATCAGGCGGTGGTGACGCTGCTTTATGGCTGCGGGTTGCGGATTTCGGAGGCGCTGGGACTCGACGGCAAGGACTTCGCCTCCGGCCGAGCGTTGGTGATTCGCGGCAAGGGCGGCAAGGAACGGATGGTGCCGGTGCTGCCGGTCGTGACCGAAGCGATTCAGACCTACCTCGATCTGTGCCCGTTCGCGCCTGGGCCAAACGGTCCCTTGTTCGTCGGCGTGCGCGGCAAACGCCTCAATCCGGGGCTTGTCCAAAGAGCGATGCGCCAGGTACGCCGCGCGCTCGGCCTGCCGGAGAGCGCGACCCCGCACGCGTTTCGCCACAGTTTCGCGACCCACCTGCTGGCGGGCGGCGGCGATTTGCGCACCATCCAGGAACTGCTGGGACACGCCTCGCTGTCGACGACGCAGCGCTATACCGAAGTCGAGGTCAATCAGGTGCTGGACGTCTATCGCAGCGCCCACCCCCGCGCGCGGCGCTAACGAGGCCGGCGGCCCCGGCGATCAGAGGTGAATCGGCAGCCCGCCGACGGCCAGCGCCGCTTCCTTCATGCCTTCGGCCAGCGTCGGGTGGGCGTGCACCGTCGCCGCGATATCTTCCGCCGAGCCGCCGAATTCCATGCACAGCACTGCCTCGTGGATCAGGGTGCCGGCGTCGGGACCGATGATGTGCACGCCGAGCACCGCGTCGGTGTCGGCATCCGCTAGGGTCTTGATGAAACCGTCGGTGGTCGCGTTGACCCGCGCCCGGCTGACGGCCGAGAATGGGAATTTTCCGACATTGTATTTGACGCCCTCTTCTGTGAGCTGTTCTTCGGTCTTGCCGACGGTGGCGACCTCGGGCCAGGTGTACACAACGCCCGCCACCTTGTTGTAATCGACCAGCGGCAGGTGGCCCGCCATGCGCTCGACGCAGGCGATGCCGTCTTCGGATGCCTTGTGGGCCAGCATCGGCCCGGCGATGACGTCGCCGATGGCATAGATGCCGCTGGCGCTGCTTTGGTAGGCGTCATCGACCGGAATGCGGCCCTGATTGTCGAGGTTGATGCCGGCGGCTTCGAGCCCGAGACCCCGGGTGAAGGGCCGGCGCCCGATCGACAGCAGCACGACGTCGGCGTCGAGGGTTTCGCCCTTGCCGCCCGCTGCCGGTTCGACACTGAGGGCAACGCCGGTTTTGGTCGATTTCGCCGCCGTCACCTTGGTGGAAAGTTTGAACTTCATGCCCTGTTTGGTCAGCACGCGCCGGAGCTGCTTGGACAGTTCGCCGTCCATGCCGGGGACGAGGCGGTCGAGAAATTCGACCACCGTGACCTCGGCGCCGAGGCGCATCCACACCGATCCCATCTCGAGGCCGATGTAGCCGCCGCCGATCACCACCATCGATTTCGGCACTTTCGGCAGGCTGAGCGCGCCGGTCGAGGACACGATCTTTTTTTCGTCGATCTCGACGCCCGGCAGCGGCGTCACCTCCGACCCTGTCGCGATCAGAATACGCACCGCCGACAGCAAAATCTTCTTGCCCTTTTTGGGTTTCACCTCGACCGTCCCCGGTCCGGTGATCGTCCCGTGGCCGCGGATGTGTTCGATCTTGTTCTTTTTGAACAGAAACGCGATTCCCTTGGTGAGGTCGTCCACCACTTTTTCTTTGCGCGCCATCATGGCGGCAAGGTCGAGGGTCACCTTGCCGGTCTTGACGCCGTGATGGCCGAGTCCGTTCGCAGCTTCGGCGTAGAGTTCCGAGGATTGCAGCAGCGCCTTTGAGGGAATGCAGCCGACGTTAAGGCAGGTGCCGCCCAGCGCATCGCGGGCTTCGACGCAGGCGACCGACATCCCGAGTTGTGCCGCGCGGATCGCGGCGACATAACCGCCCGGGCCGCCGCCGATAACAACGAGATCGAAATTCGAAGTACTCATGTCCGTGCCTCCGCTTGTGCCCCCTCAATTGCTCGGCCGCCGCCGCCAGACGATCTCGGCCGTTGATGTGCGCCCGTCGCGCACCCCCTTCGGCGCCACGAGAACGAGATCGCCGCGCTCGAGACGAGCCTCCCGGGGCAAACTTTCCCCTTCCCAGTTCGGAAAAAAGCTGGCCTCGGGACAATGATATACCGTGTCGCCGCGGATTTCGAACGGGCCGCAATAGGAGACGAAATGTTCGGCGGCGCCAAGACGTTCGGCCTCGCTGCCGCCGAATAAATCGTTGGAGGCGTAGCGGGCGCGGCCGGCGGGCATCATCAGCGCGTGCATATATCCGTCGTCGCTGTAGGTCAGCCGCCCGACCGGCGACGGCCCCAACGGCAGGACGACATTGCCCTCGCCGTCGCGGCGCGCGTAACGCACCAGGTGCCAGGTACCAACGAGGTCTTCGAGCTCCAGCACAAGAATGGGACGCCGCAGTCCGGCTACATGTCGAACAGGATACGTTGCGGATCCTCGATGCAGTCCTTGACACGCACCAGGAACGTTACCGCCTCGCGCCCGTCAATGACGCGGTGATCGTAGCTGAGCGCCACGTACATCATCGGGCGAATTGCGATTTCGTCGCCGACCACCATGGGGCGTTTCTCGATCTTGTGCATACCGAGGATGCCCGATTGCGGCGGGTTGAGGATCGGCGTCGACAGCAGCGATCCAAACACCCCGCCGTTCGAGATGGTGAACGTCCCGCCGGTAAGATCTTCGATCGTCAGTTTGCCGTCGCGGGTGCGGATTCCGAGATCGGTGATCGATTTCTCGACCTCAGCGAACGACTTCTTGTCGGCATCGCGCAATACAGGAACCACCAGTCCTTGCGGCGCTGATACCGCCACGCTGATATCGTAATAATTCTTGTAAACCAATTCGTCGCCGTCGATCTCGGCGTTGGCCGAGGGGATTTCGCGCAAAGCAACGATGCAGGCCTTGACGAAGAACGACATGAACCCGAGGCGGACACCGTGTTTTTTCTCGAAAGTTTCGCGATAGCGGGTGCGCGCATCGATGACCGCGCTCATGTCGATTTCGTTGAAAGTGGTGAGCATCGCCGCGGTGTTCTGCGCCTCTTTGAGGCGCTCGGCGATACGCTTGCGAAGCCGCGTCATGCGCACACGTTCTTCGCGCAGGTCGACAGCACGCACCATGACGGGCGCGCCGGGGGTCTCGCCTAGCGCCGCGCTCGGGCTTTCGCCCCGCTTGCGCGCGGTGCCGTCCTGAAGCGCCTTGAGGACATCGCCCTTGACCAGCCGCCCATCCTTGCCGGTGCCGGTGATCGAAGCGGGATCGAGGGCGTTTTCGTCGATCAGGCGGCGTACCGCCGGCGACAGCGGCATCAGATCGGCGTTCGCGGCGGCAACAGGGTCGGCCGGCGCCGGTGCTGCGGCGGCAGCCGGTGCGGCGGATGCGGCCGCGGCGGTCGCCGGGGCCAGTGCGGCCGGTTTCGCGGCTTGGACCCCTTCGCCTTCGGCGATCGCCCCCAGCAGTGCGCCGACTTCGACGGTAGCGCCTTCGTCCGCGTCGATGCGGCTGAGGGTGCCGGTGTTTGCCGCCGGAACCTCGACGGTGACCTTGTCGGTTTCCAGTTCGACCAGCGGCTCGTCCATCGCCACGGCCTCGCCGACGGCCTTGAGCCATTTGGCCACCGTCGCTTCGGTTACGGATTCGCCCAAGGCGGGCACACGGATTTCAATGGTCATAGTCAGTTCTTACCTCATAGCGAAATCGCATCGTCGATCAGTTGCGCCTGCTCCTTGAGATGGGTCTTCAGCAGGCCGGTCGCGGGTGAGGCGCTTGCGGCGCGACCGACGAAGGCCGCGCGCTGGCCCTTGCGGCCAATTTTCGCCAGCACCTCTTCGATGCTGGGTTCGACAGAAAACCAAGCGCCCTGATTCTTGGGTTCTTCCTGGCACCACACGATATCGGCTTTCTTGAATCGGCTGAGTTCTTCGATCAACGCTTCGTCCGGGAAGGGGTAAAGCTGTTCCAGCCGCAACACCTGAATATCGCGGATGCCGCGTTTCTCGCGTTCCTCCAGCATGTCATAATAGACCTTGCCCGAACACAACACGACGCGGCGGATCCTAGCATCGGCGACATTGTCGCACTTGTCCCACAAAATCCGATGGAACGAATTCTTGGTGCCCATGTCCGAAAGCGTCGAGACCGCCCGTTTATGGCGCAACAAGGACTTGGGCGTCATCAGGATCAACGGCTTGCGGAAATTGCGGTGCATCTGCCGCCGCAGAATATGGAAGTAGTTTGCCGGCGTTGTGCAATTCGCGACCTGCATGTTGTCGTCGGCGCACAATTGCAGGAATCGTTCGAGGCGCGCGGAACTGTGCTCCGGACCCTGTCCTTCGAGGCCGTGCGGCAGCAGCACCACCAACCCGCTCATGCGCAGCCATTTACTTTCGCCGGTGGCGATGAACTGGTCGAATATCACCTGGGCGCCGTTGGCAAAATCGCCGAACTGCGCCTCCCACAGCACCAGCGCATTGGGTTCGGCCTGGCTATAGCCGTACTCGAATCCGAGAACGCCGAACTCGGACAGGCTCGAATCGACCACCTCGAAGGCGGCCTGAGCGGCGTCGATGTGGGCAAGCGGCGCGTGGCGGCTTTCGTCGGTCTGGTCGATCAGCACCGCATGGCGCTGCGAAAACGTTCCGCGCTGGGAATCCTGGCCCGACAGGCGCACGCCGAAGCCTTCCAGCAACAGGCATCCGAAGGCGAGCGCCTCGGCGGTCGCCCAGTCGAACCCCTCGCCGGTCTGGAACATGGTCTGCTTGCGGTCGAGCAGGCGGCGGACGGTACGGTGGAGGTGAAAATCCGCGGGCACGGCTGTCAGCGCCTGCCCGACTTTCTTCAGGGTCTCGGTCTTGACCCCGGTCTTGCCGCGCCGCGCGCCGAGTCCGGCGATCTTGAGGCCCTTCCAGCGCCCTTCCAGCCAGTCGGCCTTGTTGGGCTTGTAGGAGGGCGCGGCGGCGAAGTCGTGCTCGAGGCGGTCGTGAAAATCGACGCGCATCTTTTCGGACTCCTCGGCCGAGATGTATTCGCCTTCGTCGAGATTGCGCGCATAGACTTCCCGCACACCCGGGTGGTGCGCGATTCTGCGGTACATGATCGGCTGTGTGAACGCCGGTTCGTCGCCCTCGTTGTGGCCGTGGCGGCGATAACAGAACATGTCGATTACGACGTCGCGGCCGAATTCCTGCCGGAATTCCGTGGCGATGCGCGCGACGTGGACGACGGCCTCGGGATCGTCGCCGTTGACGTGAAGGATCGGCGACTGCCCGCCTTTGGCCACATCCGACGGGTACGGTGTCGAGCGGCTGAACGTGGGCGCGGTCGTAAACCCGATCTGGTTGTTGACGATGACGTGGATCGTCCCGGCGGTGCCATACCCCTTGAGATCGGAATAACCGAAGACTTCGCCGACAATGCCCTGGCCGGCAAAAGCGGCGTCGCCGTGCATCAGGACCGCCATCACCTTGTTGCGGCCGCCCTCGCCGTGCTGGGTCTGTTTGGCGCGCACCTTGCCGGTCACGACCGGATCGACCGCCTCGAGGTGCGAGGGGTTGGGCGACAGCGACAGGTGCAGTTCGTCGCCTTCGAAGTCGCGGTCGGCCGAAGTGCCGAGATGATATTTGACGTCGCCCGAACCCTGCACGTCGTCCGGGTGCGCGCTGCCGCCCTGAAATTCGGAAAAGATCGCGGTGTAGGGTTTGTGCATCACGTTGGCCAGCACGTTGAGCCGGCCGCGATGGGGCATGCCGATAACGATTTCGCGCACGCCCAGTTGCGCGGCGCGCTTGTTGATCGCCTCCAGAAGCGGGATCAGCGATTCGCCGCCGTCGATGCCGAAGCGTTTGGTACCGGTGTACTTGACGTTGAGAAAACGCTCGAATCCCTCAGCCTCGGTCAACTGCTGGAGAATCTTGTGCCGGCCTTCATCGGTGAAGCGCGGCTGGTATTCGTGGCCTTCGATGCGTTCCTGAATCCATGCCTTTTGGCCGGGATACTGGATGTGCATGAATTCGTAACCGATGGAACCGCAATAGGTCTGCCGCAACACCTGAAGGATTTCGTTGACGGTTGCGCTTTCGAGGCCAAGGACGTTGTCGATGAAAATCGGCCGGTCGAGATCGGCGTCGGTGAACCCATAGGACGCCGGTTCGAGTTCCGGGTGGGGCTCGCGGTTTTCCATTTCGAGGGGGTCGAGCCGCGCGATCAGGTGGCCGCGCACGCGGTAGGCGCGGATCATCATCAGTGCGCGAATCGAATCGAGCGTGGCGGCGCGTGTGTCGGCCGAAGCCGGCGCGGCCCGGCCGTTGCCCTTGGAGGGTTCCTCCGCCTGTCCGCCCCATTCGGTGAACGGGCCGCCCTCGGGCACCCAGCTCGCGCCACGGGCCTCGGCCAGAACATCGTTCATGTCGTCGCCAAGGCCCTCGAAGAAGTACCGCCATTCGGAATCGACCGTTTCGGGCCGCGTCAGAAAGCGCGCATACAGGTCTTCGATAAAGGCGCCGTTGGCACCGGTCAGGAACGATGTTTTGTCGATCTCGCGAGTCATGTCCGGTCCAGCCTTGCGGGTTCGGGTCTCACCAGGCGGGGACGGCCTCAGCCGCCGGCCTTGAGCGCCTCGACCATGGTGGCGCCGATGGCGGAGGGCGATTCGGATACCGTGATGCCGGCGCTTTTCATCGCTTCGATCTTGTCTCCGGCGCCGCCCTTACCGCCGGCGATAATCGCGCCGGCGTGACCCATGCGTCGGCCGGGCGGGGCGGTGACCCCGGCAATAAAACCGACCACGGGTTTCTTGACTTTGCTGGATTTCAAAAAGTCCGCCGCCTGTTCCTCGGCGCTACCACCGATCTCGCCGATCAGGACGATCGATTCCGTCGCCGGATCGGCCAGGAACAGGTCCAGACAATCGACGAAGTTCGTCCCGTTGACAGGATCGCCGCCGATGCCGATGCAGGTCGATTGACCGAGGCCGGCGACCGTCGTCTGCGCCACCGCCTCGTACGTAAGCGTCCCCGAGCGCGAGACGATGCCGACACTGCCCTTGACATGAATATGCCCCGGCATGATGCCGATCTTGCATTCGTCGGGCGTAATCACGCCGGGACAGTTGGGACCGACCAGCCGCGTATTCGAGGCGGCCAGAACCCGCTTGATCCGGACCATGTCGAGCACCGGTATGCCTTCGGTGATGCAGACCACGAGTTCGATCTCGGCGTCGATGGCCTCAAGAATGGCGTCGGCGGCAAACGGCGGCGGTACGTAAACGACCGAAGCCGTCGCACCGGTTTTCGCCACCGCGTCGGCGACCGTGTCGAACACCGGCAAATCGAGATGGCGCGTGCCGCCCTTTCCGGGGGTCACGCCGCCCACCATCTTGGTGCCGTAGGCGACCGCCTGTTCCGAATGAAAAGTGCCCTGCGTGCCGGTAAATCCCTGGCAAATGACGCGGGTCCCGCTGTCGATCAGAACCGACATCAGGCCGCGTCCCGGACGGCTTTGACGATCTTGCCGGCGGCATCGCCGAGATCGTCGGCGGAAACGATCGGCAGCCCCGATTCGGCGAGGATCTTCTTGCCGAGTTTGACGTTGGTCCCCTCGAGGCGCACCACCAGAGGCACGTTCAGACTGACCTCGCGCGCCGCCGCCACCACGCCCTCGGCGATCACGTCGCAACGCATGATGCCGCCGAAGATGTTGACCAGAATGCCTTCGACGTTGGCGTCCGACAGAATAATCTTGAAGGCTTCGGTCACGCGCTCGCGCGTCGCGCCGCCCCCGACGTCGAGGAAATTCGCCGGTTCGCCACCGTGCAGCTTGATGATGTCCATGGTCGCCATGGCAAGACCGGCGCCGTTGACCATGCAGCCGATCGACCCGTCGAGCTTGATGTAATTGAGATCGTGCTTTTGCGCCTCGACCTCGGCCGGGTCTTCTTCGTCCTCGTCGCGCAGATCGGCCACATTCTTGTGCCGGTAGAGCGCGTTGTCGTCGAAGTTCATTTTCGCGTCGAGCGCCAGCACATCGCCCGCTCCGGTCACCACCAGCGGATTGATTTCCAGCAGGCTCGCGTCGTTTTCGGTGAAGGCGCGGTAGACGCCGATCACGAATTTGCTCGCCGCCTTGACCTGGGCCCCATCGAGCTTCAGCGCGAAGGCGATCTTGCGGGCGTGAAAGGCCTGGATGCCGGCGGCGGGATCGACCTGAATCACATGTATCTTTTCCGGCGTCTTGGCCGCCACCGCTTCGATATCCATGCCGCCTTCGGTCGAGGCCATGATGGCGACGCGGCTGGTCTCGCGGTCGACCAGCATGCCGAGATATAGCTCGCGCGCGATGTCGCAACCGTCTTCGACGTAGATGCGCTTGACTTCTTTGCCCTGAGGCCCGGTCTGATGCGTGACCAGGGTCATGCCGAGCATCGCCCCGGCGGCATCTTTCACGGCATCCAGCGACTTGACCACCTTGACGCCGCCGCCCTTGCCGCGGCCGCCGGCATGGATCTGGGCCTTGACCACCCACACCGGGCCACCGAGACCGGCCGCAACTTTGGCCGCCTCGTCAACCGTATAGGCGACGCCGCCCTTCGGTACCGCAACCCCGTACTGTTCGAGCAGGGCCTTGGCCTGATATTCGTGAATGTTCATGACGCCTGAAATCCCGCGCGGCGCACCGGCATGGCCGACTCGTGAACTTAGGACACCCGGGAAACCGGGGCCACCCCAGAGACTGGAACCACCTTATCCTACGGCGCCGAAACCAAGCAACAGCCGCCAATCAGGCATTCGTCTGTACTGCCACAGTGTTAAGAAAGGTTTTACCGCGACTTTCGCGCTCCTTTTCTTCGCCGCGCCGCCGGCGACTTGGTTGTCTTCTTTTTGAACGCCGGATCGAGCCGCAGCACCGCCCGAATCATCTCTTTCACCGCCCCGACCGAATGGAGGAACTGCTTCTTTTCCCGTGCGCTGAGGCTGATTTCGATAATCCTTTCCACGCCACCGGCGCCGATCACCACCGGCACGCCGACGTAGAGGCCGCGCACGCCGTATTCGCCGTCGAGATAGGCGGCGCACGGCAGCACGCGCTTCTTGTCGCGCAGGTACGATTCCGCCATCGTGATCGCCGAGGCCGCCGGGGCGTAGAAGGCCGAGCCGGTTTTCAGCAAGCCGACGATCTCGGCGCCGCCGTCACGGGTGCGCTGGATGATGGCATCGAGCTGTTCCTTCGTCGTCCAGCCCATCTTGACCAGATCGGGAAGGGGAATTCCCGCCACCGTCGAATAGCGCGCCAGCGGCACCATGGTGTCGCCATGCCCGCCAAGCACGAAGGCGGTCACATCCTCGACCGAAACATCGAATTCCTGGGCCAGAAAATACCGGAAGCGCGCCGAATCGAGCACCCCCGCCATGCCGACCACACGTTCGGCGGGCAGGCCGCTCGCCTCGCGAAGCGCCCACACCATGGCGTCCAGCGGATTAGTGATGCAGATCACAAAGGCATCGGCGGCATATTTGGCTATCCCCTCGCCGACCGCTTTCATCACGCCGGTGTTGATGCCAACAAGATCGTCGCGGCTCATGCCGGGCTTGCGGGGAACGCCGGCGGTGACGATGACCACATCGGCGCCCTTGATTTTGGCATAACTCTTGGCGCCCGAAAGCTCCGCATCGAAACCGTCGACGGGCGAGGACTGCGCCAGATCCAGCGCCTTCCCTTGGGGCAAGCCGCTGACGATGTCGAAAATCACGATATCACCGAGTTCCTTGAGACCGGCAAGGTGGGCGAGGGTACCGCCGATGTTGCCGCCGCCGATCAAGGCTATTTTATTTCGCGCCATATATCCTCCTGGTTATCGGGGCCGGGCTGACGGGCAAGGCGCTACCTACTCCGATTCCCTCCGCTCGGCAAGGCGCGGGTTCGTAGGCGAGCGGGACTTGAATGGTCCCGTACCAGCGCCATATCGTGACCCGAAAAAGAAAATCGATTCTATTTTTGGGGGCCCACCGCGCTGGATTGCACCATGGCCGAAGACAAGACCGCCGAAACACCCGAGAAACGCCACTTCGAGGCCGAAGTCGGCAAGTTGCTCCAGATCGTGGCCAACTCGCTATACAGCGACCGCGATGTATTTCTTCGCGAGCTGATCTCGAATGCGTCCGATGCCTGCGACAAATTGCGCTACCAGGCGCTATTGAATCCGGACCTGATCAAGGACGATCCCGACCTCGGCGTCAGGCTGTCCTTCGATGCCAAGGCCCGCACGCTGACGATTGCCGACAACGGCATCGGCATGAACCACGATGAGCTGATCGATAATCTCGGCACCATCGCGCGCTCGGGCAGCGACGGTTTCGTCGCCGCCCTAGAGAAGGGCAACGGCGATGCGATCAACCTGATCGGCCAGTTCGGAGTCGGATTCTATTCGGCATTCATGGTCGCCGAGCAGGTCAGCGTGACGGCACGCAAGGCCGGCGAGGAACAAGCCTGGGTGTGGACCTCGGACGGCCAGGGCGAATTCGCCGTGGCGCCCGGCAGTCGCGACACCCGCGGCACAACGATCGAACTCAAGCTCAAGAAGGACGCAAAGGATTATCTCGACGCGGCCGAATTGCGGCGCATCGTCAAGACCTACTCCGATCATATCGGCCTGCCGATCGTGCTCGAAAGCGACGGCGAGGACGAAACCCTGAATGCCGCTTCGGCACTGTGGACGCGCCCGCGCAAGAAAATAAGCGAAGACCAGTACAAGGATTTCTATCACCACGTCAGTCGCACCTTCGACGAACCGTGGCTGACGCTACATGCCCATGTCGAGGGCAAGATCGAGTATTCGCTGCTCTTGTATGTGCCGACGCAACGCCCGTTCGACCTGTTCGATCCGGCGCGCCAGCATCACGTCAAACTTTACGTCAAGCGGGTGTTCATCACCGACGAATGCGAAGGCCTGGTGCCTCCCTATCTTCGGTTCCTGCGCGGCATCGTCGATTCCGAGGACCTTAACCTCAATATCAGCCGCGAAGTGCTGCAAACGAGTCCGCTGGTGGCACGCATCCGCAAGGACATCATCAAGCGAACGCTCCGGGAAATCGGCAAGAAGGCGGCCAAAGACGCCGAGGGCTTCGAATCCTTCTGGAACGAATTCGGGCCGGTTCTCAAGGAAGGCCTTTACGAGGACGGCGAGGCGCGGGAGGCCTTGCTAAAAGTGGCGCGGTTCCGCTCGACCGCAGAGCCGGGATTGGTGTCGCTCGCAGATTACGTCGGGCGCATGAAGGAAAAACAGACCGCAATCTATTACCTCAGCGGCGCCGAAGCGGATGCGCTGGCCAAAAGCCCGCTACTGGAAGGCTACCGCGCCCGCGGCATCGAAGTGCTGCTGCTTTCCGACCCGGTCGATGATTTCTGGATCCCGTCGGTGCAGGATTTCGAAGACAAGCCGTTCCAGTCGGTAGCGCGCGGCGACGCCGGCCTCGACGACATCCCGGTCGAGCCGGATGGCGACGAAAAGGCCGAAGGCAGCGACGAGACGCCGGCCGATCTGTCGCCGCTGATTGCGCTTCTCAAACTCAGTCTGGGCAAGGCGGTCGAGGACGTGCGCCCCTCGGCGCGGCTTACCGATAGCCCGGTCTGCCTGGTCGCCAACGAGGGCGGAATCGACATGCACCTGGAGAAACTGCTCAAGGCGCACGGGCGCATCGACGCGCTCGCCGCACCGATCCTTGAACTCAACCCAAAGCATGGTTTGATCCGGGCGTTGGCGGCGCGCGCCAGCGAACCGGGTGCGGCCGACGAGCTCGCCGATGCGGCGCAACTGCTGCTCGACCAGGCGCGGATCGCCGAGGGCGAGCTGCCGCTGGACCCGGCCGCCTTCAGCCGCCGGATCGCCGATTTCATGGCCAAGGGCCTCAGGCCGCCGGACTAGGACTGCCGCGCGGATTGGGCCCGCCGACGTGTGCGGCTCCGCACGAACGCAAGCAGCCCGAGGGTAACTTATTGATTGTGTTTAGTTTATTCGACGTTGAGTCGCAGTTTCATCGGCGCCGATTGCGCAATTGAACCCTTAGAATCCATAAAAGTAGGCGAATTCGTCGACCGGCAGTCGGTCGGTGCGGAATTCATTGACGCGCGCGCTCTCGTCCTCGTA
This sequence comes from uncultured Alphaproteobacteria bacterium, assembly GCA_964611585.1. Lineage (GTDB taxonomy): Bacteria > Pseudomonadota > Alphaproteobacteria > SHVP01 > SHVP01 > CAZTAK01. The sequence continues at coordinate 20,575 of CAZTAK010000020.1, forward strand.
GCCGAGCGACATGCCGGCAACGATGATCCGGTCTTCGGGCATACCGAGAACCCGCCGGATCACCTTGTGCATGTCCATCCACGCTGCCTGCGCACACGATTGAAGGCCGCGGCTGCGCGCCGCCAGCATCACGCTCTGCATGAACATGCCGCAGTCGGTCCAGCTGCCGTGTTCCATGTCGCGATCCATGGCGAAGAACATCCCGACCGGAGCGTCGAAGAATTTGTAATTACGCGCGTGCTGGGCGTGCATCTTGTCCTTCTGGCCGCGTTCGATTCCGAGAAGCCCGTAGAGCCCCCAACCGAGCGCGCGGCGGCGGCCGAGGTACGGCTCGCGCCACTTGCTTGGGTAATAATAATGTTCGGCGACGTTGCCCTCAGGCGTCTCGTCGAAGGCCTTGAGGGCTTCGCGCACCATTTCGTCGCGCGCTTCGCCAGCCACCACATAGACGTACCAGGCTTGAATGTTGCTGCCGGACGGGGAGCGCGAGGCGACGCGCAAGATTTCTTCGACCAACTCGCGCGGTACCGGTTTCGGTAAAAAGGCGCGCACGGAGCGGCGGCTGGCAAGGGCGTCATCGACGTGCATGGGACTGTTTCCGGACAGGAGCAAGGATGCCCGCCACTTGAAGTGCGCGCGCCGGGAATGTCAATGCGCGGGTTGAGCAGCGGGCCCGGCGGAATGGTGGCGCCACGCGCATCGCCAAAAAGCGCGCGGTGAGGGCTTG
>CAZTAK010000020.1:21401-37867 GCA_964611585.1 uncultured Alphaproteobacteria bacterium
CCCGGCGGAATGGTGGCGCCACGCGCATCGCCAAAAAGCGCGCGGTGAGGGCTTGACGATCACTCGGGACCGCTCGCGCGCAAAGCGAACCCAGCGCGCGGTGTGCGACCAACCCGCCGCACGACGGCGGCGCACGCGAGTCTTTTTCTAGAGCTTTTCGCGTGAGCGCATGCGAACGGGAAAAGCGCGAGCGCAAATCGTCGTCGCCGGCGATTCCGCCGGCGCGGGATTTGCCCTAAAGCCGATTGAGGTCGAGTTCGAGGGCGCCGATGATCGCCCCTCCATTCGGGCCTTGCACGATAATCGCGCCGCGGTCGTGACCGCCCTCGCGCATATCGCCGACTTGAAGCTCGATTTCGAGCGCCTCGCCGTACCATTCGCCGACCTTTTGGTAGTCCGAAACGACGTTGGTAAAGACCGCGGTATCACCGGCGTTCTCGCCGCGTTCGATTTCGACCGTGCGCTGGGAGAAAAACAGCACCAGCCACACATCGGCGGCGCCCTTGTTGCTTTCTCCCGGCGCCACCGCAATGGCGATCCTGCCCTCGCCGCGACGGACCGCGGTGACGCCGATAGTGGGTTCCATCGCGGCATCGAGCGCGGCGACAACGGCATCGCGCCGCGAGCCCACCAGCCGGTCGCTGCCGCCAATCACAAGCTGCGGCGTATAGACCGAGCGTTCGCCCAGCGCTTTTTTGTATTGGTACTGGCGTTCGGTGGTCCACTCGGTGGCGAAGGTGTCCTTCCAGCCGAGGTAATCCCAGTAATTGACGTGAAAACTGAGTCCGAGCACGTCGGGACGGGCGTTGAGTTCGGCCAGATACTCGTCCGCCGGCGGGCAGGCGTTGCATCCCTGGGAGGTGAACAGTTCGGCGACGATGAGACCGCGGCCCTCGCCGGCCAGTGCCGCGGGGAGCCCGAACAAAACAAGGAGACTGAGGGCAGCTACCAGCCGCAGCGAATGAGCGATCATGCCAAAGCCTTACCAGTGTCCCCCAATTCCCCCAATCAATATTGGGTGATGTGAAACCCTGCCGCTACGCCGCCCGCGACAGGTTGCGCACGACGTATTCGAGGATGCCCCCGTTCCTAAAATATTCGACCTCGTCCAGCGTATCGATACGGCACAACAGCGGTACGGTTTTCTGTTTCCCGTTCGCATAGGCGATCCGGCACGTCACATCCATGCCCGGTTTCAGGCCCGCGGCAACGCCAAGGATATCGATTACCTCGCTACCGTCGAGCTTGAGCGTCTTGCGGGTTGTCCCGTTCTTGAACTGAAGAGGCAGCACCCCCATGCCGATCAGGTTGGAGCGATGGATGCGTTCGAAACTTTCGACGATCACCGCGGCCACGCCCAGCAGCTTTGGGCCCTTGGCCGCCCAGTCGCGTGACGAGCCGGTGCCGTATTCCTTGCCGCCGACCACCACCAGGGGAATGCCCTGAGCGACGTAGTTCATGGCGGCATCGTAAATCGGCATCGCCTTGCCGCGCGGCATATAGCGGGTAATGCCGCCTTCGGTGCCGGGCGCGAGTTCGTTACGCAGGCGAATGTTGGCAAAGGTGCCGCGCATCATCACCTCGTGATTGCCGCGGCGCGACCCATACGAATTGAAATCCGGGAACTTGACCTTCTTGCCGACGAGATAGTCGCCCGCCGGGCCGGCGCGCTGAATCGAGCCCGCCGGCGAAATGTGGTCGGTGGTGATGCTGTCGCCCAGAAGCGCGAGCACACGCGCGCCCTCGATATCGGCAACCGCGCCCGCCGTGCCGCCCAGACCTTCGAAAAACGGCGGCTGTCTGACATAGGTCGACTTGCGGTCCCAGTTGTAGGTCAGCCCCTTGCCGGTCTTGATGCGCCGCCAATGGGCATCGCCACGGGAGACGTCGGCGTATCGCTTGCGGAACATCGAAGGCCCGATCGCCTTGCGGATCGTCGCGTGGATTTCGCGGTTGGAGGGCCAGATGTCCTTGAGAAAGACCGGTTCGCCCTTGCGGTCCGTGCCAAGCGGCGATTTCACCAGATCGACGGCCATGGAGCCGGCGATGGCGTAGGCCACCACCAGCATCGGCGAGGCGAGATAATTCGCCCGCACCAGCGGACTGATCCGGCCCTCGAAGTTGCGGTTGCCCGATAGAACCGAGGCGGCGGCGAGATCGCCCTTGGTCACCGCCTCGGCCACCGCCTCCGGCAGGGGGCCGGAATTGCCGATGCAGGTGGTGCAGCCGTAGCCCACGGTGTTGAACCCGAGTTTGTCGAGATCCTTCTGGACGCCGGCCTTCTTGAAATAATCACTGACCACCTTCGAGCCCGGGGCAAGAGAGGTCTTGACCCAGGGCTTGACCTTTAGGCCCTTCTTCACCGCGTTGCGCGCCAGCAACCCGGCGCCGAGCATGACGCTGGGATTGGAGGTGTTGGTGCAGCTGGTGATCGCGGCGATCACCACCGCGCCGTGGCCGATCGATTCGTTCATGCCTTTGAGCTTGACGGTCTTGGCAGGATCCTTGGCGCCAAGGGATGGAAGCGCGCCTGAAAACTCCTGTGCTGCCTGCGACAGCTTCACCCGGTCCTGCGGCCGCCGCGGTCCAGCGATGCTGGGCTCGACCTTCGAGATATCCACATCGACAACCGAGGTGAACACTGGCTCGGGCGAACGCGCGGTGCGCCACAGCCCCTGGGCCTTGGCGTATTTTTCCACCAACGCCACCTGGGCCGGCTTGCGGCCGGTGGTTTTCAGATAGGCGAGGGTCTCGGCATCGACCGCAAAGAAGCCGCAGGTGGCGCCGTATTCGGGCGCCATGTTGGCAACGGTCGCGAGAGTTCGCCGACCCCCGGACCGAAAAACTCGACGAACTTGCCGACCACGCCCTTTTTGCGCAGGCGTTCCACCACGGTCAGCACGAGATCGGTCGCGGTCACGCCTTCGCGCAGGCGCCCGGTCAGGCGAACGCCGACGACCTCGGGCAGCAGCATCGAGATCGGCTGGCCCAGCATCGCGGCCTCGGCCTCGATTCCGCCCGCGCCCCAGCCCAGCACCGAAAGCCCGTTGACCATGGTGGTGTGGCTGTCGGTTCCGACCAGGGTGTCGGGGAATGCGAGCGTCGCCTTTCCGTCCTTTTTGGTCCAGACTACCCGCGCAAGATATTCCAGATTGACCTGGTGGACGATGCCGGTGCCGGGCGGCACGACCCGGAAATTGTCGAACGCGTCCTGGCCCCAGCGTAGGAATTCATAGCGTTCGCGGTTGCGCTCGTACTCGTGGGCGACATTCTCGCGCGCCGAACCGGCGCGGCCGAAACTATCGACCATCACCGAGTGGTCGATAACGAGATCGACCGGCGACAACGGGTTGACGCTGCGCGGATCCCCGCCCAAATCGGCGACCGCCTGACGCATGGCGGCGAGATCGGCGACCGCGGGCACGCCGGTAAAATCCTGCATCAGCACCCGCGCCGGGCGAAATGCTATTTCACGCTTCGACTTGCGCCGTTTCAGCCACCGCGCGACCGCCTTGATGTCGGCTGCCGTGACGGTGCGCCCGTCCTCGTAACGCAGCAGATTCTCGAGCAACACCTTCAGCGAAACCGGCAGCCGCGACAGGTCGCCCAAGACCTTTTCGGCGGCCTTGAGGCTGTAATAATCGTAGACCCGGCCGCCCACCTTGAGGCGGCGGCGCGTATTGAGGGTATCGTGGCGCGGAGCTTTCGCCATGGGAATTCCTTACAAGGGGGCGGGTCGAGGCGCGCAACATAGCGCATTTTCGGATTCGGAACAGGGGTCCCGATCTCACGCCCAGCGGCAGATTTTGAGCCTAGCCGCGGGCCGGAATCGTGGCCGGTCCGGCCAATCGCGTGCGCAGCGCCGGCACCACCGCACCGGCGAGATAGCCCGCCGCGCACAGCATCACGCCATAGACGTTGATGCCAAAATCGTCGGCATAACGCCCGGTGCCGAGATCGACCCAGGCCGGGAGAATCTCGATCCCGGCCGCCGCTTCGAGCGTCATGATGATGCCGAACGCAAGCCCGGGCCAAAACGCGAGGTAAAAAATTAAACCGCCCCGCGGCGTGGATGAACGACAGCAAGAAGATCGGCGCGAGCCCCATCACCATCGTGCCCGAGATGGCGGTGGCGGCGATCACCGCGGGCCCCGCCTTGGCGCCGAGATAGATGCTGAGCAGCGACAAATTTCCGAGCACGGCGATCAAAACAATAATCATGCGCCCGCGCCGGAGTACGCGCGCGTCCGCCGCGCCCGACTCGTTGCGCCAGTCCCGCGCTGCCAGCTTGGCGGTACTCGAAAATGTCGAATCCAGAGTCCATCCGGCGAGGTTTACGCTGCGCGACACGTCCGGCAGGCGGCGCTCTGCCAGGCCCGGCCACAACACCGCCAGCACGACGCCGAGAAGAATCGCCGCCAGCAGCATTTGCGCCCCGTCCGTCATAAAGGCTCGAACGCAGGCCCCCGCGCCACGAGAAAAACCGTGAACGCGGCAACGATGGCCGCCGCCAGCCAGTAATCGGCACTGCCTTCGTTGCCGAAGAACAATGCCGCCACCTTGGTGTTGGACCAGACCTCGTCGAACAGGTGGATCGAGATCGCGAGCAAAAACAGTTTGGCGCAGAAGGCGCCGTGCTTTGACACCAGGAATCCGGACAAAGACGTGTGCCCGCCGCGGGTGCGAATGAAATAGATCGCAACGCCGGCAACGATGAAGCTAGAATAATAGAACGCATAGCCGAGGCCCCCCGAAACGCCGAACGCACCGGCGAGACTGGCGGCGTTGGCGATCGACTTGGCAAAAATCCAGGTGATCGCCGCACTCGCCACCAGAAGCCACAAGCCGGGCGCCGCGCCGTCGGCGGCACGCCCGTCGAAGAACTGCCCCGCCGACACCCGCGCCGGCATCATCCGCCACACCAGAGCGCAGTACCCGGCCAACACCAGCCACGGAAGGGTTCCGGACAAGCTCATGATTTCGCCCCTAATGGACCTGTGCGGTTGCTGCGACGGCAAGCCGCACGCCGGGCAAATTTACAAGTATCCCGGGCGCGGTAATCTCACAACTGGGTGACGGGGCCGCGACCCTATTGTTCACGCCCCAAGGAACGGAGGCCGAGATGACCGTAACAATCGAACGCAGCGGGCCCGTCTTCACTGTCGTGCTCCACCGTCCCGATGTCGATAATGCCATCGATCGCGCGACGGCGGAGGCGGTGACCGATGCCTTCGAGACGTTCGAATCCGATTCGGAAGCGTGCGTCGCCGTCCTGTGGGGCGCGGGCGGAACTTTTTGCGCCGGCGCCGCCCTCTCGCCCGAGTGCCGCAACCGCATCGTCGCCGACGGCGCCGGTCCGATGGGCCCGAGCCGGATGCGCCTCTCCAAGCCCGTAATCGCAGCGATTGCCGGCCATGCGGTGGCGGGCGGCCTGGAGCTCGCGCTGTGGGCCGACCTGCGCATCGCCGAGGAGGACTCGATTTTCGGGGTCTTTTGCCGCCGCTGGGGAATCCCGTTGATCGACGGCGGCACGGTGCGCCTGCCACGCCTGATCGGCATGGGCCGGGCGCTCGACCTGATCCTGACCGGCCGCGCCGTCGGCGCCAAGGAGGCGCTGGCGATCGGACTGGTCAACCGCGTTGTCGCCACCAACACCGCAAGGCCCGCCGCTGAAGCGCTGGCGCGCGAACTGTGCGACTTGCCGCAGGCCTGTCTCAAGAGCGACCATCAAAGCGTCTACGAACAAGCCGGGCTTGATATCCAGGTGGCCATGCGGGCCGAGTTTTCCCATGGCGCCGCAACGCTGGCTGCCGCCGGTACCGCGCCGTTCGAGCGCTACGCGGCGCGAGACCCGCGTGCTGACCTTTAGCGGCCAATGACTGAAGCCGGTCCGGCCGGGGCTCCCTTCCCCGAAGGCACACTCGGTGCAGAGGGCCTCGCCTGCGTGCGCAGCGAGCGGGTGGTCTTCCTCGACCTGTCGTTCACAGTGCGCTCGGGCGAGGCACTGGTGCTCAGGGGCCCGAACGGCAGCGGCAAATCGAGTTTGCTGCGGCTGATCGCGGGACTTTTGCCGGCCGCCGACGGGACGCTGACGTGGAACGGCACCAGCGTGCGCGCCGATCGTGACGCGCACCGGGCGCGGCTCGACTATGTCGGCCATGTCGATGCCGTCAAGGCGGCGCTAAGCGTGCGCGAGAACCTTGAGTTCTGGGCCGCACTGGCGGGCAAGACAGGTGCAGAAACGGCGGCGCTGAAGCGATTCGGCCTGATCGAACTTGCCGACCTGCCGGCGCGGTTCCTGTCGGCAGGACAGCAGCGCCGGCTCAACCTCGCCCGCCTTGGCGCCTCGGGCGCGGCGCTGTGGTTGCTCGACGAGCCGGCAGTCTCCCTAGACCAGCCCTCGGTCCTGGCACTGCACGACCTGATCCAGGCGCACCGGACGCGCGGCGGAATTTCCGTGATCGCTTCCCACGGCGATATCGAAGTCGAGGGTGCGCGCATTCTTCATCTCGGCCCCCAGGGGACGGCGCCGTGAACGCCTTCATTCACCTGATCCGGCGCGATCTGCGGCTCGCGTTCCGGCAGGGCAGTGGCAACGGGATGGTGGTGGTCTTCTTCGTCCTCACGGTGACGCTGTTTCCGCTCGGCGTCGGGCCCGAACCCGGCATCCTCGCCCGCATCGCTTCGGGCGTGATCTGGGTGGCGGCACTGTTGGCCTCGATGCTTTCGCTCGACCGCCTGTTCCAGGCCGACTTCGAAGACGGAAGCCTCGACCTGCTGGCGCTGGCGCCGCTTCCGTTGGAACTCGTGGTGCTGGCCAAGACCATCGCCCACTGGCTCACCACCGGGGTGCCGCTGATCGTGGCCTCGCCGCTTCTGGCGCTGCTGCTCGGATTCGAGGCCGAGGGCTATCTCGTGCTGGTGTTGTCGATGCTGCTGGGAACGCCGGCCCTAAGCCTGATCGGCGGCGTCGGCGCGGCGCTGACGGTGGGGGTGCGCCGGGGGGGCGTCCTTTTGTCGCTTCTGGTGCTGCCGCTCTACATTCCGGTATTGATTTTTGGAGTCGGCGCGGTCGAGGCCACGGTCGTCGGCCTCGGCGCCCGGCCGCAGATCCTTATCCTGGCGGCGCTGTTCCTCGGCTCGGTCGTGATCGCGCCGCTCGCCAGTGCTGCGGCGTTACGTCTCAATCTAGAATAAGTCCCATGTGCTAGGTTATTACTGGAAAAATCACAGAGTATTTAGGTGCATCCCTCACAATCCCGTGGCTTGATGCACGACCCGGCCCGGGACTAGAAAGAGGCTGCGCAACCGCGCCAGAATGCCATGAGCCTGCACAAATTCGCCAATCCCGCCCGCTTCGTCCGGCTCAGTTCGGCCGTGTTGCCGTGGCTGTGGCTGGCAACGGCGATGCTGATTGCGGTGGCCCTCTACCTCGGCCTGTTCGTGGCGCCGGCGGACTTTCGGCAGGGCGAAAGCATGCGCATCATGTACGTGCATGTACCGAGCGCCTGGATGTCGATGTACATCTACACCGTGATGGTGGTGGCGAGCGCCGTCGGCCTGGTGTGGCGGCACCCGCTGGCCGACCTGACCGCGAAGGCGAGTGCGCCGGTGGGCGCGGCGTTCACCGCGCTCGCGCTGGTGACGGGATCGCTGTGGGGCCAGCCGATGTGGGGCACCTGGTGGGTATGGGATGCGCGGCTCACCTCGGTGCTGGTGCTGTTGTTTCTCTATCTCGGCTACATGGCGCTGTGGCAAGCCTTCGAAGACCCGAACCGCGGCGCGCGCGCAGCCGCGATCCTGGCCCTGGTGGGCGCCGTCAACGTGCCGATCATCAAGTTTTCGGTCGACTGGTGGAGCTCGCTCCACCAACCGGCCAGCGTTGTGAACCTTTCGGGTCCGACAATCCATATTTCGATGCTGCTGCCGTTGCTGCTGATGGCGGTCGGCTTCATGGCCTATTACGCGGCGTTGGTGATCGTCCGCATCCAGCGCGAAATCGTGGCGCGAAAACTTCGCGTGTTGCGGTTGATGCAGGCGGCACCGGACGGCGTCGCCATACAGGCGGCGGCGCACCAATCCTGAAGCGGCAAGCGCCACCTGTCCCCTTCCGATCGAGACGATGATGAATGCGATCCAGGATTTTTTGGCGATGGGCGGTTACGGCGCATTCGTTTGGCCCGCCTTCATTGTCACGGCTGTGGTGATGATCGTGCTGATCGTGGTCAGCCAACGCGCCCTCAGAGCCGATCAGCGCGCCTTGAAGGCATTGCAGGCGCTACGCCGGCCGCACCGCGACGGCCCTTCAGAGAGCCCGGGTGAGGCGCGTGAAACCTAAATACCAGCGTTTATATTTGTTGCTGGCGGCGTTGGCGGTCCTCGGCGTGGCCGTCGGCCTGATGCTGAGCGCGTTCGAGGAAAACCTCGTTTTCTTCAACAGCCCGACCGACATCCAGGAAAAAGAGATCGGAACCGACCGGCGTTTTCGCCTCGGTGGCCTGGTCGAAGAAAACTCGGTGCGCCGCGACGCGGATGGCCTGACGACGCGCTTTCGGGTCACCGATCTGATCAATTCCGTCGAAGTCAGATTTACCGGCATGCTGCCCGATCTGTTCAGCGAGGGTCAGGGCGTGGTGACCGAAGGGCGCCTCGACGCTTCCGGCATCTTCATCGCGACCGAGGTGCTGGCCAAGCACGACGAAAACTACATCCCGGCCGAAGTCGCTGAGGCGCTGAAGAAATCGGGCCAGTGGCGCGGCCCCGGATCGGGCGCCGAATGATTACCGAGGTCGGGCATTTTGCGCTGGTCCTTGCGCTCGTCGTCGCCGCGGCGCAGGGCACCCTGCCGCTGATCGGCGCGCACCGCAGTATCGAGTCGTGGACCGCAATCGCGAAACCGGCGGCGGTGGTGCAATTCATCTTGCTGACGATCGCATTTCTGGCGCTGATGCAGGCGTTCGTCGTATCGGATTTTTCGGTGCTCAACGTGTTCCAGAACTCGCACACCGAAAAGCCGTTGCTCTACAAGATTTCCGGCGTGTGGGGGAACCACGAGGGATCGCTGCTGTTGTGGGTCCTGATCCTCGCCCTGTTCGGAGCGGCGGTCGCTGTTTTCGGCACCAACCTGCCGCCTGGACTGCGCGCGCGCGTGATCGCCGTGCAGGGCCTGGTCGGTGTCGGGTTCCTGTTGTTCTTGCTGTTCACGTCGAACCCGTTCACCCGCCTGATCCCGGCACCGTTCGAGGGGCGCGGCCTCAACCCGCTGTTGCAGGATCCGGGCCTCGCCTTCCACCCGCCGTTTCTCTATCTGGGCTACGTCGGGTTTTCGGTCGCGTTTTCATTCGCGATCGCGGCGCTGCTTGAAGGCCGCCTCGACGCCGCGTGGGCGCGCTGGGTAAGGCCGTGGACCCTGGCAGCGTGGATGTTCCTCACCGTCGGCATCGGCCTTGGAAGCTGGTGGGCCTACTACGAACTCGGATGGGGCGGCTGGTGGTTCTGGGATCCGGTCGAGAACGCTTCGTTCATGCCCTGGCTTGCCGGCACCGCGCTGCTGCACTCGGCGATCGTCGTCGAAAAACGCGACACCCTGAAGGCCTGGACGGTACTGCTGGCGATTCTGGCGTTTTCGCTTTCGCTACTCGGAACCTTCATCGTGCGCTCGGGCGTGCTCAATTCGGTGCATTCGTTTGCCAGCGACCCCACCCGCGGCCTGTTCATTCTCGGGTTTCTGGTGCTCGTGACCGGCGGGTCGCTGACGCTGTTCGCAATCCGGGCGCCGGTCCTCAAAAGCGGCGGCCTGTTCGCGCCGGTGAGCCGCGAGGGTGCGCTGGTTTTCAACAACCTGTTGCTGGCGAGTGCACTGGCGACGGTGCTCCTTGGCACCCTCTATCCAATGCTGCTCGATGCCGTCAGCGGCGAGAAGGTGACGGTGGGCCCGCCCTACTTCAACGCGACCTTCGGGCCGTTGATGGTGCCGTTGCTGGCGTTGATGGCCGTCGGGCCGCTGATACCGTGGAAACGGGCCGATCTCGGCGCCGTCCTGTCGCGGCTCAAATTCATGATCGCCGTGACCGCAGTTGCCGCGCTGGCGGTCTGGTATTTCCAGGCAGGCGGGCCGGTACTGGCGATCCTAGGCATGGCGCTGGGGGTATGGCTGGTGGCCGGGGCTGTCGCCGAACTGGCGCTGCGCCTCAAGTTCGGGCGCGCGTCCCTGCACGACACACTCGCGCGCGCGCGCAATCTGCCGCGGTCTGCCTATGGCGCGGCGCTCGCCCACGGCGGGGTCGGTCTGGTGTTGCTGGGGATTACCGGCTCGCTGGCCTGGCAGGTGGAATCGCTGCAGGTGATGGCGCCGGGCACGCTCGCCACCGTCGGCCCCTACGAATTCGAATTCCTGGGCGCGCGCGGTGCGCCGGGTCCCAATTACAGCGCCGTCAAGGGCACGTTCCGGATTTCGCGTGCTGGCCGCGAGATCGGAGTGATGGAAGCCGAAACGCGCGACTTTACCACCCCGCCCATGACCACCACCGAGGCCGGAACCCGGCCGACCGCGGGCGGCGATCTTTATGCGGTGATCGGTGAGCCCGACGGACGCGGCGGCTTCGCGACGCGCCTCTATTACAAGCCGCTGATCAACCTGCTATGGCTCGGCGGTCTGGTGATGGTGCTGGGGGCGCTGGTGTCGCTGAGCGACCGCCGCCACCGCGTCGGCGCGCCGGCGCGAAAACGAAGCCGCTCGCCGGTCAAGGCGGCGCCGTTGCCAAGCGGCGCTTGAGACCCGGCCATGCGCCTCAAGTTCTACTTGCCGCTCGGCCTTTTCCTGGCGCTGGTGATCGCCTTTTCCATCGGGCTGACGTTGAACCCGCGCGAGATCCCCTCGGCCCTGATCGGCAAACCGGTTCCCGACTTCGATATGCCGCCGCTGCCGGGCTATGAAGAGGGCCTTTCCACGGCCGACTTCACCGGCGGCGAAGTGGCCATCGTCAATGTGTTCGCCTCCTGGTGCCGCCCCTGCCGCGAGGAGCATCCGGTTTTCATGGAATTCGCACGCACCAACGACATCCCGATTTACGGCATCAACTACCGCGACGACCCCGAGAACGCGCTGGCCTGGCTGCGGGCGCTGGGCGACCCCTATACCAAGATCGGCGCCGATCTTGACGGACGCCAGAGCATCGAATGGGGGATCTATGGCGTCCCCGAGACGTTTGTCGTCGATGGCGCCGGGACCATCATCTTCAAGCACGTCGCCCAGGTGACGCCGAAGTTACTGCGCCGCAAGATAGTACCCCTGATCGAACAGGCCCGCGCCGAAGACGCGGCGCGCCGCAACGCGCGCGCCGAGACGGAAGCGGAATGATGCCGGCCTCGCGCCTTTTGGCCTTGCTTGCGGTCGCGTTCCTCGTCGCCTTCGCAGTGCCCGCGACGGCGCAGCAGATTGACTCGCCGCTCGCCAATCCGACGCTCGAAGCGCGCGCCCGGGCGCTCCACAACCAGCTCCGCTGCCTGGTGTGCCAGAACCAGACGATCGCCGAATCCGATGCCGATCTCGCCCGAGACCTGCGAATCATCGTGCGCGAACGGATCCTGGCCGGCGATACCGATCCCAAGGTGCTGGATTATGTCGGCGCGCGATTCGGCGACTGGGTGTTGATGAAGCCGCCGTTCAAGGCCTCGACGTTGCTGCTGTGGCTGGGCCCGGTGGTAATCTTGCTGCTGGCCGGGGCGGGTGTCGCCGTCTACCTGCGCCGTCACACCGGTTTGGTGGCAGCACCGCTGTCCGAGGACGAACGCCGCCGCATCGACGCCCTGCTGAATGAATCGGCGGACGAGCCGCACTGACCAGGCCGACCGATGGTTTTGACCCTAATCCTGGCGGCGATGACCGCGGCCGTTGTTGCGGCCCTTGCCGTGCCGGCGCTTCGGACGCGCCACACCAAGCCGCGCCGCGCCGAATTTGACCTCGCGGTCTACCGCGACCAGTTGCGCGACCTTGATGCCGATCTCGAACGCGGCGTGATTTCGGGTGCGGAAGAGGAAGCGGCGCGGACCGAAATCATGCGCCGGATGCTTGCGGCGGCACCCGAGGGTGGCCCCGACCCGGGATCGGCAGCGCCCCCGGTCCGGCCCGGCGGGCTGCGGCTAGGAACTGTGATCGGGATTGCTCTGCTGGTGCCGGCGTTTGCGGTCCTACTTTATTTGCTTCAGGGCGCGCCGGCCGAACCGGATCGGCCCATCGCCGGGCGCTTCGAGCAGGAACCTTCCGGGGCGGAGTTCCAGGCCCGCGTCGTGGAACGGATTGCTTCGCTCCGGGAACAGCTCGGCGCCGATCCTGAAAACCTCCCCGCCTGGATCGATCTCGGGCAGACGTATTTGACGGCCTCACAATTCACCTTGGCCGCCGGAGCGTTCGCCGCCGCCACCGCGCTCGCCCCCGATCGCCCCGGCCCGCACGCGCTGCTGGGCGAAGCGATGGTCTATGCCGCACAAGGCACCGTCGTGCCACCGGCCAAAATTGAATTCGAAATCGCGCTCGCTGGTGAACCGGACAATGTCGCCGCGCGGTTCTATCTCGCGCTCGAACGCGCCCAGGCGGGAGAACTTCAGCAGGCGTTCGACCAATGGCTCGCGCTCTATCGCGATTCGCCTGCGGGCGCATCATGGCTGGGTCCGGTTCTATCGTACTTACAGGAAACGGCGCGCGATCTCGATATCGACCTGGCCGCAGTTCTGCCTGAACTCGACAGTAGTCCGCCGCCCCCGGGTGCTGGTCTCACGCGCGCGGAAATCGACGCGGCGCAGGCGATGTCAGACGAAGAACGCGAATCCTTCATCCGTGACATGGTCGAGCGCCTCGCGGCCCGGCTCGTGGACGAACCCGGCGACGCCGAAGGCTGGCTGCGGCTCGCCCGCTCGTGGGTGGTGCTGGGCGAAAGCGACAAGGCGCGAGAGGCCTTGGACCGCGCCACCGCCTTGAGGCCGGGCGACGTCGAGGTGCTGGACGGGTATGCCCGCGCCCTACGCGAGCTCAGTCCACCAGGCCCGATACTCGCGCCCGAATTGCTCGAAATCTACGGGCAGATACTCGACCTCGACCCGGCCCACCCTGACGCCCTCTTTTTCTTGGGCCTGGGGGCGCTCCAGACCGAAGATCGGACCGCTGCGCTGGGCTATTGGGAGCGACTATTGCCGCTGCTCGAACCGGGCACCGAAATCCACCGCATCGTCGCCAGCGAACTGGAAACGCTGCGTGCCGGGAAGTGACCGTAACGCCGGCAGGAGGCCAATCCGGCAGGAGGCCAATCCGGCAGGAGGCCAATAAAGTAGGAGGCGTCCTTGGGGGAAGACGCCTCCTACGACATTACGGGTCCTATGGGGGTTGGATCCGCAAACGCTATGCAACAGGGTCGACGGTTATGGTGCCGACCGGCTGCAACTTTCACCTCCCGTTGCGGCAAGCGGCGGGCCAACCCGGTCTGTCGTGGCAAAGGGGCTAATAACGGCTGAAACTTGCCAAAAAACACGAGTCTGGCCGGGGTCTGGGGGTGCTCTAACTTGGGACACTGGCCCTTCTTGAAACATACATTGGCCCAAATCGGGACAACAATAGGGCGCTGCGCCCCCCGCCATCCGGGTGCGAAAAGCGAAAGGCTCCGGGGGCTGGAATTCTTCCCGTTTCCGCCCATATTTCCAATAACGCCCTCTTGTTCAAGGCATTGCAGAAGCATTCACCTTGGCTCCCTCGGCATCGAAGCCAACACTGAGCGGATACGAAGGAGCACGAAATGCAAATCGGGACGGGGTTCACGCTCACGACCCCGGTAGCGCCAGAAACGCGGACCAACACGCCGGGGCCGCGCCGCGTCGAAGACCAGCAGACGGAACGTCCGGTCACCGAGACCGGCAGCACCGAACCGCGGCAGCAAGAGGAAGTGCAGGCTCGCGACGACGAAGCTCGCCGCGAACTCGATGCCGCCGAACGGCAGGAACGCCGCGACGAGGACGACGAAGAACGGAACGGCGACCGGGTTGATATCCGAGTCTGATCCCGGGCCTCCGACAGGAAAAAGGCGTCTGCGGGCGCCTTTTTTGATTCCAGTCCGGTGCGCGATGCCGCCCGCTGGACGGTGGGGCGCACCAGTGCCAGAGTGCCGCCATGACCCGGGCCAAGACGATTCCCTTCCCTGCCGGTTTGCCGGGACCGGTCACCTACAAGATTCCCGAAGGCGACAACCGGATTCGCGCTGTCTGTGACACCTGCGGCTTCGTGAACTACGTCAACCCAAGAGTCGTGGTCGGCGCCGTGTGCACGTTCGAGGACCGCTATTTATTATGCCGGCGCGCGATCGAACCGCGCACCGGCTACTGGACCATCCCCGCCGGATTCCTCGAAGAGAAAGAATCTACCGAGGCCGGCGCCCGCCGCGAGGCTCAGGAAGAGGCCGGTGTCGACATCGCCATCGACGCACTGCTGGCGGTCTACAGCATCGACCGTATCTCTCAGGTGCAGTTGATTTACCGAGCCGTCTTGCCCGGGCCGGACCTGGCGCCGGGGCCCGAAACCATCGAAGCCAGATTCTTCCTGTGGGATGAAATCCCGTGGACCGAGATCGCCTTCCCGTCGGTGCATTGGGCGCTTCATCAGCACCGCGAGGTCGCGGGCACGCAAATCTTCGCGCCCTTCGTCAACCCGGCTGGCGAAACCTCCGATTTCAGCCAGCACGGATTGTAGGCTTCAGTCCTCGGCCTCGTCGTCGGGGCGATAGCGGGCGATCAATGGCATCTGGGCGAGGCTGAACAGCACCGTCAACGGCATGATGCCGAAGACCTTGAAGTTCACCCACATGTCTGTCGTGACATTGCGCCAGACGATTTCGTTGACGATGGCAAGGGCGAAGAAGAACAACGCCCAACGGAAGCTGAGCTTGCGCCATCCGGTCTCGTTCAGTGCGAATACGGCCCCCAGTAGCGGCCGCAGCAACGGCCGGCCCATCGCCAGCCCGCCGAGCAAGATGACGCCGAACAGGGTATTGACGATGGTGGGCTTGAGCTTGATGAAAAGTTCGTCGTTGAGCGCCACCGTCAGCCCGCCGAACACCAGCACGAACACCGCGGTGGCGAGCGGCAGCATGGGCAGGCGCCGTTCCAGCCAATAATTCGTCCCCAGCGAGACTACCGTCGCGGCCATGAAAGCCGCGGTGCCGCCGATGATGCCGAAACGCGCATTGGCGACGAAGAACACCACCAGCGGCCCTATATCGATCAGGAACTTGAGCAACGGATTGGGGGCGGCGCGCACGCCGGTCTGTTCAGTCATGAAATCAGGATAAGGCGTCGAGGACGGGGATGTAACCGTCTGGAGTTGCGCTTTTCATGGCAGCCCTTGCCCCCCATAGTGCTTCATCATGACCGCACCGTTGATTGCCCTGTTCACCGACTTCGGCCTGGAGGGGCCCTATGTCGGGCAAATGAAGGCGGTTCTGGCCCACCAGTCCCCGGGCATTCCGGTTGTCGACCTGATGCACGATGCGCCGGCCTTCGACATCGAGTCCTCGGCCTACCTGCTGGCGGCGCTGGCGGGCACGCTTCCCGAGCGTTCGGTCCTCGTCGGCGTGGTCGATCCCGGCGTCGGCACACGGAGCCGCAAACCTGTAATCGTACGGGCTGACGGGCGCTGGTTCGTCGGACCCGGCAACGGCCTGTTCAACGTACTGGCAGCACGGGCCCAGGACACGGCCTTTTGGGACATCGACTGGCGGCCGCAGCAATTGTCGATCAGCTTTCACGGCCGCGACCTGTTCGCGCCGGTGGCGGCGATGATCGCCCGCGGCGACGACCCGCCCGGCACGTCGGCGCTGCCTTCGGCCCGCCTGCTGCAAGACTGGCCCGATGATTTGTGGCGCATCGTCTATATCGACCGCTTCGGCAACGCGGCAACCGGCGTGCGCGCAGCGACATTGACCTCCGGCGACATCGTCGAGGCGCGCGGCACGGAATTCCCCCACGCGCGGGTATTCGGCGAGGCCGATCCGCGGCGCGGATTCTGGTACGAAAACTCGATCGGCCTGATCGAACTCGCCCTCAGGGAAGGCAGCGCCGCCAACCGTTTCGATCTCTCGATCGGCAACGAAATTCTGCGCGGCGAACCCTGATCGCGCCTAGAGCGGTTCCGTTTTAATCGGAACCACTCTCGCTTTTTTGTCGCTCACGGCAGCGGACCGATTGGTCCGCGCCTGCGCGAGCGCGCCGCACAAGCGGCGGGCCGCCTTGCGGCCACGGGCGATTCCAGACGAACCAGAATCGCCCGAGCGCAAATCCCGAGCCGGCGGAATCGCCGGCGACGACGATTTGCGTACTAGAGCAGCATCCGTTCAGGTGGAATCGCTTTCGGCGATCACTGAACGGATAAAGCTGCTCTAGCTTCTTGAAAACTAGAGCAATTTTATCCGACGGATTGAACCGCGCCG
>CAZTAK010000021.1:0-7859 GCA_964611585.1 uncultured Alphaproteobacteria bacterium
AAGCAAAAGGATCAGTGGATGATCTGCGGGTACAAATTCATATGGATGCCCAGAAACTGCTGATATGTGAAGCGATGCTATTTCGCCAAAGCCGATCGCACCCGCCTTGATGATTTCCTCCGCTTTGGCGGCAAAGATGCGCTTAACACTATCTGTTACAGTCTCGGGTTCGCTGTAACGATGGATGCGGGAGTTCAACGCACCCCCACCACCGAGGAATGCAGACCGTTGCGGATGATGATTGATTGCGCCGATTATAGCGGAAAAATCGTACCAGTCCTGAGATGTGATTTGCGGCGGGGGTAGGATAAATACCCTTCGAATTCCGAAACGGTCCATAAAACTTATGGCTTCCGACATGGCGCCGTAATAGTCTACATGCTGGCCCGCACCTCCCACTAGATGGCTGTGAACGTCTATAAATTCGAATGCTTGCCCGCTCGTTTGAGCTTGCGCCGTTCCTGGCTGAACAGGCCCCTGGAGCAGGCCAAGGGCAAATAGTGTGCGGACTACCTTAAATACTTTGTTTGACATTTAGCCTCGCAAGAGGTGGCTAATCCGGTGTTTCTACAACCTTCGCCACATCGCAAACCATCAGAGAAATTCACCAGCATTGTTTGCAGGTTAAGAGACCCTAGCGGCAAAACTACCAGCTGACTATCGAGATTTCAAAATACTCAACCATTTCTTGCGCTCGGATCTGGCCAATCCGACGACGGGTAGGGTGCGCCTTGCAGAAAGGCGACCACGCGCGACGCAAATATCTACCCTTCGCCGCAAGACAGCATGAATTATGAGGGGCTGCATTTCCGGTAGCACGGCGACCAAGCCGCAATTGAGGCAGCCATGCGAGCAGACGCCATGCTCGACAAGGGCGACCTTGACGGTCAAGCGGTGTGGTTGAAGGCGCCAGGGACGGTGCGAGAACCACAAGACACGGAACGAGCGCCAGGCTGCATTGAGGGTCTCCTTGGTCCGATTCTTCCCCGTATTCTACCCAATTTCTACCCACGCAGCGTGTCGCGCCCAGTCATCACCTCGGCTCGTTATTCGTAAGCCACAAAAAAAAGTATTATTGGTGGTGACCCCAACGGGAATCGAACCCGTGTCTCGACCTTGAAAGGGTCGTGTCCTAACCGCTAGACGATGGGGTCCCGGGCGTCGGCTGGGCGGCGCGGCTGCCCTCATGTAAAGGGCCGAATGGCCAAAATCAAGTCGGCCCGCGCGAGCAGGGCCGGCCGCACGGCCGCCGGGCTTCTCGCAAACTCGTATCAGGTAAGCGGCCGCAGCGCCCGCGGTCCAAAATCGTGTCCGCCGCGGCGCCCTAAAGAAATGCGATCCGCGCCTCGGGCGGTGTCGTCCGCGAATCTGGCGGCTGCACGATCCGGTACTGCATCAGCGTTCGTCCCAGCCCGATTTCATTGCAGAACACCCGAAACGCCAGCGCCTTGTGCGACTGGCTGACCGGAAAGGTGACGGTGATGTTACCGCTCGGATATTTCGGGAAACCCCACTCGTCGAACATCGTGCGGTAGAACTGGTTTTCCCGCAGCCACACCTCGATCTTTTTCAGGGTTTTGACGCCTTCCCGATACTCCTTTGAGAAGGCGTAGTGTCCGAAAGATACCCGGACCACGGTCTGAACCCACTCTCGCGTTAACATCACGCCGCTGCCGCTCCCCCGCAAGTGCGCCGGCCCGCGGCGCTCCGAGGACCAAACTTGGGGAAAAGACCGTTGGATTTCAACTCGTTTCCTCCGCGTCGGCGAATTTAGGCGGCGGCGGCATCGTCGATCATGAATTGCACGTCTTGGCGCCCCTGCCAGTTGTCGGCACGGAGGCGCCCGGCCACATGAACCGGTGCCGCCCCGCGGCCAAGCAGAAATTTGCCCAAGTCCCCGTCGGCGCCGTTGAACAAGATCCCCTTGACCCGGCCGCCGGCGGGCCCGGCAAAGATGCAGCGCACATGCCCCGTGCCGACGATATCGGCGCGCACGATCCGGGCTTCGGCGAGCGCAAAGCGGGGTTCCTTGTTGCCGGCACCGTAGGGTCCGGCTTGCTCCAACACCTCGACCAGTTCGCGCGTCGCGCCTGAGACCGCAAGCGCGCCGTCGATACCGAGGCGGTCCTCGGCGCCGGTTTCGGTTCCTGCGGCCCGGCCGCGATCGGCGAGATGCAGCGAAAGTTCAGGGATTTTGGCGCCGTCGATTGTCAGGCCCGCTGCCATTGCGTGACCGCCCCCGTTGATCAGCAGGCCCGCCTGGCGCGCCGCAATGACCGCCGCACCAATGTCGAACCCGGGCACCGACCGGGCCGATCCCTTGCCGATCCCGTCTCCGTATCCGATGACGACGGCGGGCCGGCGGTACTTGTCCTTGAGACGGCTGGCGACGATGCCGACGACACCCGGATGCCATGACGGATCGGAGACGACGATAACCGGCGCGTCCTCTTGCGCCTCGGCCTGGGCAAGGGCCTCTTCGAGAATCAACGCCTCGATCGCGCGGCGCTCGACATTCCAGGCATCAAGGTCGCGGGCCAGGCGTTCCGCCTCACCGTGGTCGTCGGTGGACAAAAGCCGTGCGCCAAAATCCGCGTGCCCGATTCGTCCTCCGGCGTTGACCCGCGGCCCCAACAGGAATCCCAGGTGATACGTGCCGATGGTCTCGTGGACCGCCGCCACGTCGGCAAGCGCCACGATCCCGGCGTTGCGCCGCGCGGCCGTGACCTTGAGCCCCTGCTGGACGAAGGCGCGGTTGAGGCCGGTCAGCGGCACCACGTCGCAGACGGTGCCAAGCGCCACCAGATCGAGCCATTGCAGCAAATCAGGTTCCGGCCGCGAGTCGTACCACCCCCGGTCCCGCAAGATCCGGTTGACGGCGACAACCACTAGAAAGACAACGCCGACCGCCGCCAGTTCAGAGCACTGCCCCGATTCGTCGAGCCGGTTGGGGTTGACGACCGCCAGCACGTCGGGAAGACGCGGTTCAGCCATGTGATGATCGGCGACGATCAAGTCGAGACCCGCGGCGCTGCCGGCGGCGAGTGCATCGTAGGCGAGTGTTCCGCAATCGACCGTGATGACGACGCGGGCGCCCGAGGCCGCAATCGATCGAAGCGCCGCGGCGTTGGGCCCGTAGCCCTCTTTCATGCGGTCGGGCACGTAGATCGAAATATCGCTCCCGGCGGCGCGAAAGAATCGCGCCAGCAGGGCGGCACTGGTGGCGCCGTCGACATCGTAATCGCCGAACACCGTCACCGGCTCCTGGTTCATTATTGCGGCGGCAAGCCGTGCGCACGCGGCATCCATGTCGCGGAAGCCCGAGGGGTCGGGTAACAGCGCCCGCAGCGACGGATTGAGAAAGTCTTCGGCGGTTTCGGGACCGACGCCGCGCGCCGCCAGTATCCGGCCGACGATTTCAGGGACACCGGCGGCCTGCGCGATCGCCTGGGCAATGCGGCTATCATCGAGGCGCGGGCGCCAGACGCGGCCGGTCGCCGAACGGGTAACATCAAGGACGGTTTCTCCGTCCACCGGGCCGGATGCCGGCGCCTCCACCCTAGCCGGCGCCGCCCCGGTTCACGCCCTTCAGCGCCCGGTCGGCGTGGTGGTGCGTCTTGATCAAGCGCACGGTCCCGGTTCTTGCGCGCATCACCAGAGTATGGGTCGTTATGCTGCCGCTGTTCCGGTGGACTCCGTCCAGCATCGACCCGTCGGTAACACCGGTGGCCGAAAACATCACGTCGCCGTGGGCAAGATCGTAGAGGCCGTACTTGCGGTCGAAATCCTCGATTCCGACGCCGGCTGCGCGGGCGCGTTCATCGTCGTTGCGGAACTGAAGCCTCGCCTGCATCTGGCCGCCGATGCAGCACAGCGCCGCCGCCGCCAGCACGCCTTCGGGAGCGCCGCCAACGCCCATGTAGATGTCAATTCCGGTGCCGGGTTCGGAGGTGGCTATCACGCCGGCAATGTCGCCATCGGGAATAAGGCGGATGCGGGCATCAGCGGCGCGCACGTCTTCGATCAGCTTGGCGTGGCGCGGCCGGTCGAGTATGCAGGCAACGATATCGGCCGGTTCCCGCCCGGTGGCCTCGGCGAGCGCACGTATGTTTTCGCCGGCCGGGCGGTCGAGATCGACGACGCCGTCCGGCAGGCCTCCGCCAACTGCGATCTTGTCCATATAGACGTCGGGTGCGTTGAGGAAGCCGCCCTGTTCCGCCAGCGCCAGCACCGCCAGCGCGTTGGGTCCGCCGGTGGCGGTAATGGTGGTGCCTTCGAGCGGGTCGAGCGCAATATCGATGCGCGCGCCGGTTCCGGTTCCGACCTCTTCGCCGATGAACAGCATCGGCGCCTCGTCACGTTCGCCTTCGCCGATCACCACCGTCCCCTGCATTTCGAGATCATTGAGGATCGTCCGCATGGCATCGACGGCGGCCTGATCGGCAGCGTGCTCATCGCCCAATCCCATCAGTTTAGAGGCCGCAATCGCCGCCGCCTCGGTTACCCGCACCGCCCCTAGAACGAGATTCCGGTCGAGACCCTTTTTTGCATCCGTCACAAGACCTCACATCTACAAATGTTCAATCCGGATCATACACGGCAGTTCCAGTGCCGCATCGAGTTTCGCAACTTCCGCGAGGGCGGCCCGCATCCCGGCCTCTTCGGTATCGTGCATGGTCATGATGAGCGGAACGGCTTCGCCCGGGCTGCGCGCCGGCTGAAGCACCGATTCGATCGAGACGGCGTGATCGCGGAATACCGCCGCCACTTCGGCGAGCACGCCGGGGCGGTCGATCACGGTCATACGGACGTAGTACGGCCCCACGTGCCGTTCTATCGGCGCCGTGTCGAGCGCGCGAAAATCCGCCGCCGAAACCCCAAGCGGCGGCCCGTGGTGGCCGCGGGCGATGTTCATGAGGTCGCCGACCACCGCCGAAGCCGTTGCCCCGGCACCGGCGCCCTGACCTTCGAATACCGTACGGCCGACGAAGTCGCCCTCGGCAACGACTGCGTTGTACACGCCTTCGACGTGAGCGATCGGCGAGGCAAGCGGCACCATGCACGGATGGACGCGCTGCTCGACGCCATGATCGGTTAATTGCGCGATCCCCAGCAGCTTGATTCGGTACCCAAGTTCGGAGGCGTAGGCAATATCGGCGGCGCTGACGTGGCGGATGCCTTCGATGTGGACGGCGGCGAAATCGATTGCGCGGCCGAAGGCGATGCTGGCGAGAATCGCTATTTTGTGCGCGCTATCGGTTCCCTCCACATCGAAGGCGGGATCGGCTTCGGCATAGCCGAGCGCCTGCGCTTCAGCCAGGACGTCGCCGAAATCGCTGCCCGAGTCTTCCATTTTTGTGAGAATGTAATTGCAGGTGCCGTTGAGAATTCCATAGACGCGCGAATATTCGTTCGCGGCCAGACTTTCACGTAAGGCTTTCAGGATCGGGATTCCCCCCGCCACCGCCGCCTCGAACAGGAGCGGCACGCCGTGGCGCTCTGCCAGGGCGGCGAGATCGTTGCCATGGTGCGCGATCATCGCCTTGTTGGCGGTGACCACGGGTTTTCCTGCCGCCAGCGCGCTCTCCACCAGCGCCTTGGCGGGCCCATCCTCGCCGCCAATCAATTCAACGACGACATCGACGGTTTCTTCATCCGCAAAGTCGGTCGCGGCGCACCATTGGACGGAGTCGAGATTGATCCCGTGTTCGCGCCCCGGATCGAGGTCCGACACCGCGCTCAAGGCAATCTCGCGGCCGCAACGCTCGGCGATCGCCGCGTGATTGGCGAGCAGGAGCTTGACAACGCCTGTGCCGACCGTCCCGAGCCCGGCAACACCGATTCGAAGCGGCGCGCTCATGAGACTGCGGTCTTTGATTGTTGCGGTTCGGACACCGGTGCCGGTGCCATGTTGACCCCTTCCGCGGCCAGTAGCTTGCGAATATTTCGCGCCGCCTGCCGGATACGCTGTTCGTTTTCGACCAGCGCAATGCGGACGTAGCCTTCGCCGTACTCGCCGAAGCCGACGCCCGCCGAAACGGAGACTTTGGCATCGCGGAGAAGGCGTTTGGAGAACTGCAACGATCCCGCTTCCGCAAATACCGGCGGCAGCGGGGCCCAGGCGAACATTGTCGCCTGCGGCGGCGGCACTTCCCAGCCGGCCCCGGCGAAACTTTGGATCAGGACGTCACGGCGGGCACGGTAGATGTTGCGGATTTCATCGACGCAATCCTGCGGCCCGTTCAGCGCTGCCGTCGCCGCCACCTGAACCGGTGTAAAGGCGCCGTAATCGACATAACTCTTGACCCGCGCGAGTGCCGCGATCAGGTCGCGGTTGCCGCTGGCAAAACCGATCCGCCAGCCCGGCATGGCGTAGGTTTTGGACAGCGACGTAAACTCGACGGCAATCTCCTTGGCGCCGGGAACTTGCAGAATCGACGGCGGCGGATTGCCATCGAAATAGATCTCGGCGTATGCCAGGTCCGAGACGACGTATATTTGGGCCCGCTGGCAATAGTCGATGACCTCGGCGTAGAAATCGAGCCCGACAACTTCGGCGGTCGGATTGGCCGGGTAGTTGAGCACCAGCGCCAGCGGCTTGGGCACGCTGTGGCGCACGGCGCGCTCCACCGCAGCGATGAGATCGAGACCCGATCCCACCGGGATATGCCGGATGCTGCCGCCGGCAATGATGAACCCGAAGGTATGAATCGGATAGCTGGGGTTCGGCACCAGGATCACGTCGCCCGGTGCCGTGATCGCCTGGGCAAGGTTCGCAAGCCCCTCTTTCGAACCCAGGGTGACGATCGTTTCGTGTTCCGGATCGATGTCGACGCCGAAGCGGCGCGCGTAATAGGCGCTGATGGCGCGGCGCAGGCCGGGGATCCCGCGCGAGGTGGAATAGCGGTGGGTGCGCGTGTTTTGCACCGCCTCGATCAGCTTTTCGACAATATGGGGCGGTGTCGGCATGTCGGGATTGCCCATGCCGAAATCGATGATGTCTTCGCCCGCCGCGCGCGCGCGCGCCTTCATTTCGTTGATTTCAGCGAAAATGTACGGAGGCAGCCGTTTGATCCGGTGAAATTCGTTATCCATCGCTTCCGATGCCTGAAACTGGTGCCGCGGCAGGGCGCCGCAAGGGGCCGACGGGGCGCAGCGGAGCCGGCCGCCGCGTGCCTGACCCTTTTACCCTGCTCGCGAGGGCCCGTGTAGGGCTGATCTTCCTCCTAGAACTCCAGAAAGATCTCGGCCCGGCGGTTCTCGGCCTCACCCTGCGGCATGGCCTCGAGGAACACCGGTTCGTTGTCGCTCTTTGCCTCGATGAGGATCGCCGCCGGACTAACGCCGAGTTGCATCAGCGACTTGGCGACAGAATTGGCGCGGTCCATCGAAATCCGGAAGTTTACCAGGATGTGCCTGGCGACAGGCAGGTTGCGGGTCCGGCTGGAGGCGTGACCGACGACGCGAATGATCCCGCCCTGCGCCTTTTGCTGTTCGGCGGCGTCCTTGATCGCCACCTGGTACTGGCGACGAATGACCGCCGAACCGACCGAGAATTTGACGACCGCCACCGGCCCCTGCGGCGCGAAATCGGCCGTCCCGGGAAGCGCCAGCGATCCAGCGACGATCGCATCGGTCGCGGCTAACGCTTCGTTGTAGGTGTCGCGCACAATCCCCGGAACGGAGAGGGTCTCGGCCGGCAACGGGGTCGCGGTTGGGGTCTGAAAGGCGGCGTTGGCGGGCGCAGTGGTCACCGTCGACGCCGAATCGGTCAAAAGCTGGGCATAGACCGCGGCTACAACGTCGTTGCCGCCTGCCATTACCGCCGGCAATTGTGCCACCTGCACCCGAGCCGCCGG
>CAZTAK010000021.1:7959-37808 GCA_964611585.1 uncultured Alphaproteobacteria bacterium
CGTTGCCGCCTGCCATTACCGCCGGCAATTGTGCCACCTGCACCCGAGCCGCCGGTGCCAAGCGTGGCGCCGCTGCTGGCGGAACCGGCGCGGCTTCGGCAACAACAACCGGGGCCCGAGCGGCGGCGGGCCGGTCCTGCACCAGCGAACGCGGCACCACCGGGGGCACCGGCTGGGGTGCGGCGCGGCGCGGCGGCGGGGCGGCGCTGCGGCCGGTCGTGATCGTACGGCGCTGGTCGATTTCGTCGTCGGTCAGCAGACTGGTGCGTGCCGCCGCGCCGGTGCGCCGGCGCGGTTCGACCGGTTGGGGCGCGGCTGGATCAGCAACCGCGACCCGGGTCTCGGCGGGTGCCGGTGCGGTCACAGGCGCCGGCGCCCGTGCCGGTGCGGTCACAGGCGCGGGCGTCCGTGCAGGTGCGGGTGCGGGCTGGACGGCAGCAACCTCGACCTCGCGCGGCGCGGTACCGCCGCCAGAGCGAAGCTGTTCGTCCGTGTAGCGGGCGTTCTCGCGGTCGGCGACAAGGCCTTCGGCGACATCGCCGGTATCGGCAGACGGTTCTGGCCGGTCGGGCACGGCGCTGAGGCGGGGATAGGCCTCGTCGTCTCCGTCTTCGTCTTCGGTCGCGGCCGCGGCCGCTTCCTGGACGGAATCTTCATCGTCGCCACCGCTGAAGACGCCGCCAACGGCGCCGGCGACGCTGCTGACGCCGCTGGCAACGCCGTCATACCACGTTACCGGACTGGCCCACTCCGGAACGTACGAGCAACCGGCCAACACCAAGGCGAGGATCGTCACCGCCACCGGACCGTTGACAGATACCCTCGAGCGCCCGCGCCGGGACTGCCGCGACTCGCGACTCGTCATTATCAACCCCGCATTTTTTGTTGCCGCACCATGGTTTGGCCCGCAAAGGTGACGTACATTGTCGGCAATGGCAAGGGATTCCGGGGGCCCGAGACGCTCCGCCCGGCGTCAGGTAGACTGGGCAAACAAGCCCCAAAGCGGCAGGCGCGGCTGCCGCGCGACCCAAACGGCCCCTGAACATGAGCGACACCCCCACCCCTGATGAGCCCGAATCCGAACCGGGCAAAACCGAAGAATCCCTCGACTGCTTGATGCGCGAAAGCCAGCGCCTGATCGAGGACTACACAGCCAATACCGATACCGACAGTCTGTCGCTGCTGGACGGTGCCGGAATCGCGGCAGCCTTCGCCAAGGCAACTGAAAAACTGCTGGCCGACCCGGACACCTTGATGGCGCGCCAAAAGGTCCTTTGGGAGGGTACGCTTCGGTTGTGGCAGCAGGCGGCATCCGGCAGCCCCGGTCCGGAATCCGATTCCGGCGACCGCCGGTTCGCCGACCCGGCGTGGAAAGGGGCCAATGCTTTCAACCTGCTGAAGCAGTTCTACCTGCTGTGGAGCGATTGGCTGGAAGGAACTTACAGCGGTGTCGAGGGCCTGGACGAGGCGACGAAGAACAAGGTCCGGTTCTACACCCGGCAGATGGTTGCGGCGGCGTCCCCTTCCAACTTTGCCGCCACCAACCCGGTCGTCATGCGTGAGTCCGTCGAATCGGACGGCATGTCTCTGATCCGCGGGCTCGACCAATTGCGCCAGGACATGGATTTGGTCGGCGGCATTCGCATGGTCGCCGAAGACGCGTTCGAGGTCGGCAAGACCGTCGCCATGACGCCGGGCAAGATCGTATTTCAGAACCGCTTGATGCAGTTGATCCAGTACGCCCCGACCACGCAGACCGTCCATGCGCGGCCGGTGCTGATCGTGCCGCCGTGGATCAATAAATATTACATTCTGGATTTGACGCCGCAGAAATCGTTCGTCGCCTACCTGGTCGAACAGGGTTTCACGGTCTTTCTGGTGTCGTGGGTCAACCCGGACGCCAGCCTGAGAGACGTGTCCTTCGTCAGTTATATGGAGGAGGGCATTCTCGCCGCGCGCGACGCCGTCGCCGCGGCCACCGGCGAACCCGGCCTAAATATTCTCGGGTACTGTGTCGGCGGGACGCTGCTGGCGGCGACGCTCGCCTACCTTGTCGACAAGGGCGACAAGACAGTCCATTCCGCAACTTTCCTGGCGACGCTGGTGGATTTTGCCGACGCCGGCGACATCAAGACGTTTATCGACGAGGACCAGATCGCGAGGGTCGAGCATCACATGGAACGGACCGGCGTGTTCGAAGGCAAGCTCATGGCGACCGCCTTCAACATGTTGCGGCCAAACGATCTGATCTGGTCGTTCGTCATCAACAATTATTTGCGCGGGCGCGAACCCAAGGCCTTCGACCTTCTGTTCTGGAATTCGGACGCCACCAATCTGCCCGCGGCAATGCACTCGTTCTATCTCCGCAACATGTACCTGAACAACCGGCTCTCGACTCCAGGGGAAATCGAACTCAACGGCGTTCCCATCGACATCGGCAAGATCACCGTCCCCGCCTTTGTGGTGGCAACCAAAGACGATCATATTTCGCCGTGGCGCTCGGCCTATCTCGCGCCGCTGGCGTTCGGCGGCAAATCCCGGTTCGTACTGGCAAAATCGGGGCACGTCGCCGGCGTGGTCAATCCGCCAGCGGCGGAAAAATACAGCTACTGGACCAACCCGAAGCTGCCGGATTCGGCCGACGAATGGTTTGAGAGGGCGGAGGAACACGCGGGTTCGTGGTGGCCGGACTGGGTGCGCTGGCTGCGCCGCCGCTCGGGCAAGAAAGTGCCCGCGCGCGCGCCGGGCGGCGGGGGACTGGCAACCATCGAGGACGCGCCGGGGTCTTACGTGATGAAGCGCTGCGAGTAGTCCGAAGCCGCGCTGGCCGCCCTATTCCTGGGTGCGACTGATGTCGAGATCCTGTTCGAACAGGCTGAGGTCACCGGGATCGGACGGGATCGCCGCGGCGGGTTCCGCCTCGGTAGCTGTCGGCGCAGCAGGTGCGGCAGGCGCCGTCGTTTCTTCTTCTTGCGCGGCGGCAAGCCGGCGACGGCGTTCCTCTTCGCTCGCGTCATCGGCTCCGGCTTCATCGGCGGCGGGCTCGTCGCCAAGGCCTTGATCTTCCTCGATTGCCGCTGCTGCGCGTTCGGTTTCGGGTTCCGCGGCGTCTTCCTCGTCGTCGGCAAGAATATCGTCGAGCAGATCGTCTTCATCGTCGACCGGCGCTGCCGCGAGCTCGGATTCGGGTTCCGCCGTGTCATCCTCGTCGTCGGCAAAAAGATCGTCGAACAGATCGTCTTCTTCGTCTGATGCCGGCCCGGATTCCGCGGGCGTGGCCGGCCCTTTGGTTTCTTCTTCGGCTTCGTCGCCGTCGGGCCCGAAAAGATCCGCCAGCGTGTCGGGTTCGTCCTCGGACGCCGCACCCTCGCTCCGCTGGAACAGGGACTCGTCCTCGACACCGGAGCTCGGTACCTGAGCAATCAAGACCGCGAACTGGTTGCACAGATCCGCGTCCTAGGTGGGAATCTTTCCGAACAGAATTAGGTAGGGGCTATCGTCGGTATCCTCGGCACTGCCGAAGCCGGCGCGGCTCGACCCGTAGACCAGCTGGCCGCGGATCAGGCGTCCGTCCGAGCAGCGCATCAACAGGTTCGCGATGGCGCCGACCTCGAGCATATCCACATCGGGCACGCCACTCACGCCCTCGCATTCGGTTCCGCTGGCAAGACCGGTAAGAACCATGTCGCCGGTGGGTTCGCCAACGATGATCCGGAAGGTTCCGCGGTAGAGCTCGTCGGTCACCGTGTCGAAGGCGGCAACCGGATACCCGGCGAGATAGAAATTGGGGATGTCGGTGCATGCGGCGAGCGCAAGACCCGCCATCGCCGGGACCCTTGCCGCCACAAGAAGACGCCCGACGCTGATCATTCCCGATCCGTGATGCCGCCCCAAAATGCTCCCGCCCTGCACGCCATTCCGATCCCGAAACTCAGCCGGTGCCTTTGGCGCTGCCTTTGTGGTTGGCCGCGAGTGCCCCGTACCTGCCGATCGTGGCAGCATTATAGTCGATTTCTTCTGCAGTAAGGTCGCGCATGTAGACGGCCGGACTGCCGCCCCAAAGCTGGCCGCGAGGCACCCGCTTTCCCGGCGTGACAAGAGCGCCGGCCGCGACCATGGCGGCGGATTCGATCACCGCCCGATCCATGACGATTGCCCCCATGCCGATGAAACAGCCGGGCTCAAGGGTACAGGCGTGGATGATGACCTTGTGGCCGACGGTGACGTTGTCGCCGATGTCGGCGATGCCCGGCTGGCGGCCGCTGACGTGAACGATGGTGCCGTCCTGAATGTTGCTATTGGCGCCGACCCGGATCGCCGCGACGTCGCCGCGCAGCACGCAGCCATACCAGATACTGGCGCCGTCGCCGATCTCGACGTCTCCGACAATGGTGGCGCCGGGGGCGACAAAGACATCGCGGCCGATCCGCGGCCATACCCCGGCGTAGGGCCGGATAAGGGCGCCTGCCGTGCCGGGAGCCTCCATGCGGCCGGGTCCGTCGCTAGGGAAACAGCGGAAGCTGTCCGAGGCCTTGGGTTTCGGGCAGTCCGCAGGCGATGTTCATGTTCTGCACCGCCTGCCCGGCCGCGCCCTTGATCAGATTGTCGAGCACCGAAACGAGAATCGCCCGTCCCGCTACCCGGTCCTCGAACACGCCGATGAGGCAATGATTCGACCCCCGCACGTGGCGGGTCGAGGGTGCAAGCCCCTCGGGCACGACCGCGACGAAGGGTTCGTCCGCATAACGCGATAAGAGAGTGGCGCGCAAATCGCCCGCCGTCGCGCCGTTTACGAGGCGCACATAGACGGTCGAAAGGATGCCACGGTTCATCGGCATCAGATGCGGCGTAAAGCTGACGGTGACGGCGTGGCCCGCGGCACGGGTGAGTTCCTGCTCAATCTCGGGGGCGTGGCGATGGCGCGCGATTCCATAGACATGAATCCCCTCGGCCACCTCGCCGAAAAGCATTTCCTCCTTGGCGGCGCGGCCCGCGCCGGTGACGCCGGACTTCGAATCAATGACAATATCGGAAGCGTCCACCTGCCCCGCCTCGACCAGCGGCAAGAGCGGCAGCAGCGCCGCGGTCGGATAGCACCCGGGGCAGGAGATCAGCCGCGAGGCCCGGATGCGGTCGCGGGCAAACTCCGAGAGACCATAGGTGGCTTCGGTTTGAAGATCGGGCGCCAGATGCGCGTGCCCGTACCATTCCGCATAGGTGGCGACGTCGTCGAGACGAAAATCGGCCGACAGATCGAACACCCGGACGTCGGACTTGAGCGCCGCGATAAGGTCGCCGCGTTCCTCGACCACCAGTTCGTCGACCAGGCCGTGGCCGGTGGCGTGCAACAGGCCGGCGACGATTTCCTGGGTGGTGCCGTGCGGCAGGGCGCAAAACACGATGTCGAGATCGAGCCCTGACCATTCGACCTCGTCCAGCGCAATCAGAAAGGGAAGCCCCTGTCCCGCAAGATGGGGGAAGATCTCGCCGACGTGCTTACCGGCCTTGCGGTCGGCCGTAAGCAGGACGATCTCTACGCCCGCGTGGCCGAGCAGCAGACGCACCAGTTCGCCGCCCGAATAGCCGCTGGCGCCCAGTATGCCGATTCTCAGTTTGGTATCCGCCATGTCCGATCTCGTCCCGTTGCGGGCCGCCTCAGCGACGGTTTCACCCGAAACAATCGCAACCCCTCGACCCGACCCGTTCGCGCCCGGGTCCGGGCCCAGCGCCCAACAGGCTTCGGCCGGCGCCTAGCGCTTGGAGAACTGGAAGCTGCGGCGAGCCTTGCGGCGTCCGTATTTCTTGCGCTCGACCACGCGCGAATCGCGGGTCAGAAAGCCGCCCGATTTGAGCACCGGCCGAAGGCCCGGCTCGTATGCGAGCAGCGCGCGGCTGATGCCATGACGCACCGCGCCCGCCTGTCCCGACAATCCGCCACCCTTCACCGTGCACCAGACATCGTACTGGCCCTCGCGTCCGGAGGCGGCAAAGGGCTGATTGATGATCATACGCAACACCGGGCGCGCAAAATAAACTTCACCTTCGCGGCCGTTGACGAGGAGGCGCCCGCTTCCCGGTCGCAGCCACACGCGCGCAATCGCGTTCTTGCGCTTGCCGGTCGCGTAGGATCGCCCCTGCGGGTCGATCTTCGGTTCGATTGTCGCGGCCTCGACGACCGCCGGGCTATCGTCACCCGCCGGAGTATCGGGGGCCCTATCGGCAACCAGGTCTTTCAGGCCTTCAAGGCCCACCTTTTCGACGTCGGCCATGCTTAGACGCTCCTCCGGTTCTTGGGATTGAGCGCCCCGATATCGAGCGGCTCCGGGTTCTGGGCCCCGTGCGGGTGATCGGTGCCGGCATAAACACGCAAATTGGACATCTGGCGCCGGCCCATCGGGCTGCGCGGGATCATGCGTTCAATCGCCTTCACCACGACCCGTTCGGGATGGGTCCCGGACAACACCTTGCCTGCCGTGCGCGAGCGAATGCCGCCCGGATAGCCGGTGTGCCAGTGATAGGTCTTGTCTTCGACCTTGCGGCCGGTCAGCCGCACCTTGCCGGCATTGATGACGATGATGTTGTCGCCGCAATCGACGTGCGGCGTGTAGATAGGCTTGTGCTTGCCGCGCAGCCTGAGCGCGATCGCCGACGCGAGCCGCCCGAGGACGACATTCTCCGCATCGACGACGTACCATTTCTTGACCACGTCTTTGGCGGTAGCGGAGTAGGTTTTCATGGTCCAGGCCTGATTTTTCGTTTGCGTCCGGCCCCTGCCGGCGGGCGCGGAGTATGCCACCCTAGACGCCGGTGTCAACGCTTTTTCCCTGAATAACAAGCCCTTATGAGACGGTATTATAATACCGCGCCGCAAGGCGGCGGCCGTCACCGTGCCGCGCCGGCTTTGGCCGGACGACCGGCCCCGGCCCACATGGGCGACCCGCCCGGCGGCTGCCGGCTGAACAAAACCGGCATTGCCGCGCTGCCTGACCTCGCCCGGTGCCGCCCCTGTACGCGCGGCAAGAGCCGCGACCGTGCCGCCGCCGCGAACCGAGGGCAGCCGCCCTTCGGCGCGAGCCGCCGGTCGCGGGCAAGAACGCGCGCATTCGTTGTTCTTCCCTCGGCGTACCGTGCCCGTTAGGTTGATCGGCAATGACGGCCCAAACGCAGACGAATTCCGGCAGCGCCGACGGCGAGTTCCTGCGCCACGACGCCGGCGGGATCGCCACCCTGACCCTCAACCGGCCCGCGGCGCGCAACAGCCTCAATGGGGCGTTGATGCGCGCCCTCAAATCGGAAATCGCCGCGATCCACCAAGACGAGACCGTGCGTGTGGTGGTGATCGCGGCCAGCGGCCCCGCCTTTTGCGCCGGTCACGACATGCGCGAATTGCGCGCGAAGCCGGACCGCGACCGGCATGAAGCCGCCTTTTCAAGCTCGGGGCGCAACATGCTCTCGTTGCAGGTCCTGCCGCAGCCGGTCATCGCCTCCGTCCAGGGCGTCGCAACCGCCGCCGGATGCCAGTTGGTCGCGTCGTGCGACCTCGCGGTCGCTGCCGAATCGGCGCGCTTCGCCACGCCGGGCGTCGATATCGGCCTGTTTTGCTCGACGCCGCAGGTGGCGTTATCGCGCAATGTGGGCCGCAAGGCGGCGCTGCAAATGCTGTTGACCGGCGAGTCCATCGACGCCCGGACCGCCCTGTTATGGGGGCTCGTCAACCGGGTCGTGGCCGACGCGGATCTCGCCGGCGAAACCAGCGCCCTCGCCCGCGTGCTGGCCTCGAAGTCGCGCCATACGCTGGCGCTGGGCAAGGCCGCGTTCTACCGCCAGATAGAAATGACCGCCGAAGACGCCTATGCCTACACCAGCCGCGTCATGGCCGAGAACATGATGGCGCGCGATGCCGAGGAAGGGCTCGACGCCTTTCTCGAAAAGCGTAAACCGGTCTGGTCGGACAAGTAGCCGAGGGCCGGGGTACCGATGCTGGAAAAGATCGACTATCCGGACGACCTGATCCGCAAGATTCTGCGCGAGACCCGCACCATCGCCATGGTCGGATCGAGCGCGAACTGGAACCGGCCCAGTTATTTTGCGATGAAGTATCTGCAAAGAAAGGGCTACCGCGTGATTCCGGTGAACCCCAAGGAAGCCGGCGGCGAGATTCTCGGGGAAACCGTCTATGCCGCGCTGAAGGATATTCCCGAGCAGATCGACATGGTGGACATCTTCCGCAATTCAGAGGCCGCAGGCGCCGTCACCGACGAAGCCATCGAAATCGGCGCCAAGGCGGTGTGGATGCAACTCGAAGTGCGCAACGACGAAGCCGCCGCGCGCGCCGAGGCCGCCGGGCTCACGGTCATCATGAACCGCTGCCCGAAGATCGAGTTCGGCAGGCTTTCCGGCGAGATCGGCTGGATGGGCATCGACACCGGCGTCATCTCAAGCAAACGCAAACAGCGGATCTGACACAATGACCGACCGCCCCGACAACACATTCGGCTTCGAGACGCTCGCCGTCCATGCGGGCGCGCAGCCCGACCCCGTCACCGGTTCACGCGCGACGCCGATCCACCAGACGACCTCTTATGTATTCGACGACGTCGATCACGCGGCCTCCCTGTTCAACCTTCAGGTCTTCGGCAACATCTATACGCGGCTCACCAACCCGACGGTCTCGGTGCTGGAGCAGCGCATGGCCGGTCTCGAAGGCGGCCGCGGGGCGCTGGCGGCTGCCTCGGGCCACGCCGCGCAACTGCTGATTTTCCATGTGCTGATGCAGGCGGGCGATCATTTCATCGCCTCGAATCAGCTGTACGGTGGCTCGCTCACCCAGTTTGGCCAAAGTTTCGCCAAGATGGGCTGGGAAGTGACGACGGTCGATGCCACCGAACCGGCGAACTTCTCGACCGCCCTCAGGCCCAACACCAAGGCGATCTTCATCGAGAACCTCGCCAACCCCAGCGGCATCGTCATCGACACCGAGGCGGTGGCGGCAATAGCCCACGGCGCGGGGATCCCGTTGATCGTCGATTCGACGCTCGCCACGCCTTACTTGAACAAACCGTTCGAATGGGGCGCTGACGTGATCGTCCATTCCCTGACCAAGTTCCTGGGCGGGCACGGTAATTCTCTGGGCGGGGTGCTGATCGAATCGGGCAACTTCGACTGGAGCGCCGGCGGCAGGTTCCCCACTCTGACCGAACCGCAGCCGTCCTATCACGGACTCCGGTTCTTCGAGACCTTCGGCGACATGGCGCTGGCGGTGGCGGCGCGCGCGCTGTCGTTGCGCGACCTCGGGCCCGCGCTCAGTCCGATGAATGCGTTTCTCATCCTGACCGGCATTGAAACCCTGCCGCTGCGCATGGAGCGCCACTGCGCCAACGCGCTGGTGGTGGCCGAGTTTCTCGAATCCCATCCCAAGGTCGCATGGGTTTCCTACGCCGGACTGAAATCGAGCCCCTACCACGACCTCGCCCGCAAGTATCTGCCCAGGGGTGCGGGCGCGATCCTCACGTTCGGCGTCACCGGCGGCTATGAAGCGGGTATTGCGGTCGTCGAGGGGGTGGAATTGTTTTCGCACCTCGCCAACATCGGCGACACGCGCAGTCTCATTCTGCATCCGGCCTCGACCACCCACCGCCAGCTTGGGCCGGAGGCCGCGACGGCAGCGGGCGCGGGCCCCGACGTAATCCGGCTTTCGGTCGGCATCGAAACGGTGGACGATCTGATCCGCGATCTCGACCAGGCGCTGGCGCGGGTTTAGCGCAAATCCCGAGCCGGCGGAATCGCCGGCGACGACGATTTGCGTTCTGTTTCTAAAGGGACAGTGCTTTTCGCGGGAGCGCCTGCGAACGGGAAAAGCTTTAGGCCCGGATCAATCCCCCTCGCCGGCGGCGGCACGGGTGCGGGCGCGGCCGGCGAGCACCGAATCCTTGTCAGTCGGCAGCAACGCCGCCGCCACCGTGGACGCCAATGCGAACGCGGCGATGAACAGCAGCAGCGCATCGAGCGAACCGGTCCAGTCCCAGATCGCCGGGATCAAGGCAACACCAAGCGTCGCCACGCCCAAGGTCGCCACGAACTTGAGGCCATAGATGCGCCCGCGCCAGGCGAGCGGGGTATAGCGCGCCAGCAGGGCGTTCTCCGCGGGCTGGCCGCCGACGTTCAGCCCCACCATCAGGATGGCGAGGCCGACGAGGCCGATGTTGAAGGTGTAGAACGCGATCAGAACGATCGGCACCTGAACCAGTTGGGAAACGAAATAGACGCGCTTGAGCGGATAACGGTCGGCCAGTTCACCGCCGATGATCTGCGAACCGGCGGCAATAAAATAGACGATCGACACCAGGATGCCCGCGCCCATCGCCGTCGCGCCGGCGCCGCCCAGGCGGTCGGAGAATATCTTCGGCAGGCCGACCGACGTGGTCTGGAATATGAGCCCGACGCAAATCACCGTCACCGCCATGGCAAAAAACACACGGCGGACGTCGGCGGCGGGCGCGGCCGGAATCGTTTTCGCGTCCGCCTCCATTTCGACCACCCAGCCCTTGCGCACCGCCCAGAGGAAAACGAGGCCGGTGATGAGCGCAATCGTCCCCGGCACGATGAAGGCGACACGCCAGCCGAAGGTATCCGCCAGCGCACCCGCCAGGATCGCCGCCGCGCCGGTGCCGAGGTTTCCGAACACCCCGTTGATGCCGAGCGCGCGCCCCCGGTTGACGGCGTGCTTTACCAGCCAGGCGATGCCCACCGGGTGATAGATCGACGAAAAAAGACCGATCGCGGCCAGCCCGATCAGGAGCCCGACTGGACCGCTCGCCAAACCGGTCAGGATCGACGACAGCCCGACGCCGATGAAGAACACCGCCATCATGCCCGTTGCACTCCAGCGGTCGCCCAGCAGCCCGGCCGGAAGGGCCGCCACGCCATAGAGAACGAACCCCGGCAGCGACAGCCACTGCAAATCGGCATAGGTCATGCCGCCGAACGAGCCTTCCAGCACCAGAACCACCGTCGCATAGAGAAGGATGAACAGGTGCGAATAGGAATGGGCGACGCTCGAAATGGCGAGCGTCGCCCAATCCGACGCCGGTGCAGATTCTGGGGCAGTCATTCAAGGGTCCGGGTTTCGGCTTCGATCCAGTCGATAAAATCCTGGTTTCCGCCGTCGATTTCAAGGGCGACGACGCAAGGGGTGTCGTAACTGTGAAGAGCGCGGATGCGCGCCGTCAGGTCGGCCACCCGGCCGGACGCGGTCTTGAGTATCAGAACAGATTCGGAATCGGTCTCGACCGCCCCCTCCCACCAGTACACGGACTGAACCGCCGGCAGGATGTTGGCGCAGGCGGCAAGGCGCTCGCGCACCACCGTCTCGCCGATCGCGCGGGCCTCGTCGGCGTTGGCGGTGGTGACGTAGATCAAACGTGTATTGGTCATGGGTGTGCCCTCCGTACCGGCGATTCCCGGTAGGCATGGGCGGCATAGATCGCCGCCGTAAACAGCACCAGCGCGCCGGCCTGATGCATCGCCGCCACCGCCACCGGAACCACCAGCCACAAAGTCAGCAATCCGAGAACGAATTGCAGCGCCACGGCGGCCAATATAAGATCGAGCGCAAGCCGCTGTTCAGGCGTCGCCTGGTTGCGGCCGCGGGCCCACAGCACGGCGGCGAAAATGACGGTCAACACCGCCAGCACCCGGTGATCGAACTGCACGGTCAACCGGTTCTCGAAGAAATTAAGGAACCAGGGCGCGGCGTCAAACAGGCCCGGCGGAATCCAGGCGCCATCCATCAGCGGAAACGTGTTGTAGGCGAAACCGGCATCGAGCCCGGCCACCAACCCACCCGAGAGGATGACGACGAATATCCAGACCGTCAGCGCCCGCAGCCACCCGCCGGGCGACGACCGCAGTGCCGCGGCCAGGGGAGCACCAGAGAGCGCCTCTGCGGGCGCCTCCGTCTTCAAGGCCCCGAGTGCGACCCACATCATGTAGCCGTAGATGGCGACCGCAAGGCCGAGATGCGCCGTCAGCCGGTATTGACTGACGTCGGGCCGGTCCGCCAGACCGCTTTTCACCATGTACCAGCCGAGCAAACCTTGTGCCGCGCCGAGCGCGAACATGATCAAAAGTTTCGGCACGAAGGCGCGATCGAGCCGCCCGGTGAACCAGAAAAACAGAAACGGCACCAGGAAGACGATCCCGACGGCCCGCCCCAAGAGGCGGTGCGAGAACTCGAACCAAAAGATCGACTTGAATTCGGGCAGCGTCATGCCGCGGTTGATCTGCTGGTATTCGGGGAACTGCTGATACCGGGTGAACGCATTCTGCCAGGCAGAATCGCTCAACGGCGGCAAGACGCCGGTGATGGGCCGCCACTCGACGATCGAGAGCCCGGAGTGGGTGAGCCGCGTCACCCCGCCGAGCACCACCATCGCGAACACAATCGCGCACACAACCAGCAGCCAGAGCGCGACCGCATTGCGACTGCGGCGGCTGGCGACGGATGCAAGAGTGAGATCGGCCATCGGCAAGGCGGTCGGAAAACTCAAGGGTTTCGGTTCGGCGACGGTTGCATCAGAGATCGTCGGACCGGGGCGCGAAGTCAAGTCCCGGGGTCGACACCGGCGGAGCACGCCCGGAGCACGCCCGGTGCGGCGCCAGTGCGGGACGGTGGAAGTCGGCCGGGGCCGGCTCGAAAGCGGTACGGGCCGGTGCGGGCCAATGGGAGCGCGCCTAGAGCTTTTCCCGTTCGCATGCGCTCACGCGAAAAGCTCTATCCCTTTGACATAGTACGCAAATCGTCGTCGCCGGCGATTCCGCCGGCTCGGGATTTGCGCTAGTTCGCCTTTTCCGCCGTCCAGGGGCCGCTGCATTGAAATCCGGCAACCGTGACATCGGCTCTGCCCTTGGCACTGGTCGGGGTTTCGGCGACGCCGTTGGCGCGAATAATGAGCCCGCCCTGACCGCTCACCTTCAGATTGCCGGCGGCGTCGATTTCGCCGGTAAGCACGATCCGGCCGACGTAGGGGTGCATGAGGCTGCCGGTCATTTCGTTGCCTTTGATCTCGGTCTTGGCCTTGATGACGCCCAGGCAACTCGATTCGCCCTGGTTGAGGTCGAGGCGGAAGTTCCATTCGCCGTCGAAGCTGGCCCCCGGGACGGCGGCGGTGATGACCCCGGCGCGCGGACTGGCTCCGCGCGGCGGTTCGGCCGCCTCGCCCGGCCTTGGCGGCCGCAAGGTCAGTTCCGCCTCCCGCGCCTCGGCGGCGTGGTGGCTGAGGAAAAAGAGGCCGACCAGTTTTTCGCCGCGGCTGAAGAGCCCCTCTTCGGACCCTGCCTTGAACACCACCTTGACGAACAGGCGCGCGTCTTCCAGGGCAAACGTGCCGGGCGCGATCACCACCCGCCAGCCGTTGTCGTCGAGATAGCGCGATGCCTTGCCGAACCCGCCGCGCCCGCGCGAGGATGAATCGAGCCGCACCATCGCCGAAGCCGACGGAGAAATCCGATCGCGGATAAACACGAAGATGACGTATTTGCGCAAGCCGGCCACCATCCGGTCCGGTGTCGCCCACGAGGACGATGCCTCGAACGCAAATTCCAGCAGTTCGGGATAGGTCGTTGGCAGCCCGTCACCGCGTTCCTCAACGCCGGAAGCGGGAACGATGAACAGGCTGGAGGCCGGGGCCCCCGAGAACAACGGCGTCGCCGCCGCCTTGGTTATTTCGAGAACGCCGTCGCGGAGCGCATAGTCCGCGGTTACCAACGCCGAAGCGCGGCGGCCGACCGCATCCGAGAAATCGACGCGGCCGGCGAGCGACCGGCTCTGGTTTCGGCCCTCGTCAAGGCGGTAAAGCGCCGCCTCGTCGTAGGTGAATCCCTCATAACGGAAGTCGGCCTCGGCGAGATCGCCGCCAACGCCGGCGGCAAAACGTACCCGATCGACGGCGCGTCCCGACCCGCGAAGCGCCTCGACCAGGGCGTCAAGCACCAGCACCGCGTCACGCGGCATGTCGGCGCGCGAGGCAATCTCCGGCTCGGGTAATTCGTAAGCGCGGCCCGCGGTTGCCCCCGCCAGCAGGGCGCCGAACGCAAGCGCCGCCAGCAGGCGCATAACAAGTGTGCGGGAGCGCACTGTCACATCTATTCCTCAGGCAGCAGATTGGGCAGGCTGCGGCGGGTCTCGCCGGGAGCCGCGCCGGGAGCCGCGCTCACCGCGTCCGGGAACGGGTGCGAGGACAGCGCCGCCGCAACAAGTGGCGCGCCGCCCGCCGGAGCATAGAGCGCCTTGAAGAAAAGCTCCGCGCCTGCATTGAGGGCGAGGTTCACCTGCTGGACGTGGACCCGGAAACCTTGGTCGTCCAGTAGCCGCGCCTCGGTGACATCGCCATCGAGCGAGACGGCGTCGAGCCCGGTCACGCCGGCGGTCTCGGTATCCGGCGACAGCCGATCCATAAAGAAAGAAAAAACGAAATAATCCTGCGCCCCTGCGGGCACATCGTTCGGCCCACCAAGGCGCAAGGCGTTCGCGTCGGCATAACGCAACAACGATTCGAACGTCGCCGGGCCTGCGGGAACCGCTGCGGCGGCCGGCACAATATACTGGAACACCCGCGGCGGGTCCGGCACCAGAGGATAGACGCTGGCGCGGTGCACCGCATAGCCGTCGCCGGTAGCCCCATATTCCGCGACCAGCGACAGTGTGGCCCGGCGCCGCAAACGGTCGCTGAGGCCGATGACAGCTTCCAGCACCGTTCCGTTCGCGCTCGCGCCATAGGCGGTGATAACGATACGTTCGACGGCGAATCCCTCGTACGCGAAACCGGGCTCGGACAGCGCCGCCCGAGCCGGGGCGCCGAACGTCACGGGAAAGGTATCCGCGGACGCGCCCGCCGCCCGGATCAGCCGCACCGAGGCGCCGAGAACGGCCGCGGCGTCCGGCGGCAGATCTTCAACCGCGACCGGCGCGGGGCCGGCTTGAGCGTGGGCCGGGCCGGGGGACGCGAGTCCAACAAATGCCGCCAGCACCACCGCCAAGACACGACCGAAGCGCGTCGCCGCCCGGTGCAGCCTCGAATGTGCGGCCGCCGAAACCCGGTTGCGGCCCCTCATCTCCAGCGTCATTGAACCAGACCCGGCCCGCGGATGACGAGGGTCCGGCTGACGTTCTCGATGTTTTCGCTCGTCCTTATCGCGTCGTCTGCCCGCGCCAGGTTTGCGGCAAGCCCTTCGTCGCCCGGATTGCGCGCCACCGCCGTCTGCCAGAACTGGACCGCAACGTCGGTGCGCCCCAGCGCTTCCGCGGCCTAGGCCGCGCCGGTGAGGTTTTCGGTTTCGCGGTCGTACCGCGCCGCCGCCGTTGACGGTGCCGGTTCGGGACCGCGCTCGACAATGTAATTGACGAAGGCGCGCGCGGCCTGAATGCCCTCGCTGTCGGGCTCACGGATCGCCGCCGCTTCGAGCAGGCCGGAGGCGCGATCGAGATCCCCGATGCGGATGCTCTCCACGGCCTCCTCGGCGAGGGCCCGGGCTTGAATCGACGATGACGGGCCGCCGGTCACCATCATTCCGGCCGCGGTAACCGAATTTTGAACCGCGGCAAAACTTGGCTGCTGCGGCTGGCCGGTGTCGGTGCCGATCTGGCGATTCACTTCGTAGAGACCTTGAACGTAGCGCGATGCCTCGGCGATGGCTTCGTTGCCGGGGTCGCGTTCAGCGGCGCGGCCCAGCATCAGGCCGGCGGTGGCCAGATCGCCCGCGTTCATACTGCGGAGTGCTTCCTCGACCAGGATGCCCGCGGCCTCGTTCTGAACCTCACCCACGCGGACCGCTACCACCGTCATATTCTCCAGGTTCGCGTCGGCGATCGGTGTCTGCTCCTCTACGAAGGTGCGGCCAAAAAACTCGATGATCGCCCGGTCGGCGGCCGCCATCGCTTCGTTCACCGGCCGTACTGCGGTGAGGATGGTTTCCTTGAGGGTCTGCTCCTGGGGCGGCGTCATCATTTCGAGCAGGTGGAAACTGTTCAATAAAGTCGGGTCGAAAAGCGATCGGCTGCGTGCGGCACGCGCGCGCGCGGCGCGGACAGCGCCGTTCTGGCCGTTATAGTAGCCGGTCAAAAGCTGGTAGGCGTCGGCGATTCGTTGATCTTCCGGCGCTTCCCGGCGGGCGTTGTAGAAGTCCAGAAACGCCCCACCGTTGTCGCCACGCGCCGCGCGTTCGAGGCCGCGCGCGATAAGCGGGTTGGACGCTGAATCGCCCAAGACAGCGCGCAATGGTTCGGTAACGATGGACCGGCTCAATGGGCTGAGAAGTTCCTGGTTTGCCGACGACAACAGGCCCAACGCCCGGTAGAGAGCGTCCCGAGCACCCGAGTCACCGGGATTGCGCTCCACCGCCTCTCGCAGTTGCTGCACGGCCGCGGTGTAGTTTTCGTCGCGCAGATTCTCGACGGCCGCAAGGAACAATTCGCGCGATCCTTCTTCAAGATGAGTTGTGCCCCCGACCAGCGAATAGGCGGCTTGGAGCCCCAAGTCCTCGTCGCTTCCTCGGGCCCACGCAAGGGTATAGGCGGAATCGGCGGCGTCCATGTCGCCGGCACGGATAGCCTCGTTACCTTTGGCCATTTGTGCCGCGACATCCGTGCCCCGTTCGCCCGGCGCTGCGCGTTGGCCCTGGCGGCCTGAATCGCGGACCTGTTGCGCCTTTTGGCCCGAAAGCAGCGCCCGCGCCTGACGAAGCGTTTCCTTGATCCCTTCGTCCTTGGGATTGCGCGCCAGTGCTTTTGAAAGTTCGTCGACCGCGCGCGCATAGTCTTTGGCCTGCATGGCATCGATGCCGCGCTCGGCTAAGGCCAGCGTCTCGGGATCGCGGTTCGGGAACATCCGTTCGATCGGCCGGTCGCCGCTGTCGAGGCGGCGGTTGAACGGCACCGGCTCGAGCGGCGTCAAGGAACCTAGTGAAACCGGCCCGTCACCGGGCGGCGTCAGGCTGCGGTTGAGTTCGGCGTTGCGGCGGTGGCGCCCTGTTCGCGCAAAGCCCGTTCGCGGAAGAATTGCGCCCACGCGGTATTGAGGTCGTCGGGGATGGTGAACAGCACCGGCTTTATGTGCCACTGAAGCGCAAATCCTTCCCTCCAGCGATCCGCGGTGGCGGGATCCCAGTCGCCACCCAAGGGACCGCGGTTCGGCATCAGGTTGCCGATGTTCTTCAACTGATTGACGATCCGCTTGAAATTTTTCTCGGCGCTGCCGTCGCCGCCGGCCGCCGCGTCGCGGTCGAACCCTACGAGACTGCTAATCAGGGCATCGACGATCTCGGGCGAGAAATCGAAGCCCACGTCGACGCCGTCGAAAGAGCCGGAACTTTCGCCGCCGCTACCACTGCC
Source organism: uncultured Alphaproteobacteria bacterium (assembly GCA_964611585.1). Lineage (GTDB taxonomy): Bacteria > Pseudomonadota > Alphaproteobacteria > SHVP01 > SHVP01 > CAZTAK01. The sequence goes on from CAZTAK010000021.1 coordinate 25,346, forward strand.
GCTACCGCCGCACCCGTCAACACAGCCGGCCCAGAACCCCGGAATGACGGAACCGTCGCCGGTCACCGTGGACGGCACCCATTCGGGGTCCTGTCCCCGGGCGGGGGCACCTGCCGTCAAAAGGAGCGTGACAGCCGAAACCGCCAAGAACGACAGAAACGCAAAACGATTGATTCCGGTCCACTGCATCGCACATCTCCCAATGCGGTCACAGTCACTTGACATTCTACACGCGTTCATGATCGGGCCCGAACACAATCTCGGCGGAAAGGTGTGTCGCCGAGTGCCGCTGTTCCGCCGGCGGCGGCGCCTGGATGGAGCGTCCGCAGAAGGGCGGCCGCCCCGACGGCGCTTCGGCCGCTTCGGCGGGCACCGCCAGCACAGGCAGGATGAATGCGACGGCAGCCACCAGTACCGCGAGCCGCAGCCAGAAACCGATTTTGGCGCCAAACTGGAAGTGCGGAAATCTCGGCATCACCTTCGCCTCCGCCATCACTCTGCGGCCTCCGGAAGCCCGGGCGTCAATTCGCCCAGATCGAAACTGGCGATCATAGTTCTCCACGTGCCGCTGGGCCGCTACTGTTCCGTCTCGGCGTGTTGCTGACGCCTCCCGAGCCCGGATTGGCCTTCGAAAGCGCGAGACCACCGCCGAATCCTATGGTACCGTAGCGGTGCCAATCAGCCGAACGAGGTGGCAAACTGCCGCACCGACCTCAGCTGTAGTGCACGGTTCTTCACCAGTCGCCGCAAGCGGCTTCTTAATATCGGGGACACACCGGCGAAATCGTGCGAACGCGGCATTGCACAGCAGGTTGCCGCCTGCGGTTGTTTCGCTACTCCGGTTCGCCACGCGACCTATCAGAGATCGACGCGCCCCGGGCGCGGTTTTTGGCACGACCAGCAACGAGGACCGAATGGCCTACTACGACCTGCGAGAATTCATGGATGCCTGCGACAAGGCGGGCGAGATGGTGACCATCGACCGCGAGGTCGACTGGAACCTCGAAGCCGGCGCCATTTCGCGGCGAATTTGCGAAATCGGTGCGCCGATGGCGTTCATGCCCAAAGTGCGCGGCGTCAAGAATGGCGCCAGCATTCTCGGATCGCCGCTCAGTAAAGGCTGGCAGGCCGATTTTTCCCGTATCGCGCTCGCCCTCAATCTACCGCCCGAAACGACCTACGAAGCGTTGATGGAAGAATTCGTCCAGCGCATGGCACACCCGGTGCGGCCGCTCCAGGTCAAGGAAGGCCCGTGCAAAGAGAACATCATCACCGGCAAGGACGTGAATTTGTTCACCTTTCCGGCCCCGTATCTGCACGAGGGCGACGGCGGAAGGTACATCGACACGTTCGGCGTCACTGCATGCAGGGACCCCGACAGCGATTGGGTCAACTGGGGCGTCTATCGCCACATGATCCACAACAAGGCGACCATGGGCGGGATCGTCAATCCCTACCAGCACGTCGGCATGATCTACTATCAAAAGTACGAAGCGCGCGGCAACGAAATGCCGTTTGCGATCTTCTTCGGCGGCTGTCCGACTTCGTCGATGGTCGGCTCGATGACGGTTCCGGCGGGCGTCAGCGAAGCCGAAGTGGCGGGCGGACTGCGCCGCGAGCCTTTGGCCCTGGTCAAGTGCGAGAGCAACGATCTGCTGGTGCCGGCGACGGCGGAGATTGTCATCGAAGGCCATGTGCGGCCCTATGAACGCTGGGATGAAGGCCCCTTCGGCGAGGCCACCGGCTACCGCGCCAGCCCGCGTATGCCGCGGCCCGTGTTCCGGGTCGATTGCATCACCCACCGCGACAATCCGATCATGCCGATCAGTTGCGCCGGAACCGACCTCGACGAATGCGAAATTCTGCTGGGCGTCTTTAGCCTCACCAGCGGCGCGCGGCGCGAGCTCAAAGAGGCGGGTCTGCCGGTGCGGACCGTCTATTCGCCGCCGGGCCTCAAGTTCTCGCTATTGATCGTGGCCGTGGAAAAAGGGCACCCGGGAATCGCCGATCGCGTCGTCAGTGTTATCCGCGGCAGCAAGATGGCGGTGCGTTTTCAATACATGATGGTGGTCGAGGAAGACGTGGACGCGACAAACTTCACCGAGGCGTTGCACGCCTGCATGACCAAGTGCCATCCGGTGAACGGTATCCAGGTATTCGATCTCTCGCCGGGATCGCCGTTGACGCCGTTCCTCGACCTTCACGACAAGATGCACTCGCGCGGTGCCAGCATCACGCTCGACGGGACGACGCCGCCGGAGTGGACGTCCGATGGGGATCGTCCGCGGCGGGCATCATTCGAGCATGCCTTTCCGGACGCCCTTCGCGCGAAAGTGCTGGAGAACTGGGAATCGAATTACGGTCTGCCCGCGGAAGGCGGACGCTAACAAAAAAATACAACAAGGAAACTGCACGCGTGGCGTATTACGATTTGCGAGAGTTCATGGAAGCCTGCGACAAGGCAGGCGAGATGGTGACGATCGACCAGGAGATCGACTGGAATCTCGAAGCCGGTGCCATTTCGCGGCGGATTTGCGAAATCGGTGCGCCGATGGCGTTCATGCCGAAGGTGCGCGACGTCAAGAACGGCGCCAGCCTCCTCGGTTCGCCGTTGAGCAGAGGCTGGCGGACGGATTTTTCACGCCTTGCCATCGCCCTCCAACTCGATCCCGAGGCCTCCTACCACACGTTGATGGAAGAAATTGTTTCCCGCATGGCGAACCCGATTCGGCCGCTCCAGGTCAAAGACGGCCCGTGCAAGGAAAACATCCTTACCGGCACTGACATCAACCTGTTCGAATTCCCCGCTCCCTACCTGCACGAAGGCGACGGTGGGCGCTACTTCGATACTTTCGGCGTGACGGTTACCAAGGACCCCGACAGCGACTGGGCTAACTGGGGCGTTTACCGCCACATGATTCACAAGAAGTCGATCCTCGGCGGCATCGTCAATCCGTTCCAGCATGTCGGCATGATCTATTACCAGCGCTACGAAGCGCGCGGCAACGACATGCCGTTTGCGATCTTTTTTGGCGGCTGCCCGACCTCGGCGATGATCGGATCGATGAGCGTACCGGCCGGCGTCAGCGAGGCGGAAATCGCCGGCGGCCTACGCCGCGAACCCTTGCCCCTGGTCAAATGCGAGAGCAACGATCTGCTGGTGCCGGCAACGTCGGAGCTGGTGATCGAGGGCCATGTCCGGCCGCACGAACGCTGGGACGAAGGCCCGTTCGGCGAGGCCACCGGCTACCGCGCCAGCCCGCGAATGCCCAGGCCCGTTTTCCGGGTCGATTGCATTACCCACCGCGACGCACCGATTCTGTCGATCAGTTGCGCCGGCACCGATCTCGACGAGAACGAAATCATTCATAGCGTGTTCAGCAAGACCAGCGGCGTCCGCCGCGAATTGCTGGATGCGAAAGTTCCGATCAAAGGCGTGTTCGCGCCGCCCGGCCTCAAGGGAGCGCTGTTGATGGTGTCAGTCGAAAAGGGCCATCCAGGCATCGCCGACCGCGTCACCTCGGCTGTGCGCTCGACCAAAACCGGCGTCTTTTTTCAGTATTTGATGGTGGTGGAAGACGACATTGACGCCACCAATTACCTCGAAGTTCTGCATGCGGCGATGACGAAGACCCATCCGGAGAACGGGATTCAGGTATTCGGACTGGGGCCGGGGCATCCGCTGATTCCGTTCCTGGATCTGCACGACAAGATGCATGCCCGCGGCGCCTCGATCACGTTCGATGCGACCGAGGCGCCATCATCGCAATCAAATGACGAAGCCCCGCGGCGCGGATCGTTTACGCAGGCCTTCCCGACCGCTCTTCAGTCGCAGGTTCTCGCCAACTGGGAAACGCAATACGGCTTGCCGGCGGCGTCAGGGAAGCTGCGCTAAGGACGAAATTCGGGACGGCCACCGGCCCGGGTATCTGACTAGCCGTCGCCGTCAAGGGCGACCCGGATCGCGTCGGCAAGATCGCCTTTGGAAAATGGCTTCCGAAGCTGCGGGACCGAATCCCCCGCCCCGCCATTGCTGTTTGTGGTCCGATCTTCGTAGCCGCTCATAAACAGAATCTTGATGTCCGAGCGCAGGTCGCGTGCGGCTACCGCCAACTGCCGCCCGCCCAGCCCCCCCGGCATGACCAGATCGGTGAGCAGGAGATCGACGGCGGTGCCATCGTTGAGGATCGACAGTGCCTCGTCGCCGTTCCCGGCGGCGATCACCTTGTAACCCAGTTCCGTCAACAGGGCGGCGGCCCGTTCCCGGAAGCGGTCGAAATCTTCGACTAGGAGCACTGTTTCGACGCCGCGACGGTTGTGCTCGACCACTGGCAACGGTTCATGGACCTCGTCCGTCGCCCGTGGAAAATAGAGGTCGATCGTCGTGCCGCGGCCCACCTCGCTGTCGATGGCAAGATCCCCGTTCGACTGCTTCACGAACCCGTAAACCATGCTGAGACCGAGCCCGGTGCCGGCGCCGGGGCCCTTGGTAGTGAAAAACGGCTCGATCACCTTGTCGATGTTCTCGCGCGGAATACCGGTGCCGGTATCGGCAACGCGAACGCGCACATAGTCGCCTGCGGCGAGTTCCGGCAGCGGCGCAGCGCCGGAATCCCGGAAGGAAGCGTTTTCGGCTTCGATAGCCAGTTTTCCGCCCGAGGGCATTGCGTCGCGCGCGTTAATGGCAAGATTGAGCAACGAGTTTTCAAGTTGAGTCGGATCGACCCGCGTCGCGTACAGATCGTTGGGCACGGTCAAATCGATTTCAACGTGTTCCCCGAGCGTGCGGCGCAAAAGCGCAACGGTTCGTTGCAGAAACATGGTGGCGTCGATCGGCTTGGGGTTGAGCGGCTGCTGGCGCGAAAATGCTAGTAAATGCTGGGTCAATTCAGAAGCGGATTTCACTGCGCCGAGCGCCTCTGTCACGAGTTCCTCCCTTTCCGCGCCGGTCGCGTCCCTGAGTTCGTCAAGGTCCATCGTCAACAGCCCGAGCAGGTTGTTGAAATCATGCGCGACCCCGCCGGTGAGCTGGCCGATCGCTTCGAGCTTGTAAGCCTGCCGCAGGCGCTGCTCGGCCTCGCGCCGTCCGGTAAAATCGGCATCGAGAACGAAATACCCCAGGACCTCACCGTCTTCGCCCGTGTGCGGAACGTAGGTCGAGTGGACATAGCGCGCGCACCCGTATCTGAACGGCAATTTGGATTCCACGTTGGAAGCTTCACCCGACAATGCGCTCTGCATATTGCCCTTGCGGATTTCGTAAACCGCGTCGCCAAGAATGTCTTGAGTTTGCTGCCCGACGATTTGCTCGCGCGGTATCTCAAACCAGTCTGCGTAGGTCTCGTTGCAGAAGACATATCGCTCGTCGCGGTTGACGTAAGCGATCAGGACCGGCAGGGCGTCGGTAACGAGACGGAATCGTTCCTCGCTTTCGCGCAGCGCGTCGTCGCGTCGCTTGCGCTCGGTGATGTCGCGGACGGTCCCGACGAATTGCCGTCCTGTGCGGCTCGGCATCTCCCCCACCGAAAGTTCCATCGAAAACACCGTGCCGTCCTTGCGCCGTCCCACCAGTTCGCGGCTGGCAACGCCGATAATCCTGGCTTTGCCGGTGCGGAGATAATCCTGAATATGCGTAGGGTGCGCCGACTGCTCCGGCTCGGGCATCAGGATGCTGATGGTCTTGCCCAGCACCTCGCCCAATGCATACCCGAACATCCTCTCCGCCGCGGGATTGAACGACAGGATCAGGCCAGCCTCGTCGATGACGATCAGGGCATCGACGACGTTGTCAGACAGGGCCTGGAGGCGTTGCTCGAGGAACCGGATACGCGATTCGCTATCGCCCGCCGCCTCGACGTGTCCTGTATTCCCCCCGGCTTTATCCACGGCGTTCCTCGATGACTCGGCAGGCGTGCACTGGGCGCGCATCTGTACGGACAAGAAGGCTCCCGGCCACGCCGGCGATCCTCACGAGCCTTGCATCCGACCAAATCGCGCGCCCCCGACCCCGATATATAGGGCGACCGGAATGTGCACAAGGCGCGCAAACGCGGCCGGGCGGCACCGGACGGGGGCGAGCGCCGCCCCCTAATAGGGCTCGCTACCCCGCCATTCTTCTGTGCCGAGCTCGGCGATCTCGGGCGGCAAGCTCGGCGTATAGGCGGGACTGAACGTGAACTGCACCTCGTCCTCCGACCACTCGTTGACCAGAGGGCCGCCGCGAATACGGAACAAGGCGACCGAGCCCGTGAGCGATCCGAACGGCCCGTGACGGATGCCGGGGGGTCGCCAATAGTAGGCGCCTGGCCGCCTGAGACCAACATGCCCCGCTATTTCTCCCGAGATCACGAAACTTTCCTCGACGACGTCGTGAGTCTCCTGCGGGCCCTTCCAGCCATCGGGCACGCAGTGCGGCGTGGTGCAAAACAGGAAGGTCGTCTCCTTGGTTCGCGGATGCGTCCACAGGCTTTTCCGGCCTGCCTTCATGTGCCGGAGGTTGGGATCGAAGCCGCCCACTTCCCATTCTTGGGCCACGGTATCGACGAACGCCACGAGAAGCGATTCGTCGAAGCCTTCTTTCGACTCAGGCGGCAATCGGCTGGGCGTCCCGGAAAAAAAGGAAAGCGCGACGGCGCCCGATTCGGAGGTGGCAGATTCGCGGGCAAACCCGGCCGGAAGGTAGGCGTAGCAATTCTTGCGATAGGCGGTGCCGTTGATTTCGAGTTCGCCGTCGAGAACGAAGATTTCTTCGTCGGCGGCGAGCCGCTCGGGCGCCTCGCTCGCCCAGCCCCCGGGATAGCGCAGGACCAGACTCGAATCGCCGTTATCCTTGTCGATGCTGAGAGTCTTGACCTCGACATCGAGCCGCGTCCCGCCATAGAGCCCGCGCTTCCAGGGCAGGACTTGGGCCTGAATGAATTCGGTATGTGGTCGTGCCATATCTGTCTTCCCTCCCGCGATGGCTGAGCACCGCCCTGGATTGCCGGGTTGCGCAGCCGAACCCGGCGAAAGCCCGCGCCGATCGTCAATAGTTGGGCGGGGACGGCGGCAACTCACCCGCGTATTTCTTCAACTCCTTCGGCAAGGCCGGTTTGTAGCGGGGCGCGTAGGTGAACCCGACCTTGTGGTCGGACCAGTGGTTCACCAGCATTCCGCCTTTGGTCCGGAAGAGGCCCATCGTTCCTGTGACCGATCCATAGGGACCGTGCAGGATACCCGGCGGGCGCCAGAAATATGCACCGGGGCGCATGGTGCCGGTGTTGCCCGCCATCTCGCCGGTAAGGAGATACATCTCTTCGACGACCGGATGGGTTTCCAACTTTCCGGCCCAACCGTCGGGGTGACCCTGCGGCATCGTCGCATAGAGGAAAGTCCAGTCCTCGGTATCCGGATCCAGGCGCAGGCTCTTGAGGCCGCCGCGCCCACCGAGTTCCGGATCGAGCACGCCGCCGTGGGGCAGGATACCGCCCCATGCCATCTCCATTGTGTCGAGAAACTTGAGCGTACGTTTCCTCTTGTAGAGCCCACGCGGCGCCTTTCCGGGCACGGCCTTGGGCTTCCCCGAGAAGAAGGTCAAAACCACGGCGCCATCCTTCGACGACTGCCGGGGGCGCTCGTACCCTGCCGGGAGGTAGGCGTAACAGTGCTCGTCGTAGTCGATTCCGGCAATTCGGATCGATCCTTCAAGTACGAAGATTTCTTCGTCAACGAGCAAGTGTTCCTTTTTCGTGCGCTTCCAACCCGCCGGGTATTTGATCACGACGCTCGATTCGCCCGACTCCTTGTCCATACTCAAAGCCTTCCAGCGCACCTTGGGCCGCGATCCTCCGTACAACCCCCGTTTCCAGGGCAGCGGCTGCGCTTGAATGAATTCGATATGGGGTCGCGTCATTTGTGGCCTCCTTCGGTGGTGAACCGGACCCGCAAACGCCGATGTCCGGTCAGTAGTTTCCAATCCAGTCGAGATTCTGGTTCCGGTATTGCTCCATGTCGGCGGGCAGCACCGGTGTGTAGGGCGGATTCCAGTCGTAGGGTTGGTCGGATGGCTTGTCGTAAATGGTACTGAGCGCGCCGCCCTTGGTGCGAAACAGATAGAGCGTTCCCGTCGTAGTCCCGTAGGGGCCATGGGGCACTTTCTCGGGCCGCCAGAAATAAGCACCGGGCCGCATGATGCCGCAGTTGCCGCACACCGATCCCGCAAGCAGGTACATTTCCTCGATCGTAGGGTGGATCTCGGCCGCGGCGGCCTGACGAAAGGCGACCGTGCTCAGCACCCAGGTCTGATCCTTGGTGTAAGGATCCTCCCGCAGGTCCTTCCTGAAGCCACCCGGTGGAAAGCCCGGTGAACCCGCCTTCTTCCAGTCATCGTCGAACAGGTCGCGTTTCTCGATCAGGAGTGCCGGATCGGGTTGGTCGGGCACCGTTCCCGCTTCCGGATCGAATTCGAAGAACGTGATTACGACTGCGCCGTCCGGCGCCGAGGCCGGGCCGCGCGCCATTCCTGCCGGGTGGTAGCCGTAGGTATCGCGGCCGAAAACGGTGCCGCCGAGGTCGAGTTCGCCGTCGATAACGTAGAATTCTTCGTCGGCGCGCAAGGTGACGGCCGCTTGCAACCAGCCCGCAGGATAACGGAGGAGAACACTGGCCGCCCCGGTATCAGAGTCGCGGCTAAGCAGTTTTACGACCGCGCCGGGACGCACCGAGGGAAAAAGATCTTTCTGCCACGGCAATACCTGGGACTGAATGTATTCGATGTGTGGACGCGGCATCGCTCCCCTCCATTGTGTGCCCATCGAGCGGACCGGCATTCGGCATGGTCCCGCGACGCTAGAAACGCAGGCGGGCCATTGCCTTGACCGGCATCAAAGCACGGCGGGTCTTGGGTCCCAAGCGGTTGCGCCCGGGTCAGAATTCGTTGCGCCCCGCACCGGCCCTGCCGCAGGCGATCGCCACAGCCGGGAGGGACCCGCAGGCGAAGCGCGTCAACGCGGACTTGAACGGCGATTTCGACCGCGGCCAGGCCGGACCCAACGGGATCAAGCGCCGCGCGAATTCGCGCCGAGCGGGGCGCTCACCGCGACCGACCGACAGCAGACGCGCAAGCTGCGACGGAGCGCGCCGGCCGATCCGGCATCTCGTTCCGCAAGGGCGCGACCAGCAGGTGCGCCGCCATTGGGCCGGTGTTGCCGGGCAGGCAGGCCGCCTGCGACAAACCGCCGCACCCTGGAACCGGGCGGAACCGAGGAATGCGGCGCCGCAGGACGGACCGTCGGCCACCATCAACGAGCTTCAGTAGTCAACGTGACTTCAGAACAGGGAGCTTCAGAACCGGGGTTCGGTCCGTGCGCTGCAATCGCCCTGCCGGCAGCAACAGGCCTAGCGTACGTCCGCCAACGCCCGCCCGACACAGCCTCTCAAGGCATTCTCGTCAGATATCCACTCCTCTGCACAGCCTTCCCGGACAATATCGAAAAAGCTCCGGCCGGGCGTGTACTCGCAGAAGTCCGAAATGCGCCGCGTACAATTCCGATAGTTGATGGATGCCTGATTGACGTAGTGCCAAAGGCTCGCCGAATTATTGAGGCCGAAGGCGACATCGTTGATCAGCGCTCTGCCGCAGACGCTGCAGTTTTTCGAGCCCTCGTCCTGGATCGTGCTGGACCGCCGTACCGCCCTAATGTTGTTGCGGAACAGCTCGTTCCCGGGTTCCGTCTCGATGGCCCGCTCATAGTACAGGTAGGCGCTGTCTTTATTGCCATTACGGGCAGCGCCGACTCCCATATCGTTCAGGGTGACGGCTAGCCACGCGACCGCGCTGTCGTTCCGGCAATCCCATTCGACAGCAGACTGAAAGAGCGAAGCGGCCGAGGCGAGATCGCCATCATTGAACTCATGAATGCCGATGGCGACGATCGAACGAGAATTGTCCCGACCAACGGCGGCATCTGAATCGACGAACGTCGCGCAGCCGCCACCACCGCCGCCATCGCCACTACCGCCGCCGCCGTCAGGACAGAGCGCCACACATCCGCTTGGACCTACATCCTCCTGGGCGTAGCTTCGCGCCAGGCCATGCCAATCGACCGCCATGGTGCTTCCGATCATGACGGTAATGAAAAGAAATCCGCAGCGCGATCCGCCCGCCGGCAATCCAGAACGCATGGGTCATCGGCGTATCCCCCATAGGACAGTCCCAGAGGAAGCCGAGCCTAGCACAACGAGCGCGCTTGCCGGGGTCGGGGCCCGCATTCGGCCCATTGCTGGTTCGGCGCGGCGCTAGTCTAGGCCCCGGAGACGGGCCGTATCAGCCGCTCACAGCGCCTCATCGTATGCTGCGATCGCCATTTCGAGGAAGTTCAGTTCGGAATCGCAATTGGGGCCCATATAGGCGTGGCCCTGGTCGCGAGCGGTCTTGAATACCGCCTGGTACTCCGGGTCGGAAAAAATCTCGTCGAGTCTTTCGGTCAGCACGCGCGCAAACTGCACGACGTCTTCTGCCGCCACGGCTTTGGTCTCGATCTTGCGGATGTGATCGACGACCCAGTCGCGGATGCTGAGATTGGATTTGCCGAGCCGGACGATGGTCGTGGCGCCGGTATGGCCGGCCTGAAAAACCAGCTGGAAAATGCTGTCGCCGATTTCTTCAGGGGTCGAGTGTTCAGACATCTTGAGACCTTTTCAACAAAGGGCGGTGACAGGCGCCGCGCTATCCATGATCGCCGTTTTTCAGCGATCTGGAAACGAAACCAGCACCGCCCCTTCCCCCAATATTCCCGGTCGTTGGCCGCCGGATGCGTTCCTGCCAGCATAGTTATTTCAGGTCCGTTGCGAAACCTTTCACCGCCTTGACGAAGCCCTTTGAGGTCAATTGTGATCGCCCGGCTGACAATCGCGGCGACCCATCGGAGGGAGAACCCCGGCGGCGCCTTGAATCCGCTTGCGGCGATTAATGAACGGGCAGAGCAGCCCCAACTTCTTGATGAGGTGAGCAAATATTCTCGCTGGCCTCGAACCGCGCCGGTTCAAGCCCGGGAGATCGGGCGTTGGCGCATTCGCCGGGCGGCACGCGGCTTCCGGGTCCGGCAATCTTCGTACCCGTCATGCAAAGCCTCGCCCGCTCGGCATCGCCTGGACGGCCTGCCTCCTCGACGAGGGGCCCCGAAGAAGATTGGCGCAAATTTGCCGCAACGTTCCGGTGCGTCAGTCGGGATCGGCGGCTCGTTTCGTCATGGGAATAACGAGGTCCGCCGGACACCCCACTTCGGTGATAGTCTGGCGACAATTCGTAGCGCACCCGCCTTTTTCCCCAATCCGGTCCGGCCGTTCGACAGATGATGCTCCTTCTTGCCTTGCTCACGGCCGTCGCCTGGATCGGCGGCGTCATGTACACGCCGGCGTTCCCCGCTGTGGCTCAGGATCTGGGTGTTAGCGACGCCGAAATCCAGCTTACGCTGACCACCTTCATGGCCGGTCTCGCCACCGCTCAACTCATCTACGGCCCGGCCTCGGACCGCTTCGGGCGGCGGCCGGTGCTTCTGTTCAGCCTCGCCCTCTTCGGTCTCGGCAGCGTGGCCGTCGCCCTTTCCCCCGACGTTGGATTCATGGCGATCGCGCGCCTGTTCCAGGCGGCGGGCGCCGCCGGCGGCATCGTGCTGACGCGGGCGATCGTGCGCGACATCCACGATTTCGAGGGCTCGGTGAGGGGCATGGCCGTCCTCAATATCGGCAGCTCGATGGCCCCGGGCATCGCCCTCCTGGTCGGCGGGGCGCTTTCCGTATGGTTGGGATGGCGCAGCCTGTTCTGGATGACCGCGGCGCTCGTTCTGATTTTGTTTGTCGTGACATCCCTGTCGCTGCGCGAAACGAGGGCAACCCCCACGGGCCCTTCACAAGGGTCGGCAAGCAGTCTTTTCGACCTGCTCGGCTTTCTTCGATCGCCACTGTTCATGTCGTATTCGCTGTCGCAAGCCTTTTTCACCAGCACAATTTTCGCCTTTATGGCGGGCGCCCCGTTCTTTCTCGTCGCCGCGTTCGGCGTGTCGACCGACGGCGTGGGATTGCTGACGGCGTTGATGCCGACCGGATTCATCATCGGCAACGTGCTCTCGAACCGCCTCAGCCGCCGTATCTCCATGACCCGGCAACTGTGGATCGGGGGGTCGGTCGCGGCGGGCACCGTGGTATTGTTCGCCGTTATGCACGGCAGCGGGCTCTTGAGCGTTTACGCGGTGGGGGTTCTTGCGCCTCTCTTTACACTGGGCATCGGATTCAATACTCCTAACGCGACCGCGGGCGCCATCGAAGTCAACCCGGCGCGCGCCGGCACCGGTTCGTCGCTCTACGGGTTCATTTCCTTCGGCGCTGCCGCGCCGGCGAGTTTCCTGGTCGGCGTCGTCGATGACGGCAGCGGCACCGGCATGTTCCTGCTGATGATGGGGTTCGGGATTGCCGGCCTGCTCGCCAC
>CAZTAK010000022.1:0-37422 GCA_964611585.1 uncultured Alphaproteobacteria bacterium
ACATAACGCTCGCCCGCCTTGTCGGCGCGGAGGCGCATGCCGACAACGTCGGATCCGGCGCCCGCTTCGCTCATCGCCAGGGCGCCGACATGGTTGCCGGCCACCAGTCGCGGCAGATATTTCTTCTTCTGGGCTTCGCTGCCGTTGAGGTGGATCTGATTGACGCACAAGTTTGAATGCGCGCCGTAGGATAATCCGACCGAGGCCGACGCACGGCTGATCTCTTCCATCGCCACGACGTGTTCCAGGTACCCCATGCCGGCACCGCCGTAGTTTTCTTCGACCGTTATTCCGAGCAGTCCCTGCGCCCCCATTTGCAGCCACAGTTCGGCGGGAAATTCGTTCGATTGGTCGATTTCGGCAGCGCGCGGCGCGATCGCGTCGGCGGCGAAACTCATGACCGAGTCGCGCAAAAGGTCGGCGGTTTCGCCGAGGTCGAAATTCAGTGTGGGATATTGGTTCGGTCGCATGGCGCTGGGTCGGGTTCAGATCAGGTATTTAACGCCGCACGGGCCTTGCACGCCAGCACGCGTTCATAACAGCAGCCAGGCGGCGAGACCGAGAAACGAGAAAAAGCCGATCACATCGGTGATCGTGGTCACGAAGACGGTCGCCGCCAGAGCCGGGTCGACGCCGATCCGGTTGAGACCAAGCGGAACCAACATGCCCGACAGGCCGGCGACCACAATATTGATGATCATGGCCGCCATGATGACCAACCCGAGGCCCGGACTGGCGAACCAGAGCCAGGCAACGGCCCCGGTAATCAGGGCGAACAAAGCTCCGTTGAGCACGCTGACGGCGATTTCCTTGACGAGAACGCGCCGCATGTTGGCGCGCGTCAGATCGCGGGTGGCAAGCGCGCGCACGGTGACGGTCAGGGTTTGGGTACCTGCGTTACCGCCCATCGACGCGACAATCGGCATCAGGACGGCAAGCGCGACGATTTGTTCGATGGAGGCCTCGAAGATGGCAATCACCAGCGAGGCAACCACCGCCGTCCCGAGATTCACCAGCAGCCAGGGAAAACGGCGGCGTGTCGTGGCCAGGACCGAATCATAGAGATTCGTCTCGCCGACGCCGCCGAGGCGCATGATGTCTTCCTCGGCCTCTTCGAGAATGATGTCGAGCACATCGTCGACCATGATAACGCCGACCAGGCGGCCGTCTTCGTCAACCACCGCGGCGGAGGGCACGTTGTAGCGCTCGAACACGTGGGCGATCTTTTCCTGGTCCATGGCAAGCGGAATGACGTGCGGATCCGAATCCATGATGTCACCAACCACGACCGGGCGGTGGGTGCGCATGGCACGATTGAGCGGCAGCGTCCCGATCGGATGGTAGGCAGGATCGACAACGAAGATTTCATAAAATTCTTCGGGCAGGTCGTCCGACCCGCGCATGAAATCTATGGTACGGCCGATGCTCCAGAAATCGGGCACCGCGACCAGGTCGCGCTGCATCAGGCGCGCCGCGGAGTCTTCCGGGTAGGCCAGGCTTTCCTCGATCGGCTGCCGTTCGGCCGCAGGGATCGCCGTCAGAACCGACGATTGCGTTGCATCGTCAAGCTGTTCCAGAACCTGCACCGCCTCGTCGGTTTCGAGGTCGGCAATGGCGGTTGCGGTCTCTTCCGGTCCGAGCTGCTCGATCACGTCGCTGCGGACGCGGTCGTCGAGTTCGGTCAGGATATCCGGGTCGAGATGGAGGCGCAGGGCCTCGACCAACCGGGCGCGGCGATCCGGCCCCACGAGTTGGATCAGGTCGGCAACGTCGGCCGAATGAAGGGTCGCCGCGATTTCTTGAACGTGATCTAGGCCGCCCGAATCGATTGCCTCGCGTACCGCCAGCACCAGCTCGTCGTTGATGGCGAAAACCTCTTCAGGTGCCGGGGACGATGCGGAGGCCTTATCCTCGACGTCTGGCGGCATTAGTCCGTGTCCGCGGTCGCCCCGCGATCAAGGGCATCGACCGCCGCCACCGCCGACATATTGATGAGGCCGCGGACCGAGATCGACGGCGTCACGATATGGGCGGGACCGCCGAGGCCAACCAGAATCGGCCCCACCGACAGCCCCTCGCCCATCGTGCGGGCAAGGTCGAAAGCCGCGTTGGCAGCGTCGAGCGTCGGCATCACCAGCAGGTTGGCCGCGCCCGAAAGCAGCGAATTGGGGAAGACGCGCACGCGGTTTGATTCGACCAGTGCCGCGTTGACATGCATTTCGCCCTCGACCTCGAGACCAGGCACGGCCTCGCGAATGAGCGTGAGCGCGCGGCGCATTTTATTTGCCGAAGGCGTATCGGAGGCGCCAAAACTGGAATGGGAGATCAGCGCGACTTTGGGCTCGATCCCGAACCGCGCCACGGTTTCTGCCCCGAGAATGGCAGCCTCGGCGATTTCGGCGTCGTCAGGATCGTAATTGACGTTGGTATCGGTCACGAACAGGATGCCCGTCGGCAGGATTAGCAGTTGCACCGCCGAACACTGGTTGACGTCCTGAGCGAGACCCAAAACATCGGTGAGATTTCGCAGGTGGCGCTCGTAGCGCCCCACAGTGCCGCACAAAAGCGCATCTGCGTCGCCACGCCGCACCATCAGGGCACCGATGACGGTGTTGCGGGTACGGACGATGGTGCGCGCCACATCGGGGGTGACGCCGTGACGCTGCATGATTTCGTGGTATTCGCCCCAGTATTCACGATAGCGAGGATCGTCTTCCGGATCGACCAGGTCGGCATCCCGGTCGAGCGCGAACCGCAATCCGTACTTTTCGATGCGCGATTCGACGACGCTGCGCCGGCCGATCAGGGTCGGACGCGCCAGCCCATCGTCGAGCACAATCTGCACCGCCCGCAAGACATCGGGGTTTTCCCCTTCGGCATATGCAAGCCGCAGCGGGTTTTCACGGGCGCGGTCGAACACCGGCTTCATCACCAGCCCCGAGCGATAGACGAACTGGGTCAGCTTTGCCCGGTAAGCCTCGAAATCTTCGATCGGCCGGGTGGCAACGCCGGAATCCATCGCCGCCTTCGCCACGGCCGGTGCGATCTCGACGATCAGGCGCGGATCGAAGGGTTTGGGAATCAGGTACTCAGGGCCGAACGACAAGTCCTGCCCGCCATAGGCCCGGGCCACCACGTCGGATGCCTCGGCCTTGGCCAGGTCGGCAAGGGCGTACACGCAGGCGAGTTTCATTTCCTCGTTGATGGTGGTCGCGCCGACGTCGAGGGCGCCGCGAAACATGAACGGAAAACAGAGGACGTTGTTGACCTGGTTGGGATAGTCCGAGCGGCCCGTGGCGATTACAGCGTCCGCACGCACCGCCAGAGCGTCCTCAGGCAGGATCTCGGGCACCGGATTGGCGAGCGCGAGGATGATCGGACGGTCCGCCATTCTCGCCACCATCTCGGGTTCCAGAACCCCGGGCGCCGACAGGCCGAAAAACACATCCGCGCCGTCGATGGCCTCGCCCAGAGTGCGCGCCGCGGTGTCGCGCGTATAGCGGCTTTTGTAGGGGCCTATTTCTTCGTTGCGGCCCTTGAAGACGACGCCCGACCTGTCAATGAGCGTGACGTTTTCGCGCGTGAGTCCCATTTGCACGGCCAGATCGAGGCAGGCCAGCGCCGCCGCGCCGGCGCCCGAACACACCAGTCGCACGTCGCCGATGTCCTTGCCCACCACCCGCAACGCGTTGTGGAGGGCGGCCGCCACACAGATGGCGGTGCCGTGCTGGTCGTCGTGGAACACCGGAATGTTCATGCGCTCACGCAGGGTTTCTTCGATAACAAAGCACTCGGGCGCACGGATATCTTCGAGGTTGATGCCGCCGAACGTCGGCTCCAACGAAGCCACGATTTCGATGAATTGTTCCGGGTCTTGTTCGTCAATCTCGAGATCGAACACATTGACGTCGGCAAATTTCTTGAACAGGACGCCCTTGCCTTCCATCACCGGCTTGGCAGCGAGGGGGCCGATGTCGCCGAGTCCCAGTACGGCGCTGCCGTTGGTAATCACGCCCACCAGGTTGTGGCGAATCGTCAGATCGCGGGCGCTCGCCGGATCTTCGGCGATCAGGCGCGAGGCGGCGGCGACACCGGGCGAATAGGCGAGTGCCAGGTCGCGCTGGGTGGCCAGACTTTTGGTGGCAGTGACGCTGATTTTGCCGGGGATCGGCAGGCGGTGGTATTCGAGCGCCATTTCGTCGAGTTCATCGGCCATCGGCACTCTTTCTTCGACTGGGCGGGCCACCTGTCGGCAATGAGGTTTGCCGGCGCGCAGGCAGGTGTGTTGCTGGTTTTCGCCCGATTACAATAACTGGCTGCGCGTTCCGGCCTGGGGCACCGCCCGGTAGAACCGCGGCGAGCAACGCCGCGGGCTGTCCACAATTGGTGCGGTCGAGAAGACTCGAACTTCCACGGGATTATCTCCCACAGCGACCTCAACGCTGCGCGTCTACCAGTTCCGCCACGACCGCAAGGTGGCTCGCAATAGCAAATCCGCGGGGCCCCCGCAAGGGCCGCCCCCGGCTTCGGCAACGTCCCGGATTCAATCGAAAAAAGCTAGTCGCCGGAAGGTGCGACGGTATCGGTGATGGTAATGCCCACGTGATCGTCGATGACCAGCACTTCGCCACGGGCGATCAGCGTGTCGTTGGCATAGATGAACGCGTGGTCGTTGACGGTAGTGTCGAGCTCGATCACCGCGCCGCGGCCCATTTTCAGGAGCTGATGGATCGGCATCTGGGAACGCCCGAGCACTACCGATAACTCGACGGTGACGGTTTTGACGGCGTTATCTGTCATGGCTTCACCCTTCAACGGTCAATCTAGCGCTAAAGGCCTAAGAAACAAACAATAATCGCGGTCTGCCAACTGCACGCAGCGTCGCGCCCGGCGCGCCGCTGTGCTACGCTCGGCATATGGAACTGCCGGAATGGGACGCAAGCATCGGGCCAGTTTCCTATGAGACGGCCGTGGCCCGGATGGAACAGCGGGTGGCGGATATCCTCGCCGGCCGCGCGCGGGGGCTGGTGTGGCTTCTCGAACACCCCCCGCTCTATACCGCCGGCGCCAGCGCCAAGCCGCAGGACCTGGTCGATCCGGGACGGTTTCCGGTCCATTCGACGGGCCGGGGCGGCCAGTACACCTACCACGGGCCGGGCCAACGCATCGCCTATGTGATGCTCGACCTGCGCCATCGCGGGCTCGACCTGCGGATCTTCGTCCGCGACCTCGAACAATGGCTGATCGATACGCTGGCGGGCTTCGGAATCGCCGGCGGCCGCCGTGAGGGCCGCGTCGGGGTATGGGTGGAGACGCCCACGGGCTCGGCCAAGATCGCCGCCCTCGGCGTGCGCGTGCGGCGCTGGATCACCTATCACGGCGTCAGCCTCAACGTGAACCCGGATCTTGGCCACTACGCGGGGATCGTTCCCTGCGGGATCAGCGATGCCGGCGTGACCTCGCTGGCGGCGATGGGCATTGCGGTCACGATGGAAGAAGTGGATCTGGCGCTGCGGCATTGTTTCGAAAAAGTGTTCCTGCCCGGCGCGTTTCCGGATCTGCGCCTGCCGGAGCCGGTGCCGCTCGCCGAAGCGGGCTGAAGCATGCACAGACCGGGGCCCCGGCTCAGCTAAACGGTCGGCACCTGTGCGAACGGACCGAGCGGGCCCACAGGTTCGTCGTTCCCGATTTCCTCGACCGTCACCCTTTCGACCAAGGCGGCGGGCGGCCCCTTCCGGCAGGCCGCGATCAGGGAATCGATGCGTGCACCCGCGCCCCGCGCCACGATCTCGACCCGGCCATCACGGCGGTTGCGGACCCAGCCCGAAAGCCCGAGTGCCTCCCCTGTGTCCACGGTCCAGCCGCGAAACCAGACGCCCTGCACGCGCCCGGACACAAACAGGCGGACGGTTTTCGGATTCGCGGGTTCGGTCACGGGCGTCAAGTCCGGGGCGCGGTCCTTATTCGAATTCGATCAGGACATCGTCGACGGCAACACTGTCCCCCGCCGCCACCCGCACGCGGGCGACTTTGCCGTCACGTTCGGCGGTGAACACGTTTTCCATTTTCATTGCATCGACCACCGCCAGAGCCTCACCGGCATCGACCGAATCGCCTTCGGCCACGTTGACGGCGACGATCAGGCCCGGCATCGGCGAGAGCAGGAATTTGCTCGTATCGGGCGGCATCTTGACCGGCATCAGGGAGGCAAGCGCGGCGACGCGGCGTTCGCGCACCACAATGTCCAGATGCACGCCACCGGCTTCGAGGCGGTAGCCCTCGGCCAGGCGCTCGACCTGAAACGTGGCGTCGCCGCCGTTGATGGTGCCCTCGAACAGGTGATGCGAGGGTTTCCAGGTCCCGCGAACCGCAATCGTCTGACCCAAGACCTTGGTTTCGATTCCACCTTCGGTTGCGCGTACGGCAATATCGAGCGGCGTGCCGTCAACGGCGGCGACCCAGTCCGCAGGCCCGGCCGTGCCGTCCCCGGCAAGCGCCGCATCGGCACCGGCGCCAAGCGCGCGCTCGCGGGCACGGATGCCGAAGTGAATGAGCGTCGCCACGGCGGCGAAGCGCGCCTGTGCTTCCGGCGCCGGGACGGCGGCGTGAAATCCGTCGGGCCATTCCTCGGCGATAAAGCCGGTCGTCATATTGCCCGCCCGGAAACGGGCGTTCGCCATGATCGCCGCGAGAAAGCCGACGTTGTGGGCGGGCCCGCGAATATGAAACCGGTCCAGCGCATCGGCCTGGCCCGCGATTGCCTGTTCGCGGGTGGCGCCGCAGGTCACCAGCTTGGCGATCATGGGATCGTAGAACCGGCTGACCTCGTCGCCTTCGGTAACGCCCGAATCGATCCGCAGGTTTTCATCCGGCTCCGGCGTCCGGTAACGCACGAGGCGGCCGGTGGACGGCACGAACCCGCGGCGCGCATCTTCTGCGTAGATGCGGCTTTCGATCGCCCAACCGTCGAGGCGCACATCGTCCTGCGTAAACGGCAATCTTTCGCCCGCCGCCACCCGGAACATCAGTTCGACCAGATCGAGCCCGGTCACCATCTCGGTCACGGGGTGTTCCACCTGCAAGCGGGTATTCATCTCCAGAAAATAGAAATCGCGATCCGGCCCGACGACGAATTCGACCGTCCCGGCGGAGCGGTAGCCGACCGCCCGCGCCAGCGCCACCGCCTGCTCACCCATGGCGCAACGCAGGCCCCCGTCGACGAACGGGCTCGGCGCCTCTTCGACCACCTTCTGGTGGCGGCGCTGCACCGAACATTCGCGTTCGCCCAAATAGACCGTGTTCCCGTGGGAATCGGCGAAAACCTGAATTTCGATGTGCCGCGGACGCTCGATGAACTTTTCGATCAACACGCGGTCATCGCCGAAACTGGAACGCGCCTCGGACACCGCGCGCTCGAAGCCTTCGCGAACCTCGGCGTCGGTGGCGGCCACCCGCAGGCCTTTGCCGCCACCGCCGGCGGAGGCCTTGATCATCACCGGATAGCCGATCGCGCGGGCGGCGTGCTGGGCCGCCTCGGCGTCGGCAATCGCGCCCTCGGAGCCGGGGATGGTGTCGACGCCGGCCTTTTTCGCCAGCCGTTTCGATTCGATCTTGTCGCCCATCGCCGCAATGGCGTCGGCACCCGGCCCCACGAAGGCGATCCCGGCGGTTTCGACGGCCCGGACGAAGTCCGCATTCTCCGACAAAAACCCATAGCCCGGGTGCAGGGCCTGGGCGCCGGTTTGACGTGCGGCCTCGAGTATCCGGTCGGCGACGAGGTAGCTCTCGGCGGCCGGTGCCGGGCCGATTGCCACCGCCTCGTCGGCGAGGTCTACGTGCCGGGCGCTGGCATCGGCCTCGGAATAGACCGCGACGGTCCGGATCCCGAGACGCCGCGCGGTTGCGATGATGCGGCAGGCGATTTCGCCGCGGTTGGCGATCAGGATGTTCTCGAACGGGGGCGTGGTGCGGAGTGCGGTCTCCGGGGCGAATCGCCGAGCCCGTTCACGGGGCCGCGCGCCGGTCCTGGTGTCGGCCGCCAGCGCCGCCAGGGCATCGACGGTCACGCCGGCGATACCGCGCTGGGCCGCGGCTTCGGCAACGGCGAGCCAGTGTTTGGACGGAATTGCGCGCCGGTGCTTCCACACCGGCGGCAGGCCCGGCCGGACGCCGATATCGCCGGCCAGCGCCTCGGCCGAGGGCCACAGGTCTATCACGTCGGCAAAGCTGGAAATGGCCTCGGGATGGTTCATGATTTGCCCATATTACATAATGTAATTACCTGTCGCAAGGCTTCTTTCGATATGTAATTTTTGGCTTGAGATAAGGGTTTTCGGGGTAGAGATCACCGGGCGCGGAGCTTCGAGGCCCGTCTGGTGCCTCAAGACAGCCCCGAAGCGTCCCATGGGATCCGTCGAGGCGCGGGCGTTCGGTAACGGTGGGAGTCTGGGTTCCATCTGTAGGCTGCTGGCGGGTATTATCTCCAGGCAAATATGATCAGATTTAATTGCCTCCTCCGCGACGAAGGTCTGTATCCAACAGACGTCAAGTTAGTGCGGCACAAGGCTACTCGTCGCAGGGGGCGGCCTACACCGTATCAACTCTGGCGCGCCGCCGACGGGCGGCTTGAGCTTTACCAAAGTATCCAAAGACGAGCTGTTTTCGAGGGTGCGCGATTGCTAGCGAGTTTTGTGGCTACGCCATTGAACGAGACATTGTTCGTCGGCCTGTACGCAGTAAACGGAGTGGGAACGGCAGCACCGGGATTACTTGATCCGATCTCGGGCAAGGACGTAGGCGGACTTCATCTCTACGACTTGGCAATGGCGCAAGAACTCGCCGAGTATCGAGGTCGCCTCATCGTCGAATGGGGTGACGCCTATCGTGCCTGGGTCCAATTGGCACGGAATCAGGACAAGGCTGTCATCGAGATCCGGCGTTCTGTTGACGAGCCACCCTTTCCAGGATTCCACGATATTTGCGATAGACTAAGCGGTCTAGCCACAGTGCCATTATCCTGGAGAGAGGTGCTGTCGTCAGTTGGTGGTGTTTACTTGCTGACTTGCCCTGACACGGGCAAACAATATGTCGGTTCAGCGAGAGGTGCAGCGGGTTTTTGGGGACGTTGGGAAGAATACATCGCCGACGGGCATGGCGGAAACCGAAGGATGCAGGAGGTGCCCGCCGCAGACTATCAGGTGACCGTACTTGAAGTGGCGTCGTCATCTGCCGGATCTGACGCTCTCGATGAGATGGAGAGCCGCTGGAAACGGAAACTCCTCAGCCGAGAATTCGGCTTGAATGCGAATTAGATCGTTCGACCTACCTTAATCGGGGCCATCGCCTGATTGAAGTCTTGGGCATCGCACTTTGTTTTCAACACGGTTGCGACACGAACCACCGGAAAAATGCGCAACTATTTGAAGTCAGAAACGGAAAGGGACTCCCGGATTTGCCTCACAGGTTACGGTCGCAGGCGCAGGTTCGTGCCACCTACAACGGGATGTTGTCGTGCTTCTTCCAGGGGTTTTCGAGTTTCTTGTTGCGCAGCATGGCGAGCGCGCGGCAGAGGCGGACGCGGGTGTCGCGCGGCATGATCACGTCGTCGATGAATCCGCGGTGCCCGGCGATGAACGGGTTGGCAAAGCGGGCGCGGTATTCCTCGGTGCGCGCCTCGATCTTTTTGTCGTCGCCGAGTTCATCGCGGAAGATGATCTCGACCGCGCCCTTGGGCCCCATCACCGCGATCTCGGCCGAGGGCCAGGCGTAGTTGATGTCGCCGCGCAAATGTTTCGAACTCATGACATCGTAGGCGCCGCCATAGGCCTTGCGCGTAATCAACGTCACTTTGGGCACCGTCGCCTCGCCGAAAGCGAACAGGAGTTTCGACCCGTGCTTGATGATGCCGCCGTATTCCTGCGCCGTGCCGGGCAGGAAGCCGGGCACATCGACGAAGGTGACGATGGGGATGTTGAAGCAGTCGCAGAAACGCACGAACCGCGCCGCCTTGCGGCTTGAATCGATATCCAGGCATCCGGCCAGCACCAATGGCTGGTTCGCCACCACGCCGACCGGGTGGCCGCCCATGCGCGCGAACCCGACGACGATGTTCTTGGCGAAATCGGGTTGAATCTCGAAAAAGTCTCCTTCGTCCACGACTTTCTCGATCAGCTCCTTGATGTCGTAGGGCTTGGCCGGGTCGGCCGGCACCAGCGAATCGAGAGACTCTTCCACCCGGTCCACCGGGTCTTCGGTCGGCCGCACCGGCGGCGCCTCGCGATTGGAAAGCGGCAGGAAATCGAACAGGCGCCGCACCTGAACCAGCGTGTCGACATCGTTTTCAAAGGCGAGATCGGCGACCGACGATTTACTGGTGTGGGTGACGGCACCGCCAAGCTCTTCGTGGGTGACCACTTCGTGGGTCACTGTTTTGACCACGTCGGGGCCGGTCACGAACATGTACGACGTGTCCTTGACCATGAAAATAAAATCCGTCATCGCCGGGGCATAGACCGCCCCGCCCGCGCACGGGCCCATGATGACCGAAATCTGCGGCACCACGCCTGAGCTCATGATCGTGCGCTGGAACACGTCGGCGTAACCGGCCAGCGAGGCGACCCCTTCCTGGATGCGCGCGCCGCCCGAATCGTTGAGGCCAATTACCGGTGCGCCGACGTTCATCGCCTGATCCATGATCTTGCAGATCTTTTCGGCGTGGGTTTCCGACAACGAACCCCCGAACACGGTGAAATCCTGGCTGAACACGAACACGATGCGCCCGTTGATGGTGCCGTATCCGGTCACCACGCCGTCGCCGGGCACTTTTTGATCGGCCATGCCGAAATCGCTGTTGCGGTGTTCGACGAACATGTCGAACTCCTCGAACGAGCCCGGATCGAGCAGCACTTCGAGGCGTTCGCGCGCAGTCAGTTTGCCCTTGGCGTGCTGGGCGTCGATGCGGCGCTCGCCCCCGCCGACGTGAGCGGCGGCCCGTTTCTCTTCGAGGGCACGGATGATGTGTTGCATTTAAGGCTCTCCGGGGGGACGGCGCGCGAAAGTCGTGCCGGAAACCTAGCCAAGGATGGCGGCGCGCACCAGCGGCAACAGGCGGGGGCGCCCGCGGCGGGACGCGAGCGCCGGCCCTTGGGCGGTCCCCAAGCGGTATTCAGGCGGTTCTCAGGCGGAAAGTAGAGCCAGAAACCGGGCGGCGGCCTCGAAGTCGCGCCGCCGGGTCGCCGCCGCCGCCGCCTCGGCGTCTTCGCCCCAGCGTGCGGTCTGGTGGTCCTCCTCGAGACGCGAGAGCGCCCAGGCATCGTCCACGCCGCAGGCCCCGCGCAACACCGCGAGCGCCAGCACCAGCGAGCCCGAAATCTGTACCAGGCTGCGAAGCGCCGTAAGCTGCCAGGTATCGCAGGCGGCAACGGCGGCGCGCAGCGCCGTTTGCGCGTCTTCATCCTGCGCCACGGGGATCACCCCCTCGGTCACGGCGAGGCGTGCGCCGAAGGTTCGTTCGGCCCAATCGAGCCACGGCTGCCAGGCGGTGTGCTGTTTCTGCGCCAGTTCGCCGGGAGCTTCGGCACGGTGGCATAACAGATCGGACTCGGCAAAAGCCGCAACCTCATCCACGACGCCGCTGCGCGCCTGCGCGACGTTGTCGAGGGCGGTGCAGGCGAGCCGCATCAGCGGCATGGTTTCAGGGAGGATTTCGCCCTCTTGCGCTGACCATTCCGCGGCGACGGCTTCTGAAAGCGCGCGGCCGAGAAGGTCCAGCGGCTGGCCCGCCGGGGTGCGCAAGGCCTTGCCGTCGAGGCAAACCGTGTGCCGGTCGCCTTCGTCAACCGCCTCGGCCTTTTTGTAGATGCGCCGGGTCATGGGTTACCCAACGCGCGGTCGATGGTGCGGCCGATGCCGCGAATGACATCGCCGACGGCCCCGCCCTGGGTCTCTGATTCTTGCGCCGGGTCGCCCGCCATCGCCGCCACGCACGGGTTGCGTTCGGCGGTTACCGCCTCGATTACCGGCACCAGCAGCACCAGCGGATTGACCAGCGCCCCCAGTGTCGTCAGCACTTTCTTGCCGAGGCCCGCGGGCGTCGGTTCAATCGTCGGATCGCGGAAGGTGCCGCCGAGATGGACCGGCACCGCGAGGTCGAGCAGCCGGAGTTCCTTCGGGCGCGGCGTTAGAATCATATCGAAAGTTTCCTTCCCGAGATCGAGGCTACCCCGCCCCAACAGGCTCATCCGCTGCGTGTCGAGCAGCAACGCCTCGGTCGAGGCGACGCCGCCCTCGACCGTCCAGTCGGCGACCGCGCAGTTAATGCTGGCGCTGTCAAGATTGGAGATGAAGGGGGCCACCTGGCGAAGCAATCCACCCTCGAACAAAAGATAGTCGGTTTCGTGAAGGGTTCCCGCGCCGACCACACCGCGCACGTTCCCGTTGAGGCTGGCGGCGAGCGCCCGCGCCGTCGCGCCGCGCCCGTCAAGTTTAGCGGCAAGTTCCATCGGCGCTTCCAGATAGGGTTGGGCGCCGACGATGCGTAGCAGCCCGGCGCTGTCGAGGCGTTCCCCCGCAAACTCGAGCCGCAGCACCAGTTCGGGATCGCGCGCCGCCAGCGCCCCGGCGACGCCGATTGCACCGTCTCCGACTCGAAAATCCAGTTTGCCGATGTCGAGCACGCCGGTTTTGAGGCTTGCAGCGAGGGAAAGGCCGACGATGTCGGTGCCGCGCAAGCGCATCGCCGCGATACCGGCCTCAATCGTGCCTTCGGCCTGCCACCAGAGCGCAAGCGGCAAAGGGGTCTCCGGGAAGACCCGGGGGCCGGGCTCGGCTTCCGCGCCCTCGCCGTCATCATCATCACCGTTGGGCGCAAGGCCGGGAAAAAGCGAATCGAGATCGAGAACCCGCGATGCAACAGTCGCATCGATGCGCGGCAGGTCGCCGCCGCGCTCGATTACGATGGTGCCCGAGAGATCGCTGCCACCGAGACGGGCGTCCACGCCGGAAAACTGAATCCGCATGTCCTGCCGGCTAACCCCGGCCGAAACCGAAAAAGGTTGCGCCACCGGGACCGTGGTACCGGCCAGCGCCGCCGCAGCGGCAAGGTCCGGTCCTTCGACGTGGAACGATCCACCGAACGCGCCGCTCTCGGGAAAGGCCGCAAGCGAGCCGCTGCCCTCACCGGTAACGTTGCCGAGCCGGAACGAACCGGAGATCGGAAACGGTAAGCCTGTGGCCCACGCGGCGAGCGACGGCAGGCGCAGACTGGTTTCGAGGCCTTCGCCCCGGAATTGTCCCCGCCCCTCGATGCGCAGCGCCAGCGGCGTCATCTCGGCGGACATCTCGCTGATGGCGGCTTCGAGACCGTGCCCGTCCGCCCATCCAAGGCGGCCGTCATGCACTTCCACGGTGCCGCGGACCGAGGCCAGCAATTCGGCCGCCTCGCGCCCCTGAAAACTCAATTGCGCCCGTGCCCGCCCGGATAACGTGAGGGAATCGGGCACGCCGAGAAGCCGCAGAACCGGTGTGAAGTCGGCATTCACCGTCTCCAGCGAAACGCTCAGCGCCGGAATCGTGTCGGCCGATTCGATGCGCCCGCGACCGGCGATCGCGATCCCTTCGATCACACCCGCGAACGCCGGGATGTCGAGGCGACCCCGATTGAGGGACATTTCAAATTCGATTGCGCGGGCTTCGCGCCCGGCGGCACGCACCCGTTCCGCCCGCAACCGGAGTTCGCCGTCGAACGCGGCCACTTCGCGGGCAAGGGTTTCGATCGGCCACGCGGCCCCATCCGGAGCGTTCCCGCCGCCGACCGCGCTCCCGGCAACGTCCATGATGGCGTCGAGATCGAGAACATCCGATTCGATGACCGCGCCGAAACGGGGCCGGGCCCCGCCCCAAGTAAAGTCAACATCGCCGGCGAGATCGGTGGACCCATATTCGACCGCGGCGCCGGTCAGGAACACGGAACTGTCGCCGAACCGGATCCGGCCAACTGCCGTCACTGGCGCGGCCACTGGTGCGGGCGCGTTGAAGCCTGCCAGCGCTATCACCGGCGCCGGATCGTCGCTTTGCAGGTCGAAGGCAAAGGCCGCCCCTTCGAGCTGCGCACCTCCGAGCGCGCCGTGCAGCCGCAGGGTTGTGCCGGGAACCTCAAGAATGGCCTCGAGCGGGATTGCGCCAGCGGTATCGAGAGGGGCGGCGACGCCGCCGGTCCGCCCCGAAAGGCGAAGCGGCAGGCCCGGCAGCGCCCCCTCGCCCTCGAATAGCGCCCCCTCGCTCTCGAATAGAATGTCGCCGCCAGCGGCTGCAATCTCGAGGCCGAGACGGCCCGGGACCAGCCTGACCGCGCCAGGCGCAGACTCCGCGGTGGGCCGCGCCGTAAGCAACACGGTGCCGGCGAGCGACCGCAACAACGCCTCGGGCGTTGTTCCAGACGCGCTCAAAGAAAGTTCCGCATCGAACGCCGGCACGATCAGCCCGGGCCAGTCGCGCGGCACACCCAGAACGGCAGGATCGAGCGCAGCGACCGAAAGGGCAAGCGACCACGAGTCCCCCTCCCCCGTCCGCGACACTGTGCCGCCGATCACGGCCCCGGCAATCGCCGCCTTTTCGATCTCGATCCGAAGCGCGCCTGCGTCGATGTTTGCGCCCAGAGAGACATCTTCGATTGCGGTGCCCGGCACCTGCACCCGATCGGCACGGAAACGAAGATCGCCGTCGGCTCGTTCCATCAAACCGGTTGGCAGCACCCGGTCCAACGGCCAGAACAGGATCGCTTCAGCTGGCGTCGCGCTCGACAATAGTTGTTCGGCGTCGATCAGCCGCGAAGCGAGATCGAATTGCACGCGCAACCGGGCGCCGCGCCAATCGGCGCCGATGCTGCCCGACACGTCGCTCGACCCGATACGCGCCCGCAGTCCGGTCAGTTCCATCGCCTCCACACTGCCGGCGAGTTGGGCCACCGCGGCGAAACCAAGTCCGGGCGACAATTCGAACCCGGCGAGACGGGCAAGGCGCGCCGCGTCGGCACCCTCGGCCGACAGCGCAATATCGAAATCGCCAAGGTCCAAGGGTGCCCCGAGCCGGCCGGCCGCCGTCAGGCGAAATGCCGGACTTTCGATTCGTGCGTTCACCACCCCCGCACGATTTGC
Organism: uncultured Alphaproteobacteria bacterium; assembly: GCA_964611585.1. Classification (GTDB taxonomy): domain Bacteria; phylum Pseudomonadota; class Alphaproteobacteria; order SHVP01; family SHVP01; genus CAZTAK01. Next base: position 15,153 of record CAZTAK010000022.1, read on the forward strand.
TATCAGATCGGTGGCGGACGGTATTTTCGCTATGATTTCAAATGCTTGTGCATGAACCAAAGCCTCGGCCTCGATCCCGATCGGGGCCGCGCCGTCGCCAATCGCAATCGTCACCAGGCGCAGTTGGAGGCGCGGCGCGGCGGCGCCGGCGCCACCGCGGTAGGTCACCGCCAGTCCGCGCACCGCGATCACGTCGGGCAGCGGCGGCCGTGTGTCTTCCGCCCCCGCATCGAGATCCCAGTTGCGGCGGCCGGCAGCATCGGTTTCGAGATGAACCGCGACGTCTTCGATTGCAATGCTGTCGATCACGAGGTCGCCGCGCATCAGCGGCAGAAGACGGAACTGAACCGTGGCCTCGCCGATTCGCACAAGTTTCGGCGCCTGGCCCCAATGAGTGTTGGCAAGGTGTACGTCGCGCGCCATGATCGCCGGACGCAACGAAAACGCAATCCCGATGTCGCCGCCGATCGTCACGCTGCGTCCGGCGGCGGCGGTTAACGCCTCTTCGGCCAGGGCACGATAGCGTTCGAGGTCGACGCTCGCGAGGAAGACGGCAATACCGCCAAGCACAAGCACGACAAACGCCGCCACGGCGGCAACGATGTATCCGATCCGCATCTATCGCCCGGACCCAAAGAGAAACTTCCACACCGGCCAGACTGGTGCGGGATTCACGCTAGCATATGGGGATGTTCGCGCCAGGATTCAGCGCCGCCGGAAAGGCCGGGCGAAAACCGGCAAGGGTCTCGTCCGTGATCCAGTACCGGCGTTCGGAGACGCGGGAATAAAGACTAACCATCGAAAAGAATCGAACACAATCAAAAAGCTATCCTCGCGTTACCGGCTGACATCATGGGATCGAATGGCCGCCGTTGCCCTTCTCGTTGCCGCCGCCGAGAGTACGGCCGATGGAGCGCCCGATTCCGCGGATGGCACCGCCGATGCCGCGTTCGGTCTGCGCCGGCGACGGTGCGTATCTTCATGCTGTTGAATCCATTGTTTGTTGAACCAAACCGGGCAGGCCGGCAAAGGTCTTTGCAATACCTCCGGCGCCCGCGCGGCGCAGGTCGGCCGGTGGATGGTAGCCCCACGAAACGCCAATTCCGGCGACGCCAGCGTTGACCGCCATTTCCATATCGTAGACCGAATCGCCCACGAACACGGTTTCATGCGGGCCTATCCCGGTTTCGTCCATGGCACGGCAGAGCATTTCCGGGTGCGGTTTGCCGGCGTTGAAATCGGCCGTCTGCAAAGTGGCAAAAAAGCCATCCAGCCGGTGGCGCTCAAGGGTCGCGACCAGGCCCCGGCGGCCCTTGCCGGTGGCGACACCCAGCACGTACCCGGCGCGCGCCAATGCCTGGAGGCTGTCGCGGGCACCGGGATAGGCTGCCTCGCTGCCGGCGTGATCGGCCAGGGCCTGCGGGTGGGTGCTGCGATAGGTGGCGACCAGACGTTCGTAGCGGTCCGAGTCATGTCCGGGCGCGAGATGCGCCACCGCGTCGTGCAGGGAAAGTCCGATCACGCGGCGAACGGCGCCGGCACCCGGCGGTAGTAAATTCTCAGACTCAAACGCCTTCGCCATCGCCGCGACGATGGTGCGCTGGCTATCGACCAGGGTACCGTCGCAGTCGAATACAACCAGGCGGAGGGGCGAATTTGATGGCATCCGCAGCGTCCCGAACCGTTGTGCAGTGCGACATTATGCCACACGACGGGCTCCGCGGCGGCGTCTATAACAAAAAGTCATCGGCAAGCATGCATAATAGAAGACGGTCAAAGCGATTTTAGCTGTCTTCTGGCTTTGCCTAGGTAAAGCAACGAATTGCTGCGGCGTGTTCTAATCCCCCCGGAGCGTCGCGGCAAAGTTCTCCGGCGTCCTGCGGTTTCCGTAGGGCGCCGGGAACACTTTAGGGGTTAACATACATTTCGCCCGTCCTCGCGTTGCCGCCCGCTATGGGTTCGCCCTGAGGCTGGCGCCGGTTTTCATGGTATATCGGGCGCAACCCATGGGGAGGACCGCGTGCCCGACGAAACCCTGACCCAGCTCGGCCAAGCAGCCGACCTGGCGGCCTCGCCCGAGGCCGCCACCCTGGAGCGGGTCTCCAACCCGCAGGCCGGAACGCTGTATCTCGTGCGCTTTACCTGCTCCGAATTTACCAGCCTTTGCCCGATTACCGGCCAACCCGATTTCGCTCATCTGGTCATCGACTATGCACCCGGCGAGTGGCTGGTGGAGAGCAAATCGCTGAAGCTCTATCTGGGTTCGTTCCGCAACCACGGCGCCTTTCACGAAGACTGCACAGTGACAATCGCCAAGCGCCTGGAAAAGGAGATCGCGCCGACGTGGCTGCGGATCGGCGGTTATTTTTTTCCGCGCGGCGGCATTCCGATCGATGTGTTCTACCAGAGCGCTCCGCCACCTGACGGCCTGTGGCTGCCGGACCAGGGCGTCGCCCCCTACCGCGGCCGCGGCTAGAAAAATACCGGCCCCCGGTCAGGCGGTCCGGCGCGTGCCCCGAATCTCGCCGATATGATTCAGTTCGCCGCCGTAATCGATGACGTCGCCCTTGATCCTCCCAAGCATGGTGACCGACGAGCCCGGTTCGAGGGTGAGGTCGCCCTTGATTTCGCCGGTCAGTTTGAGCGAAACACCGGATTTTACGGTGGCACCGCCCTTGACCTCGCCGAACATACGGATGTCTTTTTCGAACACGGTCCCGCCGGGCAAATCGCCGAACTTCAGTTCGCGGTGACGGAAGGCAGGGTGCGATGCGCCGCCGTGATCGCGATACCAGATGAGCCCGACGATCAGACCGATGACCAAGACCGGCCAGAGAAACCAAGTTGCGCCGGTCCCCGAGAATACATTGAGTAGCCGGTCCCCGAGAATACATTGAGTAGAATGAAAAAGACGGCGAGTGCGCCGAGCGGAATGGCGAGCTTCCGATAGCGCTGACGGAAGGCGTGGCGCGATTCGCCGCCGTGTTCGCGGACCCAGGCAAGTCCGAACACCAGACCGAGGACCAGCACCGGCCAGTGGAACCAGATGTCGTCGAGCCCTGAGAACACGTTGATAAGAAATAAGAAGATCGCGACCGCGCCAAGCGTAAGCCCAAGTTTCTGAGTCTTCGGCGACAGCATCGGGGCGTCGCCGGACCCTGCCGGCGAAGCCGGTGCGGCCGAGCTTCGCGGCGAATCATCGCGTTTTGACTCGCCGCCGAAGTGAACGCGATAGACCGGGATATGATCGGCGATGTTTTTCACGTCCTGATCGCCCAGGAAATCGAACCCGATCGACAGTTTGTTCTTGACCTGATCGTAGACCGTTCCCGAGACGCAGATGCCGCCCGCTTCGGCGAGGCCCTCAAGACGGGCGGCGATATTGACGCCTTCGCCATACAAATCGTCGCCATCGACGATGACGTCGCCGAGGTTAATGCCGATGCGGAATTCCATCCGCCGGTCGGCCGGCCGATCGTGGTTGCGGGTGGCAAGTTCGGTCTGGATTTCAGCCGCTGCCGTCACCGCCTCGACGACGCTGTCGAATTCCGCCATCAGGCCATCGCCGACGACATTGACGACGCGGCCACGGTGACGCTCGATCAACCGTCCCATCGCCCCGCGGTAATCTTTGAGAGTGGCTAGCGTGCCGACTTCGTCGACGCCCATCAGGCGGCTGTAGCCCTTGACGTCGGCACAAAGGATGGTCGTCAGCTTGCGGCGGACGTCTTCGGTCACGGGTACATGTCCCCTTGGCAGGTCCCGGCCCCCCGCCGGTCCGGTGCCGTTCAAACGATTTGAGGGGCGAGGGTACTTGCACGGTTCGCCCGGGCGCAAGGGGCGCGGCGGCCTAATCCGCGGCGCTAAAGCCCAGCAGCCGAAGGGCCTCCACCATGGCCGCCGGCGGCGGCGCCGTCACCACAAGTTTGCCGCCATCGGGGTGGGGAAACTCGATGGTACGGGCGTGAAGATAGAGCCCCTGCGGCAGCCTGGAAATGGCGGGAAACGCCGCCCGGCCGCCGTATTTGCCATCGCCCAGAATCGGGGTTCCCAAGTGGGCGCAATGGGCCCGCAACTGGTGAGTCCGACCGGTGCGGGGTTCGAGTTCAAGCCAGGCGCGAGGCCCGGCGCGCTCGAGGGTGCGGTAGAGGGTGAGTGCCGCGCGCCCGGTTCCGGGGGTCATTTTTTCCCGCCCGCCAACCGCCGCCTTGCCCAGCGGCGCGTCGATTTGCCCGCGCGGCGGTTTCGGGTGCCCGGCGACCAGGCCCCAGTAGATCTTGCGCACCGCGCGGCTGCGGAAGGCGCGGCCAAGCGCAGCGGCGGCGGCGGCCTGGCGCGCCAGCACCAGACATCCGCTGGTGTCCTTGTCGAGGCGATGGACCAGCCGCGGCCGCTCGGCGGCGCCGAATTGCAAAGCGTCGAGCATCGCGTCCAGGTGGCGGCGGATGTTGGTGCCGCCCTGGACGGCGAGACCGGGCGGCTTGTTGAGAACGATGACGGTTGCGTCCCGGTGCAGGACCGTCGCTTGGATCGCCGCCGCATCGGCCTCGGAGACGGCCGCCGGCGGTATCTTGCGCGGCGGGCTCGCCCGGCCCGCGCCAAGCGGCGGCACCCGGATCGATTGTCCCGCTGCGAGGCGCGCGTTCGCCCGGGTGCGTGCGCCGTCGAGTCGTATCTGACCCTTGCGCAGCAATTGTTCGAGACGGCCGTGCGGCAGATCGGGGTAATGACGCCTGAACCACCGGTCGAGGCGAATTCCGGCTTCGTCCCCGGTAACGGTGCGCTTCTCGGGCCCGCTCATGCGAGGATGGTGCGAAACAGCCAAAGACCGGCGAACAGACCCAAGATCGACAATGAAAACGACAACGCCGCATAGCCGAGCGCCGTGCCAAGCTGCCCGCGCTCGACCAGGACCACGAAGTCGAGCGAAAACGTCGAGAACGTGGTGAAGCCGCCAAGAACGCCGACCGACAATAGCGCCCGCACTTCGGGACCGACGCTCCAGCGCAGCGCCATCACCTCGATCAGCGCCCCCATCAGGAACGAGCCCAGCACATTGACCGTCAACGTGCCGTAGGGGAACCCGGCCCCGAGCCAGCGCAGCGTCAACATGCCCACCGAATGGCGGCCGAGTGCCCCGACAGCGCCGCCGACCGCAATCGCGAAAAGAACCTTCATGCGGACCCCGCGCCTGGCTGACTCCGGACTGTCATTGCGAACCGCCGGTTCCGCGTTTCGCGCGCATACGTTTCCAGTATTCCAGGCGCTTGGCGATCTCGCGCTCGAAGCCGGTCTCGCGGGGGCAGTAATACTCCGCGCGCTCGAACCCGTCCGGGAAATAGCTCTGGCCGGAAAAACCGGCGGGGGCATCGTGGTCGTATTCGTATCCTTCGCCGTATCCCAGTTCCTTCATCATGCGGGTCGGCGCATTGAGGATGTGTTTGGGCGGCATCAGCGACCCGGATTCGGCGGCGGCCTGCGACGCCGCGCGGTGGGCGCGATAGACGGCGTTCGATTTGGGTGCGGTGGCGAGATAGACCACTGCCTGGGCAATGGCGAGTTCGCCTTCGGGCGAGCCCAGGAAGTCGTAGGCATCTTTCGCCGCCAGCGCCTGCTCGACCGCCCGTGGATCGGCAAGGCCGATGTCCTCGACGGCGAACCGTACCAGGCGGCGGACGATATAGAGCGGGCTCTCGCCACCCGCCAGCATGCGCGCCAGCCAGTAGAGGCTGGCATCGGCATCCGAGCCGCGCAAGGATTTGTGCAGCGCGCTGATCAGATTGTAGTGCCCTTCTTGGGTCTTGTCGTATAGCGGGGCGCGGCGCTGAACCGCCGCCACCAGCGCTTCGGTGTCGAGCGGCGCCGGTGCGTCAATTGCGAACAGGTCCTCGGCAAGATTGAGAACATAACGTCCGTCGCCGTCGGCCATACCGATCAGCGCCGACCGGGCCCCGCTTTCGAGCGGCAGGGGTCGCTTAAGCAGGTCCTCGGCGCGCGCAATCAACGTTTCCAGCGCCGTGTCGTCAAGGCGCTGCAACAGAAGCACCTGACAGCGCGACAGCAACGCCGCATTCAGTTCGAAGGACGGGTTTTCGGTGGTGGCGCCGACCAGAATGATGGTTCCGTCCTCGACAACAGGCAAGAAGCCATCCTGCTGAGCCCGGTTGAAGCGATGAATTTCATCGACGAACAAAAGCGTGCCGCGGCCCGCAAGCCGCCGTGCGCGCGCAGCCTCGATTGCCTTGCGCACATCGGCAACGCCGGAAAACACCGCCGAGAGTTGCACAAAATCCAGCGCCACCGCTTCGGCCAGCAACCGCGCGATGGTCGTCTTGCCGCTGCCCGGCGGGCCCCACAGGATCAGTGAGGCCAGCCGGCCGGCGCCGATCATCAGGCCGAGCGGCCCGTCCGGTCCGAGCAAATGATCCTGTCCCAGCACCTCGCCGAGGGTGCGCGGCCGCAGGCGGTCGGCGAGCGGGTGCGGCGCACCCGCGTCGAGTCCGGCCGCCTCGAACAGGCTCACCCGCCCACCGTGAAGTTGATATCCTGATTGCCGCGGTGCACCGTGATGTTCCATTCGCGGGCGGCGCGCATGGCCACGGTAAGGTCTTCGATGGTTCGGATATTGCGGTCGTTGACGCGGACGAACACGTCGCCTTGCCGCAGCCGGATGCGATTGGCGTTACTGCGCGGGGCGACTCCGAGCACGATTACGCCGCGCGACATGGCGATGCTGTCCAGACCCAGTTCTTCGGCCAGCGCCGGCGACAGGTTGGCAATGCGCGCGCCAGCAATCGGATTGGGCCCGCTGACATCGGTCACGTTACGAGGCGGATCCTCCGGCGGCACCGACAGGTCGATCGACAGGGTCAGCAGCACACCCCGCCGTAGCACATCGAGCGCCGCCGATTCACCGATGACGCCGATGGCGACCCGGTAATTGAGACCTTGCGGATCGTTGACCTCGAGACCGCCGACGCGGCGAATCACGTCGCCGACATGCAGTCCGGCCCGCTCGGCCGGACCGCCAGGGTAGATCTTGTTTATCAGCACACCACCCGGCCGTTCGAGTCCAAGCGAGCCGGCGAGGTCCGAATCCACCTCCTGCCCGCCGGCACCCAACCAGGGCCGCTGCACGCGCCCGGTCGTGGTCGCGCTCGCCACCACCGAGGCTGCCATGTTGGAAGGGATCGCGAATCCGATTCCGATCGAACCGCCGGAGCGCGAGAAGATCGCGGTGTTTACGCCCGCGAGGCGCCCGTCCATGGTCACCAGCGCGCCGCCGGAGTTGCCGGGATTGATGGCGGCATCTGTCTGGATGAAGAACTGAAAGTCGGTGATCCCGACCTGAGTGCGCGCCAGCGCCGAAATGATGCCGCTGGTCACCGTCTGCCCGACGCCGAACGGATTGCCGATCGCCAGCACCAGGTCGCCAACCTCAAGATCGTCCGAATCCATGAATTCGAGTGCGGGCAGCGCCTCGCCCGCGGTATCGATTCGCAGCACCGCAAGATCGGTGCGCTCGTCGGCCAGAACGATATCGGCCGGAAACTCGCGCCGGTCGGCCAGGGCGACGATGATTTCGTCCGAGCCTGCAATAACGTGATTGTTGGTCACCACCAGGCCGTCAGCCCTGATGATGACGCCCGACCCGAGCGAGCTTTGCATGCGTTGGCGTGGAGGGTTGGGGCCGAAGAAATCGTCGCCGAAGAAACGCCGGAACAGGGGATCGTTGAACAGCGGCGAGCGCTCGACCGAGCGCACCAGCGTGCGCGTGAACACGTTGACCACAGCGGGCGCGACCTTGCGGACAAGGGGCGCGAACGAATACTGAATCTGGACTTCGGATTCGGGGACGACGCGCTCTTGTGCGGCGGCGGCGCCGGACCCTCCTGTCAGCACCACCATCGCCACCACCGCGGCCGCGCACGCACGCATGCGGCGCGGAGAGGCGGGGTCGGAGCTTGTGAACTGCCGCGCCGTCATAGCCCTAGCTTAGCCTGTTCACCGGGCGGCGGACACCGGCGCCTGGAGGGCCGGATGGGTTCGGACGGCCGCAGGCGGAGTGGCGGTCAGCCGGCGGCGGCTTCTTCCTGATCGTCGTCGTCGCCGAACTGGATCGGGCCCGAATCGAGGCCCTTGGCGTCCTCGTCGCGGTCGACCAGTTCGATCACCGCCATTGGCGCCGAATCGCCATAGCGGAAGCCGGCGCGCAGAACCCGCGTATAGCCGCCCGGCCGGTCGGCATAGCGTTCGGAAAGCGCGGTAAAGAGCTTGTCCACCAGGGCGCGGTCCTGAATCTGCGACAGTGCCTGACGCCGGGCATGAAGGCCGCCGCGTTTCCCCAGTGTGACCAGCTTGTCGACGATAGGGCGCAGTTCCTTGGCCTTGGGCAGAGTCGTTTCGATCTGTTCGTGCTTGATCAGCGCGGCCGCCATGTTGGCGAACATCGCCTTGCGGTGGGCGCTGGTGCGGCTGAGGCGGCGGCCCTTTTTGCGGTGGCGCATGGTGGAGACTCCGGTCGGACGCGGAACGCGTGCCTAGAAATTGTCGTCGAGCTTTTTGGCCATTTCCTCGATGTTCTCGGGCGGCCAGCTCGGGACTTCCATACCAAGGTGCAGGCCCATCTGCGCCAACACTTCCTTGATTTCGTTCAGCGATTTGCGACCGAAATTGGGGGTCCGCAGCATCTCGCCCTCGGACTTCTGGATCAGATCGCCGATGTAGACGATGTTGTCGTTCTTGAGGCAATTGGCGGACCGGACCGACAGTTCGAGCTCTTCGACCTTGCGCAGCAGGTTGGGGTTAAACTCGGGTTCGATCGACGTTTCTTCGGTGGTCGCGGCGCGCGGCTCCTCGAAGTTGATGAACAACTGGAACTGGTCCTGAAGGATGCGCGCGGCGTAGGCAACGGCGTCCTCGGGCGTGAGGGTGCCGTTGGTCTCGACCTGCATGATCAGCCTGTCGTAATCGAGAATCTGACCCTCGCGGGTCTTGTCGACCTTGTAGGAGACCCGTTTGATCGGGCTGTAGCCGGCATCGACCGGGATCAGTCCAATGGGAGATTCCTCGGTCAATTCGAGCGGGGCCGAGACATAGCCCTTGCCCGATCCGACGGTGAGTTCCATCGACAGGTTGGCTTTCTCATCAAGCGTGCAAATGACCAGATCGGGATTGAGAATCTCGATATCGTGGCCGGCCTCGATGTCGCCGGCCCTGACCTCGGCCGGACCCTTGGCCTTGAGGACCATGCGCTTGGGGCCCTCGCCGTGCATCCGAAGCGCCAGCGCCTTGATGTTGAGAACGATATCGGTCACGTCCTCGCGCACGCCCGGGATCGACGAGAATTCGTGCAGCACGCCGTCGATCTGCACCGAGGTCACCGCCGCCCCTTGCAGCGCCGACAGCAACACGCGGCGCAGCGCATTGCCAAGCGTCAGACCGAACCCCCGTTCCAACGGTTCGGCCACAACCGTCGCGACCCTTTGCGGATCGGCGCCGGGCTCGACCACCAGCCGGTTGGGTTTGATCAAGTCGTTCCAATTTTTGTGAATAACTTCCACAGCCATCTACCTCTTGGACCGGTTCCCGGAATGCGGCCGCAGGGCCGCCAATTAGATCTTGCCGCTTGCGTTCGGGCCGGATTTCCCGGCCCGCGCCCAAAAGTTCAGACGCGGCGGCGCTTTGGTGGACGGCATCCATTGTGGGGAATGGGTGTCACGTCCCGAATCGAAGTAATCGTAAATCCCACGGCCTGCAGCGACCGGAGCGCGGATTCGCGGCCCGACCCGGGGCCGCGGACCTCGACCTCAAGTGTCTTCACGCCGTGCTCCTGGGCCTTGCGCCCGGCTTCGGCGGCCGCTACCTGGGCCGCATAGGGCGTCGACTTGCGCGAGCCCCGGAACCCCTGCTGGCCCGCCGATGACCAGGCAATCGCGTTGCCCTGGGCATCGGTAATCGTAATCATGGTGTTGTTGTAGGTCGCGTTCACGTGGGCGACGCCTGCCGTGATGTTCTTGCGTTCGCGCTTGCGCACACGGGCCTGGGTATCCTTTGCCATGGCGATCAGACCGTCTTCTTCCTGCCCGCGATCGGCCGCGCCGGCCCTTTGCGGGTTCTTGCGTTGGTATGGGTGCGCTGGCCACGGACCGGCAAGCGGCGACGATGGCGCAGACCGCGGTAACAACCGAAATCCATCAGGCGTTTGATATTCATCGAGGTCTCGCGGCGAACTTCGCCCTCGACCACATAGTCCCGGTCGATGATTTCGCGAATCTGGATCACCTCGCCGTCGGTCAGGTCGCTGACCCGGCGCTCAGGCGCGAGCCCCGCCTTTTCGCGAATATTCCGCGCCCGGGTGCGGCCGATGCCGAAAATGTAGGTCAGCGCAATTTCAACGCGCTTGCCGCTCGGAATGTTGACACCCGCTATCCGCGCCACGTTGTCATCTCCTCAAAGATTTGGGACCGTACGGCCGGGCCCGGCAATCGACACGTAAACGGGCCGCACGACCCGCCTCCGCGGCTCCCGCGTCCGTTGAAAATTTGGCAGTTTCTATGCGCCCGACCGGGCCGGATTATCATGATTTCGGCCCTCGAAGTCAACATTTCACGCATCCTCGAGCATCAATTCGATCTGCCGCGCGACTTCGTCCGGATCGGCCCTGCCATTGACGGTCCTGAGGGTCCCTGCGGTCCGGTAGTAGTCCCGCAGGGGCTCCGTCTGGTCATGATAGACCTCCAAGCGGGCCCGCATGACTTCTTCGTTGTCGTCGCTGCGGCGCTCGAATTCCGTACTGCCGCAGGCGTCGCACACGCCCTCGACCTTGGGCCGACGAAAGCGTTCGTGATAGCCGGCACCGCACCGGGCGCAGGTGAAACGTCCGGTTACTCGTTCGACGAGAAAATCATCGTCCACCTGCAACTCGATAACAATATCGAGCGCCAGCTTCTTCTGCCTCAACATCCGGTCCACCGCGTCGGCCTGGGCCGCGTTGCGCGGCACCCCGTCGAGGATGAACCCCTGGCACGGCGCCAGCGATTCGAGACGCTCGGAAATCAGGTCGACGACGATCTCGTCGGGCACCAGTTCGCCGGCATCGTAGATCGGCTTGGCACGGCGGCCGATTTCGGTGCCCGTGGTCATCGCCTCACGCAGCATGTCGCCGGTGGAGAGTTGCACCATGCCGCGCGCTTCCACAAGCCGCTGCGCCTGAGTGCCCTTGCCGGCCCCTGGCGGGCCCAGCAGGATCAAGTTCATCGATTGTGGCCTCGCAATTTCGATTTCTTGATCAGGCCCTCGTATTGATGGGCAAGCAGATGAGATTGAATCTGCGTTACCGTGTCCATCGATACCGTCACCACGATCAGCAGCGACGTTCCGCCGAAGTAAAACGGTACCGCGAACCGCGATATCAGGATTTCCGGCAGGACCGCGACCGCGACCAGATAGATCGATCCAACCACGGTAAGGCGGGTGAGGACGAAATCGAGAAACTCGGCCGTGTTCTTGCCCGGCCGTATGCCGGGAACGAAACCGCCGTATTTCTTCAGATTGTCGGCGGTATCGTTAGGGTTGAACACGATCGAAGTATAGAAAAAACAGAAGAATACGATTCCCGTCGCATAGAGCAGCAGATACCCGGGCTGTCCACGCCCCAGCAACGCGGTAATCGTGATCAGCCAATCCGGCCCGCCGGCACCGGAAAAGTTGGCCAGCGTAATCGGCAGCAGCAGCAGCGACGACGCGAAGATCACCGGTATCACGCCCGAGGTATTGAGCTTGAGCGGGATGTGGGAGCTTTCGCCGCCATACATCTTGTTGCCCATCTGGCGCTTGGGATACTGCACCAGTATTCGCCGCTGAGCGCGTTCGATGAACACGATAAAGGCAATTACCGCCACCACCATCACGATCATGAACAGGATAAAGACCGGAGACAGCGCCCCGGTACGGCCGAGTTCGAGCGTCGTTACCAGCGCCGTCGGCAAGTTGGCGACGATGCCGGCGAAGATTATCAGCGATATTCCGTTGCCAACCCCGCGCGCCGTCACCTGTTCGCCCAGCCACATCAGGAAAACGGTGCCCGCAGTCAACGTGATGACGGTGGTTACACGGAAGAACAACCCGGGATCGAACACGGCCGAACCGGCCGAGGTCTGCATACTTTCGAGACCAACCGCAATCGCCCACGCTTGCAACGCCGCCAGCGCCACGGTGCCGTAGCGGGTGTACTGGTTGATCTTTTTGCGCCCCGATTCGCCTTCCTTCTTCATCGCCTCGAACTTGGGCGACACCGCGGTCAACAGTTGCATGATGATCGAGGCTGAGATGTAGGGAAGGATGTTGAGAGCGAAAATCGTCATCCGCCCCAGCGCGCCGCCCGCGAAGACGTCGAACATTCCCAGAATTCCGCTTTGGTTTTGCTGGAAGATGTCCCGCATGACGATCGGGTCTATGCCCGGAATCGGGATGTAGGTGCCGAGGCGATAAATGACGAGCGCCCCCAGCGTGAACCAGAGGCGTTTCTTCAGGTCCGTCGCCTTGGCAAAGGCGCCGAGGTTGATGTTGCTGGCGAGTTGTTCAGCAGCCGAGGCCATGACTGCCTAACCGGCTTTGGGAGCCGGAGACGCCTTGTTGCCGCCGGCGGCGAACTTGGATTTCGGCGCCCTGCCCTTTTTGGTCGACTTGTCCCGCCGCGGCGGCGCCAGCAGTGTGATCTTGCCGCCCGCCTTTTCGACCGCGGCAATGGCGGCCTTCGACGCGCCGTGCACTTCGACCGTAACCTTGGCCGAGAGCTCGCCCTGACCGAGCAACCGCACCCCGTCGAGGGCGCGCCGGACGAGTCCGCTTTCGACCAGCACCGCGGCCGTCACCGTCACGGCAGCATCGAGCTTGCCGGCATCGATCGCGGCCTGCAGGCGGCCGACGTTGACGACGCTCAGGCGCTTGCGAAAAATATTGTGGAAGCCGCGCTTGGGCAGGCGCCGCGTAATCGGCATTTGCCCGCCCTCGAAACCCTTGATGGCGACGCCCGAGCGCGATTTCTGGCCCTTATGGCCACGCCCCGAGGTCTTGCCTCGGCCCGCGCTCATGCCGCGGCCGGGTCGGCTGCGCGCTTTCCTGGATCCGTCGCGGTCGGATAATTGATTGAGGTTCATGATTCGTCTCGTCCGTTGGGCCGGCGCCGCTTGCCCAATTGCAAACTCGGGTCAGTCCGCCGCTTCGCCTTTGACCCGCACCAAATGTCTTACCTTGTCTATCATGCCGCGCACCGCGGCCGTGTCCTCTAGCTCGCGCGTGCGGCCAATCTTGTTGAGGCCAAGCCCGATCAGGGTCTGGCGCTGATCGCCGCGGCGCCCAATCGGGCTGCCGGTCTGGATTACGATGACGGTTTTCTGTTCCGCGCTCATGCCTCGGCCTCTGTATCCGCCGTTTCGCCCTCTCCCTTGCGGCGCCCAAGTATCTCGCCGATCTTCTTGCTACGGCGCGCCGCCACCGAACGTGGCGACATCATATTCTCAAGGGCGGCGAATGTAGCCTTCAACATATTGTGCGGGTTCGAGGTGCCGATCGATTTGGTCACGACATCCTGTACGCCGAGCGTCTCGAAGATGGCGCGCATCGGCCCGCCGGCGATGATTCCAGTTCCGGGCGGTGCCGTCCGCAGCACCACGTGCCCGGCGCCGTAGCGCCCCTCGGTATCGTGGTGGAGCGTACGCCCTTCGCGCAGCGGCACCCGAATCATGTTGCGCTTGGCGGCCTCGGTCGCCTTGCGGATGGCCTCAGGCACTTCGCGCGCCTTGCCCTTGCCGAAGCCGACGCGGCCGCGCTGATCGCCCGCCACCACGATGGCGGCAAAACCAAAACGCCGTCCGCCTTTTACAACTTTGGCGACACGGTTAATGCCGACGAGCTTGTCGACGAACTCGCTCTCGCCTCTGTCCATTCCCGTATGCCGCGCCATGTTCGATTGATTTCCTAGTTGTCCGTGTGGATGCCGGCCTAGAAGGACAGGCCGCCTTCGCGCGCCGCTTCGGCAAATGCCTTGACGCGTCCGTGAAACAGATACTCGCCCCGGTCGAACACCACTTTCTCGATTCCAGCCGCCTTTGCCCGTTCGGAAATCTTCCTGCCGACTTCCGCCGCCGCTTCTTTGTTGCTGCCGTTCTTGAGCGAGTCACGCATATCTTTTTCCAGCGACGATGCGGCGGCCAGTGTCCGGCCTGCGACGTCATCGATGATCTGCGCATAAAGGTGCTGATGCGAGCGGTGGACACTGAGCCGCGGCCGACCGTGCGCCACTTTCTTCAGACGCGCGCGGGTGCGCCGCTTGCGCCGCTTTGAGAGTGATCGAAAATCGGCCATAGCTACTGCTTCTTTCCTTCCTTGCGGAAGACATATTCGCCGACGTAACGCACCCCCTTACCCTTGTAGGGTTCGGGTTTGCGGAACGCCCGGATCTCGGCCGCGACTTGGCCGACGCGTTGGCGGTCGATCCCCGACACCGCAATGGCGGTCGGAGTTTCGCATTTGATTTCAATGCCTTCGGGGATGGGGAAGCGAATCTCGTGACTGTATCCAAGGCTGAGAATCAGTTCCCGGCCCTGCAATTTGGCACGATAGCCGGTGCCGCGAATCTCGAGGCTGATAGAGAAACCCTCGGAGACGCCGGTCACCATGTTGTTCACCAGCGTGCGCTGCATGCCCCACATGTTGCGTCCGCGCCGGGTATCGGCCCGAAGGTTGATCCAGAGCTTGTCGTCCTCGCGCACGGCCTCGACGTCATCGACCAGAGTCAGACTGAGCACACCCTTCGGCCCTTTGATCGAAACGTCCTGGCCCGACAGCTCGACGTCGATGCCGCTCGGGACCCTCACAGGAAGTTTGCCAATTCGTGACATGGTTCCGCCCTAGATCACGCTACACAAGACTTCGCCACCGACGTTCGCATCGCGGGCCCGGTTGTCCGACATGACGCCGCGCGGCGTCGACAGGATGGAAATGCCAAGACCGTTGCGGATGCGCGGCAGGTCCTTGATGCCTGAATATATCCGGCACCCGGGCGTCGAAATGCGCTGGATTTCGCGAATCACCGGTTCGCCTTCGAAGTACTTAAGGTGGATCGTCAACTCCGGCTTGCCGATTTCGATTTCATTGCGTTCGAAATCGCGGATAAAGCCTTCTTCTTTCAGTACCTCAAGGACATTGGCGCGCAAATTCGAAGCCGGGCTCGTCACTTTGGAGAGACGCGCCTGTTGGCCATTGCGAATTCGGGTCAGCAAGTCCCCGAGAGGATCCGTCATCGTCATGCGTGGCCTCTTACCAGCTCGATTTAACCATGCCCGGGATCTGCCCGGACGACGCGAGTTCGCGCAATGCGATCCGCGAGATTCTCATTTTTCGATAATTGCCTCTCGGACGCCCGGACAACTCACATCGGTTCCGGATGCGCGAGGGCGCCGAGTTCCGCGGCAGCTTGGCCAGTTTCAACCGCGCCGCGAAACGTTCTTCTTGGGGCAACGATTCGTCGCGCGCAATCGCCTTGAGGCGCACGCGCCGTTCCGCATACCGCGCCGCCAATTTTCGGCGGCGGTTGTTCTTTTCGATCGCGCTCTTCTTCGCCATTTCGTCTCCTGTTGCCGCTCTGCCGTCGGCCGCCTAATGGACCTCGAACGGTATGCCAAAGCGGGCAAGAAGTTCTTTCGCCTCGGCGTCGTTGTCCGCCGATGTGACGATCACCACATCAAGGCCGCGGATGCTTTCGACCTTGTCGTAATCGATCTCCGGAAAAATGATGTGTTCGCGGATGCCCATCGCAAAGTTGCCGCGACCATCGAAACTACGCGCCGAAACGCCACGGAAATCGCGCACGCGCGGCAGGGCAATCGTAATCAGCCGGTCGAGGAACTCGTACATGCGCTGGCGTCTGAGCGTTACCTTGCAACCGACCGCCATGCCCTCACGCAGCTTGAAATTTGAAATCGACCTCTTGGCGCGGCGCACCACCGCCTTCTGGCCTGCAATCAACGTAAGGTCGTTAAGGGCCGCGCCGATTTTCTTGCTGTCCACGGCCGCTTCGCCCACCCCCATATTGAGGACGATCTTTTCGATGCGCGGCACCTGGGACTGGTTGCGATAACCAAATTTTTCGATCACCGCAGGCCGCACCACCTCTTCGTAGTGTTCGCGCATGCGTGTCATCGCCGGTTGCGTCGATTCAGACATCGATTACCTCGCCCGATACGCGCGCTACGCGCACCTTCTTTCCGTCCTTCAGGGTCGTGTAGCCGACCCGGGTCGTCGCCCCCGATTTCGGGTCCACGAGGCCCAGGTTCGAGAGATGGATCGTCAGTTCGATCGCCTTGATCCCGCCCGCATCGGTCTGGGTCGGGCGCGTATGCCGTTTGGCCAGATTGACTCCCTGAACCACGGCACGGTTCCTCTTCGGGTCGACCTTCAGCACCGTGCCCTTCTTGCCCTTGTCGCGGCCGGTGCGCACGATCACCGTATCGCCCTTGCGGATCTTGGCGGCCACTACAGCACCTCCGGCGCGAGCGAAATGATTTTCATTTGCTTGCGGCTGCGCAATTCGCGGGTGACCGGGCCGAAAATGCGGGTGCCGATGGGTTCACCCTGGGGCGTAATCAGCACCGCGGCGTTGCGGTCGAAGCGGATCGCGCTGCCGTCCGAGCGGCGGATTTCCTTGGCTGTGCGGACGACGACAGCGCGGTGGATCTCGCCCTTCTTGACGCGGCCGCGCGGGATCACCTCCTTCACGGTGACGACGATGATATCGCCCACCGAGGCCGAGCGCCGTTTCGACCCGCCCAGGACCTTGATGCACTGCACCCGCCGCGCGCCGGAATTATCGGCCACTTCGAGATTGGTTTCCGCTTGAATCATGTTCGATCAACCACATATTTGCCGGCGCTAGACGCGGGCCTCGCCGACCGCTTCCCAAGTCTTCTTTTTCGAGATCGGCGCGCATTCCCGAATTTCGACTCTGTCGCCGACCTTGAACCGGTTTTCCGCATCGTGGGCGTGATACTTTTTCGAACGCCGGATAAATTTCTTGTACAGCGGATGGCGCACGCGCCGCTCGACCCGGACGACAATGGTCTTTTCGCCCGAGTTGCTGATCACGACACCGTTGAGCACGCGTTTTGGCATTCGTTCGCTCCCTGGGCGCCTAAGCGGCGCCGGTCTCCGATTGCGCGCGCAGTACGGTCTTGATGCGGGCAATGTTGCGCCGTACCATACGCACGCGCGCGGTGTTCTCGAGTTGGCCCGAGGCTCTCTGAAAACGCAGGTTGAACGCCTCCTTGCGCAACGCAAGGAGATCGTCCTTGAGCTGGTCAGGCGTTTTGGTGCGCAAGTCTTCCGCCTTCATCGCCATCCCCTAGTTGCCCACGCGGCTGACAATCCGGGTCTTGACCGGAAGTTTGGCGGCGCCGCGTTCAAACGCCTCTTGCGCCACGGTGGCCGACACGCCGTCGACCTCGAACATGATGCGCCCGGGTTTGACCCGGCACATCCAGTACTCGGGCGAGCCTTTGCCCTTGCCCATGCGCACCTCGGTCGGCTTGGCGCTGACCGGGACATCGGGAAACAGCCGGATCCAGACCCTTCCTGTGCGTTTCATGTGGCGCGTAATGGCGCGGCGGCAAGCCTCGATCTGGCGCGCCGTCAGCCGGCCGGGCGTTACCGCCTTGAGGCCGTAGGCGCCGAAATTCAGCGTCGTCCCG
This sequence comes from uncultured Alphaproteobacteria bacterium, assembly GCA_964611585.1. Classification (GTDB taxonomy): domain Bacteria; phylum Pseudomonadota; class Alphaproteobacteria; order SHVP01; family SHVP01; genus CAZTAK01. The sequence continues at coordinate 32,900 of CAZTAK010000022.1, forward strand.
CCCTTGGCAAGGCCATGAATGCGGCCTTTGTGCGCCTTGCGGTATTTGGTTCTTTTGGGACTGAGCATCGGTCGATCCTGTGGCGCCTAACGGCCGCCCTGCTGTTGCAAGTCCGACAGGCGTTTGTCTCTGGCCATCGGGTCGTGGGCCATGACCTCGCCGGTGAACACCCACACCTTGACGCCGCAGGTGCCATAGGCGGTCTTGGCGGTGGCCTCGCCATAGTCGATGTCGGCGCGCAATGTGTGCAGCGGCACCCGGCCCTCGCGGTACCATTCGGTGCGCGCGATTTCGGCGCCGCCGAGGCGGCCGCCGCAGTTAATCCGGATGCCCTTGGCGCCGAGGCGCATCGCCGATTGCACGGCCCGCTTCATGGCGCGGCGGAAGGCGACCCGGCGTTCGAGTTGCTGGGAAATGTTTTCGGCCACCAGCTTGGCGTCGATTTCGGGCTTGCGGATTTCGACGATGTTCAGGTGCAATTCCGAATCGGTCATCCGCGCGAGTTCGGTGCGCAGCCTTTCGATGTCGACTCCCTTGCGGCCGATCACCACGCCCGGCCGGGCCGTGTGAATGGTGATGCGCGCTTTCTTGGCGGGGCGCTCGATAATGACCCGGCTGATGCCGGCCTTACTGAGTTTGTTCTCGATATGGCGGCGGATGCGCAGGTCCTCATGCAGCAGGTCGCCGTAGTCGCCGTCCGCGTACCAGCGCGAATCCCAGGTCCGGTTGATACCGAGGCGAAGCCCGATCGGATTGACTTTTTGACCCATTACTCGGTCTCCTCGCGCTCGCGCACCACAATGGTCAGGTGGCTGAACGGTTTACGGATTCTGCCGACGCGACCGCGCGCACGGGGACGAAAGCGCTTGATCACGAAGCTCTTGCCGACGGACGCTTCCGCCACCACGAGCTGATCGACGTCGAGCTGGTGGTTGTTTTCGGCGTTCGCGATTGCGCTCTGCAACGTCTTCTTGACGTCGCCGGCAATGCGGCGGCGCGAAAACGCCAATTCGGCCAGCGCCGCCTCGACCTTTTTTCCGCGGATGGTCGCGGCCACCAGATTGAGTTTTTGCGGACTCGTCCGAACCGAGCGTAGCACCGCGCGCGCCTCGTTGTCCGCTAGCCGGCGAGCTGCCGCCTGCTTTCCCATCAGTCTCTCTTCGCTTTCCTGTCGGCCGCATGCCCGGCAAACGTCCGGGTCGGCGAGAATTCGCCGAATTTGTGGCCGACCATGCTTTCGGTAACCATCACCGGGATGAACTTGCGACCGTTATAAACGCCGAAGGTCAGCCCCACGAATTGCGGCATAATGGTCGAGCGCCGCGACCAGATACGGATGATTTCCCTACGTCCGGTTTCGCGCGCCGACCCCGCCTTCTTCAAGACGTAGCCGTCAACGAAGGGTCCCTTCCAAACGGAACGAGCCAAACTTTCTCTCCTTACTTCTTCCGGCGCCGGCGCCGGATGATGTACTTATCCGTCGCCTTGTTGGCGCGCGTGCGTTTGCCCTTGGTCGGCTTGCCCCACGGCGTGACCGGATGGCGGCCGCCCGAGGTCCGGCCTTCACCGCCACCGTGCGGGTGATCGACCGGGTTCATCGCGACGCCGCGGACCGACGGGCGTTTGCCCATCCAGCGCTTGCGCCCGGCCTTGCCGAGCTTGATGTTCTTCTTGTCCGGGTTCGAGACGGCGCCGACGGTCGCCATGCACTCGGCGCGCACCATGCGTTGTTCGCCAGAAGTGAGCCTGAGCAGCGCATAGCCCGCGTCCTTGCCCACCAGTTGCGCATAGGTTCCGGCGGAGCGCGCCATCTGGCCGCCTTTGCCGGCCTTCATTTCGACGTTGTGAACGATGGTGCCGACCGGAATGCTTTGCATCGGCATCGCGTTGCCCGGCTTGATATCGACCGTCTCGCCCGAAATCACCTTGTCACCGATCTGCAACCGTTGCGGCGCGATGATGTAGGAGAGCTCGCCGTCGTCGTACTTGATCAGCGCGATGAACGCCGAGCGGTTGGGATCGTATTCGAGACGCTCGACGGTTGCCGCGATGTCGAATTTGCGCCGTTTGAAATCGACCAGCCGGTAGCGCTTCTTGTGGCCACCACCGATGCGGCGTGCGGTTATGCGGCCCCGGTTATTGCGCCCGCCCCTCTTAGCCAGACCTTCGGTCAGCGCCTTGACCGGATCGCCCTTCCACAGTTCGGAGCGGTCCACCTGAACCAGCCCGCGGCGGGACGGCGTTGTCGGCCGGTATTTTTTCAGAGCCATCGCCTAGATCCCCGTCGACACGTCGATCGATTCGCCTTCGGCCAGCGTCACGATCGCTTTCTTGATCTCGACGCGGCGGCCGAGGTGACCGCGGAAGCGCTTGACCTTGCCCGCCGTGCGCAGCGTGTTGACCGCCTTCACCTTGACCCCGAACAGGCCCTGGATCGCGGCCATGATTTCCGGCTTGGTAGCATCGCGCGCGACCTGGAAGGTGACCTGGTTGTGTTCGGACGCCATCGTCGCCTTTTCGGTGATGATGGGACCGCGCACCACTTCGTACATGCGTTCTTTACTGATGGTGGTGGGTTTCATTTCAGCCTCGCCGAAAGGTGTTCGATCGCGGCCTTGGTCAGAACCAGGTTGTCGCGGCGCAGTATGTCGTAGACGTTGGCGCCCTGCTGAGGCAGCACATCGACTTGCGGCAGATTGGCGGCGGCGCGGGCGAAATTGGCATCGACTTCGGGCCCGTCGATCACCAGGACGGACTGCCAACCGCGTGCCGAGAACAACTTCGACAGTGCCGCGGTTTTGGCTTCACCGAGGGCCGCACCGTCCAGCACCGTCAATTTGCCGTCGGCCTGCTTTGCCGACAGCGCGGTCTTGAGCGCCAGCTTTCGCACCTTTTTGGGCAGCGATTCGCTGTGGTCGCGCGGTTTGGGGCCGTGGGTAACGGCGCCGCCCCGGAACAGAGCCGAGCGCACCGAGCCCGCGCGCGCGCGCCCCGAACCCTTTTGCCGGTGAGGCTTCGCGGTGGAGCCCGAAATCTCGCCGACCAGACGCGTGTTGTGAGTGCCGGCGCGGCGCTTGGCGAGCTGCCAGCGCACCATGCGCTGAAGCAGATCGGCGCGTATCGGCAGCCCGAACACGGCATCGTCGAGGTCGATGGTGCCGGCCTTCTTGTTTTCGAGTGTGGTGACGTCGGCTTTCATGGCTTACTCACTGGGCTCACTGCCGGCGGCGGCATCGCCTGCGTCCGTACCTTCGGATGCTGGCTCTGCGGCCGCGGCCGTTTCGGCTTTGGCACCGCGGATCGCGGCCGGGAACGGAAGCCCTTCGGGCGCGGGAACCTTGACGGCATCGGTAACCGTGACCCAGCCATCGGCGGAGCCCGGCACCGCACCCCGGATTAGCAGAAGGCCGCGCGCGTCGTCGGACGACACCACTTCGAGGTTCTGGACGGTCACCCGTTCGGCGCCCATGTGGCCGGCCATCTTCTTGCCCTTGAAGACCTTGCCCGGGTACTGGCATTGACCTGTCGACCCGTGGGACCGATGCGAGACCGAAACGCCGTGGGTGGCACGCAGACCATGAAAGTTGTGCCGTTTCATCGCGCCGGCAAAGCCTTTGCCGATTGAAATCCCGTGCACGTCAACTATCTGGCCGGGAACGAAATGATCGACCGACAATTCGGCGCCTACGTCCACCAACCCGTCGGGATCGACCCGAAATTCGACGACTTTGCGTTTCGGTTCCACTTTGGCTTTGGCGAAATGGCCGCGCATCGCCTTGGAGACGTTCTTGACCTTGGCCTTGCCGACGCCGAGCTGCACCGCAGTGTAACCATGATCATCGACGGTGCGTTGCGCCACCACCTGGCAGGACTCCATCTGCAACACGGTCACAGGCACATGGCGCCCATAGTCGGTGAAGACGCGGCTCATGCCGACCTTCTTTGCCAGGAGTCCGGTACGCACAATCAGCCCCTACAGTTTGATTTCCACATCCACACCGGCCGCAAGGTCGAGCTTCATCAGCGCGTCCACGGTTTGCGGGGTGGGATCGATGATGTCGAGAAGCCGCCGGTGAGTCCGGATTTCGAACTGTTCGCGCGACTTCTTGTCGATATGCGGCGAACGCAGCACGGTGTACTTTTCGATCTTGTTGGGAAGCGGAATCGGTCCGCGCACAGCAGCGCCGGTGCGCTTGGCCGTGGTGACGATTTCACTCGTCGACTGGTCGAGCACACGATGATCGAACGCCTTGAGGCGAATGCGGATGTTCTGACTTTCTATCGCCATCGTAGCTGTACTTTCAATCCGGTTCTTCGGTCAAAAAACGGGCTCGCGCTGCGCGCTATTCCCTACTCGATGATGGAAGCGACGACGCCGGCGCCGACGGTGCGGCCGCCCTCGCGGATCGCAAAGCGCAGGCCTTCATCCATCGCAATCGGTGCAATCAGTTCCACTTCCATCGTCACCTTGTCGCCCGGCATCACCATCTCCGTGCCTTCCGGCAACGCCACAACTCCGGTCA
>CAZTAK010000023.1:0-35814 GCA_964611585.1 uncultured Alphaproteobacteria bacterium
CGGCGCGATATTCCCTGCATCTAGTGGCGGCTGTCACATTGGGCGCCGCCCGGGGAGGAAACGGCCAAGACGACCCGGCAAGACGGCCCGGCGGCCCAGGGGTCGGCATAATCGATTTGCAACGCCCCGCCCTGCGGCAGAACGAAGGACCCGTTGCGCCCGACTCGATGAAAGATTTGCCCGGTGCCGCCGCGCGGAACGATCTGCGCGCTGCGGCCGCGCCCGGTGACGGAAGTTTCGGCCACCGGATCATCGCCCGGGCCGAGCCGCAAGTGGGCGATCAGTTCGTCCCGGCCGGGAAAGCTGGACCCGGCGTCGAGGGTCGCCGATGCACGCCCGCCGCGCCGGTCAGGCGAATTCACGGCGCCCCGTCCGACGGCATTCTTCCCGGACTCTTCCCGGGCTCTGCATGTAGTGAAATCGTGCTGACGGTCCGGCGCGTTGGCGGGACATCCACCAAGGCGCGGCCGCCGTTGTTTCGTTTAAACGTTGGGGCTGATAAACATCCGCAAGAATCCGAATCCCACCCCGATGATCGCCCCGACGACGCCGCCGAGCACAAGCACGAAGATGCTGGAAAGGACCGATTCCACACCATCGCTCTCGAATCCCCCGATCCCGAACGCCCCGATGACGCCGAGCACCAACCCGATGACGGACCACAACCAGATTCGCCCTGAAGCTTTTCGTTTCTTTGTATCTTCAACCATGGAACTACTCAGTTTCCCAATTTGCGATCCGGCTTCCAGACTGGTGCCCGCTGAGGGACTCGAACCCCCACCTCCCTTCGGAGAACGGATTTTAAGTCCGTTGCGTCTACCGGTTCCGCCAAGCGGGCCGAAGAGCGTAACCTAATCGCCGCACGCGGCCCGGACAAGCGGGCTTTTAAAGACCTCCCGCCTGAGGCGCCCGCCCCGGTCCGGCCAGGCCGCCCAATTCCCCCCAGCGGTAGCAGACCTCGTTCAGGGTGGCACCGGCGACGCGCACCGGGCGGCTCTCGCAGGTCTCGCCACCCAAGGCTGCACAAAACGACCGTGCCGGACCGTTGTCGGCCAGCACCCAAATTGCCAGACCCGTTACGCCCCCCTCGACAAGCCATCGAGCGCAGGACGCGACCAGAGCGCGGCCGATACCGCGCCGCTGCCGGGCCGGCAGCACATAGAGCGCCGTGATCTCTCCGGCCGTGCTGCCGCCGGCGCCGCGCTCGGGTCCGCAATCGCCGAACCCGACGATCCCGTCGCCCGCCGTTTCGGCAATGAAGGTGGCGCCGGCGCGGCCGTCGCGGTCGAGCAATTCGGCCCAATGCGCCGCCTGACGGATGTCGGACAGCCCCTCGAGGTACTCCTCGTCGATGATGCCGGCATAGGCAGCACGCCAGCCCGCGATATGAACCGCGGCGATCCCGGCGGCGTCGGAAAAGTCGGCCGCCCGCGTCAGATACGGAGGCCCGCCGCCTGCGCCGGAATCTCCGGCCGTGGGATCATTCATGGTCCTCGACCGGCTCGCCGCCGGCATCGCGGATCATCCGGCGCACTCTGTCGCCGGCGACGGCAAGCCGCGCCTCGGAGTCACTGCGCAATACCAGCGAACACCCGACGACGCCCGCCCGGAAGAACGGATAGCTGCCGATTTCAACATCGGTGAATTCGCCCTGGATCACCCCCAGCGGCCGCGCCAGCCGGCCTTCCGGCAGCGCCACCGATATCGTCAGCGAGCGCACCGGCGCGCCGCCCACCAGCCGGTGGCGCAGACTTTCAAACATCGCCTGCATGATGACCGGGACGCCCGCTAAAACAAACACGTTACCGATCTGATAGCCCGGCGCCTTACTGATGGGATTTTCGATCAGGGTTGCGCCTTCGGGGGTGTGCGCCATGCGCAGACGCGCCTCGTTCAGCTCACCGCCGGCATAGTGATCGACCAGAATCGCCTTGGCCTCGTCGTTGAGGACGTTTCGGACCCCAAACGCCTTGGCGAGGCAGTGCGAGGTGATGTCGTCGTGGGTCGGCCCGATGCCGCCGGTGGTGAAAAGATAATCGTACTCGGCGCGGCATTCGTTGACCGCCTTGACGACGGCGTCTTCGATATCGGCCACGACCCGCACTTCGCGCAACTGGACCCCGAGTTCATTGAGCCGCGTCGCCAGAAATTGAACGTTCATGTCCTGGGTGCGGCCCGACAGAATCTCGGTGCCGATGATGACGATAGCGGCGGTAACGGATTTGGCGTCGTCGGGCATGGGTGGGTTGTGGTGTGAAAGGAAGACCGCGTCTTTATAGCACCGCAGCGGCGGCCCATCACGGCAGCCGCTGCGGCGCCGGCGCCATTGGCGTGGCAGGGGGCCCTGCGGCGGCAGTGCGCCCGTTGCGGTCCCGGGCCGCGATGGATAGGTTCGCGCCATGGATTTCGAGACGCCGCTTTTGCCCGGCACGCTGGTCAAGCGATACAAGCGCTTTCTCGCCGACGTCGATCTCGGCGGCGGTGGGCTGGTGACCGCGCACTGCGCCAATCCGGGCAGCATGACGGGGCTGACCGAGCCGGGTTCCGAGGTCTGGCTGTCGCCCGCCACCAACCCCAAACGCAAGCTCAAATACACCTGGGAACTGATCCGGCCGCCCGGCGGCAGCGCCTTGGTGGGAATCAATACCATGCGCCCCAACGCGATCGCTGAGGAGGCGATTGGCGATGGCCTCGTGGCCGAACTGGCGGGCTTTTCCGAAATCCGCCGCGAGGTGCGCTACGGCCGGAATTCACGCATCGATCTGCTGCTGGAAAGCCCGGACCGGCCACCCTGCTACGTCGAGATCAAGAATGTCCATCTGTCGCGCCAGTCCGGTCTGGCCGAATTTCCCGATTCGGTGACGGTGCGGGGAACCAAGCATCTGCACGAGCTGGCCGACATGGCCGCGTCGGGGGCGCGCGCGGTGATGTTCTATCTGGTTCAGCGCGACGACTGCGATTCCTTTGCGCCGGCGGCCGATATCGACCCCACCTACGCCGAAACCCTGGCTGAAGTCCGACCCCGAGGTGTCGAGGCCATCTGCTATGCCTGCCGGTTGAGCCCGCAATCGATTTCGGTGGAGAGGCGCCTACCCTTCGCCTAGACCCAAGCCGGAAAGGTACCGCACCGATGGTTTACGCCGACGCACATATCGCCCCCACCCGGCACACCGGCGAGATCAAGATTCATCCGTCCGAGGATTTTGAGTTCATGCGCCGCGCCGGGCGGCTGGCCGCCGAGACCCTGGATTATCTGACCGGGTTCGTCGTGCCCGAGGTCACGACCGAGACCCTCGACGATCTCACTTACGAGTTCATCGTCTCCCGTGGCGCCCTACCGGCGCCGCTCTACTACCGCGGCTATCCCAAATCCATCTGCACCTCGATCAATCATGTTGTGTGCCATGGCATTCCGGGCGCGAAAAAGCTCTCCAAGGGCGATATCGTCAACATCGACGTCACCGTCATCTTGGACGGTTGGCATGGCGATTCGAGCCGCATGTTTTTCGTCGGCGACGTCGGCGTCAAGGCGCGCCGCCTGTGCGACCTGACCTACGGGTCGTTGCTGGAAGGTATCAACGCCGCCCGGCCCGGGGCGACGCTCGGCGACGTAGGACACGCGATTCAGAGCTACGCCGAGAGCCACCGCTGTTCGGTGGTGCGCGATTTCTGCGGCCACGGCATCGGCCGCGTTTTCCACGACGCTCCGAACGTGCTGCATTATGGCGAGCGTGGCGCCGGGATCGAACTGCGCGAGGGCATGTTCTTCACCATCGAACCGATGATCAACCTCGGCCGCTGGCAGGTCAAAATGCTGCGCGACGGGTGGACGGCGGTGACCAAGGACCGTTCGCTCTCGGCGCAGTTCGAGCACATGATCGGGATCACCGCGCAGGGCTGCGAAATCTTCACCGAATCGCCCGCGGGCCTCAATAAACCGCCCTACTGAACGCGATGGCCGAGGACGAGGCCAAAGCCCCGGCGGGCAAGCAAAAAACCCATTATCACGGTCACCGCGCGAGGCTGCACGAACGGTTCCTGAAGCAGCCCGGGGCGCTGCCCGACTACGAACTCCTAGAGCTGGTGCTGGCGATGGCGCGGCGTCAAGGCGACGTCAAGCCCTTGGCCAAGGAGCTGATCCGGCGCTTCGGCAGTTTTGCCGACGTGATCGCCGCCGACCCGTCGGCTTTGGGCGAAGTGACGGGTGTGGGCGAATCCACGGTGGCGGCGCTGAAGATCGTCGAGGCCGCCGCTGTGCGGCTGTCGCAGGCGAGGGTCCTTAACAGGCCGACCCTCAGTTCGTGGCAGGCGCTTCTGGATTATTGCACCGCCAGCATGGCGCGCAGCAAGACCGAGCAGTTCCGGGTCCTGTTTCTGGATCGCAAAAACGTGCTGATCGCCGATGAACTGCAACAGCAAGGCACCGTCGACCATACCCCGGTCTATCCGCGCGAGGTGGTCAAGCGCGCGCTCGAAGTCGGCGCGACCGCCCTGATCCTTGTCCACAATCACCCGTCGGGCGATCCGACGCCGTCGCAAGCCGATATCGACATTACCCGCGAGGTCGCAGACGCCGCGAGACGTCTGGGGATCGCGCTGCACGATCACATCGTCATCGGACGCGGCGCGAGCGAAAGTTTCAAGGCGCTGGGACTACTGTAACGCCCCTTGCCGCGACCGTCCGCGTACTGGCGAATCGGCGGTCGGCCGGTTGCGGCACCGTGCCCGCAATTTCATTTACCAGCTTGTTGAGGATCGCCGCCGAAAACACCTGAAAGTTCTCGGCCGCAACAATGAACGCCCCCGGCCCGCCGACGACATTTTCGGAGAAATAGAAATCGAGGTCGGGGTGCTCCATCAATATCGGCAGGCCGTTGATGGTGATGCCCGCCGCCAGGGCGAGGTCGCGGGCCTCGGTCGGATGGCGGCCGACATTGCTGGGGCCGTCACCCGAAATGTCGATCACCTGGCGTCCCCCCTTGGCGGGGTTGGCCGCAAACAGGGCGTGGGACAATCCGATCGCCGTGCCGAGCGAGGTGCCGTCGGGCAGGAGGTAGCGGGGCGTCTCGGCAAATTTTGCGGCGAACAGGGCAGCGGATTCGGCGTCCTCGATCCGGGTCCAGTCGGTAATCGTGCGGATCTCACCGTCGCCCGCCCACATGATGACGATGACGGCGATCGCGCCGACCGGCCCGCCGCGGATCGAATCCACCACCCGCGGGTCGAGAAAGGCATCGCGGTAGCCCCTCAACTGGAGCCCGAATTCTTTCGTCGACACGCTGGAGGAGGCATCGACCGCCAGCACCAGTTCGAGGTCGACTCGGCTGTCCTGGGCCGATGCAGGCGCCGCTGCAAACAGCACGCCGGCCGCGGCCACGGCCGCGCCCCAGCGCCGGGATCCGTGGACCCGGTTCCAAATCCGGTCTCGACCATTTCTCATCGTCCTAGCCTAGGGAACGCCGGCCGCGCGAGTGAGTCAAAATTTCGAGACCCGCTCGCACTTTGAACCTCGGCGCCGCCGCCCCTATAATCGCCGCCCCCCTATGACCCGCCGAGACGCTATGATTCCACGCTACAGCCGCCCGGAGATGGCCGAAATCTGGTCGCCCGAGACCCGATTCCGTATCTGGCTCGATATCGAGACCCACGCCACCGAGGCCCAGGCCGAACTGGGTGTGGTGCCGCCCGAGGCGGCGGCGGCATTACGCGAGCGCGGCGCCTTCGAGGTCGCCCGCATCGACGAAATCGAGCGGGAAACCCACCATGACGTCATCGCCTTTTTGACGAATGTCGCCGAGCATGTCGGGCCGGAGGCGCGGTTCGTTCACCAGGGCATGACCTCTTCGGACGTGCTCGATACCTGTTTCGCGGTGCAGCTGTGCCGCGCCGCCGATCTCCTGCTGGACGATGTCGAGCGGCTGCAGGCGGCGCTCAAGGACAAGGCCTACGAACATCAAAACACGATTTGCGTCGGGCGCAGCCACGGCATCCACGCCGAGCCCACAACTTTCGGCCTGAAAATGGCCCAGGCTTTCGCCGAGTTTTCCCGCAACCGGGACCGGCTGATGGCGGCGCGGCGAGAAATCGCGACCTGCGCCATCTCGGGCGCGGTCGGCACGTTTGCCAATATCGACCCGCGCGTCGAGGCGTACGTTGCGGATAAACTTGGCCTCGAGGTCGAGCCGGTTTCGAGTCAGGTGATCCCGCGCGACCGCCACGCCGCCTTCTTTGCAGCGTTGGGTGTGGTTGCCGGATCGGTCGAGCGGCTCGCCACCGAAATCCGCCACCTACAGCGGACCGAAGTCCGGGAAGTGGAGGAATTTTTCGCCGCAGGCCAGAAAGGGTCGTCGGCGATGCCGCACAAGCGCAACCCGGTCCTGACCGAAAACTTGACCGGGCTGGCGCGGCTGGTGCGGGGTTATGTGATGCCCGCGCTCGAGAACGTGGCGCTGTGGCACGAACGCGATATTTCCCATTCGTCGGTCGAACGCATGATCGCCCCCGACGCCACTGTGACGCTGGACTTTGCGCTTGTGCGACTGGCCGGCGTGATCGAAAAACTGGTGGTCCATCCCGGCCGGATGCGCGAAAACCTCGACGCCCTTCACGGGCTTGTTCATTCGCAACAGGTCCTGTTGGCACTGACGCAAAAGGGGATCGGCCGCGAGGATGCCTACCGGATCGTCCAGCGCCACGCCATGAAGGTTTGGGAAACGGGGGCCGAATTTCGGGCATTGCTGGCCGAAGATGCTGAGATTTCGACAGTCTTTTCGCCGGCCGAGCTCGACGCCCTGTTCGATCTTCAACCCCATCTGCGTCACGTCGAAACCATTTATTCACGGGTCTTCGCGGATCGTTCGCACCATGCCGGAACGAAGAATGCGGCCGAATAGGAGTAGAGAGATGCCAGCGGAAATCGTTGCATGCCGCCGCTGCGGCGACACGCCACGTTGCTTCTGGTTGTTGATTCACCATCTCTTCAACGCACCGTTGAATCCTTGTGGATTATCGCTGTGATCCCGCCGGCCATCGACCCCTTGGGCTAACCCGCTCCCGCGCGAAGGATTGACAGAAAAACAATGGTAAGCGTTTACGCGGACGCCAAACTGGTGCTGTTCCCCGACCGAATCGAGGCGCTGCGCGCCGGCGACACGACCGCGCCTATTCACATCCGGGTCAAGCCGACCAACGTCTGCAATCATTCGTGCTCGTATTGCGCCTATCGCGCCGACGATCTTTCCCTCGGCTCCGATATGAACGTGCGTGACCGGATCCCGCGCGAAAAAATGCTGGAACTGATCGAGGATTTCATATCGATGGGGGTGCGGGCGGTGACGTTTTCCGGTGGCGGCGAGCCGATGTTGTACCCGCACATCGTCGAGACGGTCGAGCGGCTTGCGGAGGGCGGCATCAAGATCGGGTCGTTGACCAACGGATCGCGCCTCAACGGGAAAGTTGCCGACGCCTTCGCGCGCCACGCGACGTGGGTCCGGGTTTCGATCGATGGCTGGGACGGGCCGAGCTATGCCCAATACCGCACGATCAGCGAGGACAAGTTCGACGAGCTTTTGGATATCCTGAAGGCCTTTTCAGACCGTGGCACCGATTGCGTCCTCGGCACGAGCATGATCGTCGATGACAGGAACGCCCCGCATATCGCCGATCTCGCCAGCCGCCTCAAGGGCGCCGGGGTGCAGCACATGAAGGTTTCGCCTTGCGTCATCAGCAACAGCGCCGCCGACAACAGCGCCTACCATGAACGCATTGCCGCCGGAGTGGCCGATCAGATCAAGGCGGCACGCGAACTGGAAGACGAGTCGTTCACCGTCGTCGATCATTATCACACCGCCGACGACAGCTACGACAAATCCTATCACTCCTGCCCGTTCTTGAATTTGCTGACGGTGGTCGGCGCCGACTGCCGCGTCTATACGTGCCAGGACAAGGCCTACACGGATCAAGGGTTGCTGGGGTCGCTGCGCTCGGTACGGTTTCGGGATCTGTGGCACTCGCGCGAGGTGCGTCAGACGATCCACGACTTGGATCCGACGTTAAGTTGCCGGCACCACTGCGTCGCCGACGCCAAAAACAGGCTACTGCATCAGCTGATTTCGCTGGACAGCGATCACGCCACGTTCGTCTAGTTTTCCCGGCGCCCGGCCGGTCAGTCTTTGGATTCGCCTTCGATCTGCTCGCGCGCGGCATCCATGAGCGCCGCCATCCGGCGCCGCAAGTCGTGCTCGGTCACGCCGGCGTCGGCATTCGTCAAATCATTCATGACCTTCTCGTAAACGTCTTCCTCGCCGGGCACGGTGAAATCGGATTCGACGCATTCCGAGGAATAGGCTTTGGCGTCCTCGCCCGACATGCCAAGTTTTTCCGCCGCCCACAGTCCGAGCAAGCGATTTCGCCGGGCCGCCATACGAAACAGGAGTTCCGAATCCCGGGCGAATTTCGCCTCTTCAGCTTTTTCCCGCTTGTCAAAACTGTTCATCGACAGGATCACTCTCTGGCAGTTGGGGCGCAACGGGCCCTTGCTTAGCGGCTCCCGGCACGGGAATCAACTGCGGCCAATGGCCGCTGCGACAGGCCCCGAATCGGGGCTGCCGCCGCCGGGCCGCTGCCGCCGGACCGACCGCCGCCAGGACGCAACCGGCATCCGATTGAATTGAACACCAGGATCGGTTAATGTCCGGCTTTAGTCGGGCAACCGCAGTTTTCTGCGGATTTTCTCCCGCTTCCCCCCATACGTCGGCAGTCATGTCCCGCAGACGACAGATTTACGAAGGCAAGGCGAAAGTCATTTTCGAGGGGCCCGAACCGGGGACCCTTGTCCAACACTTCAAGGACGACGCCACCGCTTTCAACAACCGCAAGCGCGGGACGATCACCGGCAAGGGGGTCCTGAACAACCGCATTTCCGAATACCTGATGACGCGGATCGGCGAAATCGGGGTGCCAACACATTTCTTGCGCCGCCTCAACATGCGCGAGCAATTGATCAAGGAAGTCGAGATCATCCCGATCGAGGTCGTGGTGCGAAACGTGGCCGCCGGATCAATTTCAAAGCGCCTCGGCATCGCCGAAGGGACACCGTTGCCGCGTTCGATCATCGAGTGCTACTTCAAGTCCGACGAGCTCGACGATCCCATGGTGACCGAAGAACACATCACCGCCTTCGCCTGGGCATCGCCGGCGGAGATCGACGAAATCGTGTCGATGTCGCTGCGCATCAACGATTTCCTGTCCGGTCTGTTTTTCGGCGTCGGTATTCGTCTGGTCGATTTCAAGATCGAATACGGGCGGCTGTATCAGAACGACGAGGTGCGGATCGTGCTGGCCGACGAAATCAGCCCCGACAGCTGCCGGCTGTGGGACGTGAAGACCAACGAAAAGCTCGACAAGGACCGTTTCCGCCGCGATCTCGATAAGATCCCCGAAGCCTATCAGGAAGTGGCGCGCCGGCTCGGTATCCTGCCGGAAAGTGGCCCGGCGGATATCAAAGGCCCGAAGTTGATGCAATAGCGCGCACTGTGAAGGCGCGAGTTCATATCACGCTGAAGCCCGGGGTCCTCGACCCGCAGGGCAAGGCCATCCGCCAGGCGCTGGGACATCTCGGCTTCGGCGGCGTCGGTGATGTGCGCCAGGGCAAGGTTCTCGACCTCGAAATCGAGGAAACCGACCCGGAGGCGGCCCGCCGCCAGATCGAATCCATGTGCCGCCAGCTTCTTGCCAATACGGTGATCGAAGATTACGCCATCGAAATCCAGACCTGACCGGCGCACGATGGAAACCTGCCGGCGATGAGGGCCGCAGTCGTCGTTTTTCCCGGTTCCAACTGCGACCGCGACGTCGAGGTCGCGTTGCGCCAAAGCACCGGGCGCGAACCCGACCGGATCTGGCACGGCGACAGCAAATTGCCGGATGCCGACCTGATCGTGCTGCCGGGCGGTTTTTCCTACGGCGATTACCTGCGCTCGGGCGCGTTGGCGGCCCATTCGCCCATTATCCGGGAAGTGATCGCCCGCGCGCGCGCCGGCGTGCCGGTACTTGGAATTTGTAACGGATTTCAGATCCTGGTCGAGACCGGCCTGTTGCCGGGCGCCCTGTTGCGCAACGCCGATCTGCGGTTCGTTTGCCGCGACGTCCATCTCAGCGTCGAAAACGCGCAGACATTCTTTACCTCGCACTATGAAGCAGGCGCGGTGGTCCGGATTCCGGTCGCCCATCACGACGGCAACTACTTCGCCGATGCGGCAACCCTGGACGAACTCGAATCAGAAAACCGGATCGCGTTCCGCTATTGCGGCTCCGACGGCGCGGCCACGCCCGCCGCCAACCCCAACGGCTCGGCGCGCAACATCGCCGGCATCTTCAATTCCGAAAAGACCGTGCTCGGCATGATGCCGCACCCCGAACGCCTCGCCGATCCGGCATTGGGCGGCACCGACGGGAGCGCGCTCTTCCACGGCCTAACCGCCGCGCTGTCGGGCTGACATGACGGTAGTCCCCCCTGCCGTGGCGGAACCGGTCGGCGGACCCACGGGAACGCTGGATCTGGCGCGCGAATTCGGCCTCAGCGAGGGCGAGTATGGCCGCGTGTTGGAGATCCTCGGCCGCACCCCCAACCTCACCGAACTCGGAATCTTTTCGGCGATGTGGAGCGAGCATTGCTCCTACAAGTCGTCGAAGAAATGGCTGCGGACACTGCCCACCGAGGCGCCGTGGGTAATCTGCGGACCCGGTGAGAACGCGGGCGCGGTCGATATCGGCGAAGACCTGGCGGTCATCTTCAAGATGGAGAGTCACAACCACCCCTCGTTCATCGAGCCCTATCAGGGCGCCGCCACCGGCGTCGGCGGCATCCTGCGCGATGTCTTCACCATGGGCGCGCGCCCCGTCGCCAACCTCAACAGTCTTTTTTTCGGCGCGCCCGATCATCCCAGGACGCGGCACCTGGTGGCGGGCGTCGTCGCCGGCATCGGCGGCTACGGGAATTGCATCGGTGTTCCCACTGTCGGCGGACAATGCAGCTTCCATCCCAGTTACAACGGCAACATTCTGGTCAACGCGATGACCGTCGGCGTCGCGCCCAAGAACCGAATCTTCTATTCCCGGGCCGAGGGCATCGGCAACCCGGTGGTTTACGTCGGATCGAAAACAGGGCGCGACGGCATCCACGGCGCGACCATGGCGTCGGCCGAATTCGACGACGATTCCGAACAAAAGCGCCCGACCGTACAGGTTGGAGATCCGTTCACGGAAAAATTGCTGCTCGAGGCGTGTCTCGAACTGATGCAGACCAACGCCATCGTCGCGATCCAGGACATGGGGGCGGCGGGCCTCACATCGTCGGCCTTCGAGATGGCCTCCAAGGGCGGCCTTGGCATCGAACTCGACCTCGACCGG
Source organism: uncultured Alphaproteobacteria bacterium (assembly GCA_964611585.1). Lineage (GTDB taxonomy): Bacteria > Pseudomonadota > Alphaproteobacteria > SHVP01 > SHVP01 > CAZTAK01. Next base: position 11,410 of record CAZTAK010000023.1, read on the forward strand.
GTTCCCGCCCGCGAGGCGGCGATGTCCCCTTATGAACTGATGCTGTCCGAAAGCCAGGAACGGATGCTGATGGTGCTGCGCAGCGGACAGGAAGAAACCGCACGGCGAATCTTCGAAAAATGGGAACTCGATTTCGCGGTCATCGGCGAGCTGACCGATTCGGGCCGCATGGTGCTGCGCATGAACGGCGAGACCGCCGCCGACCTGCCGATTGCACCCCTGGTCGACTCGGCGCCGGAATACGACCGCCCCTGGATTCCGCGGGTCCCGGCGCAACCGGTCGAGGCCGGGGACTTACCGGCCCCCGGCGACCTCAACGCGGTGCTGCTGCAACTGGTGGCGAGCCCCGACCTTTGTTCCAAACGATGGATTTGGGAGCAATACGACCACATGGTCATGGCCGATACCGCCGGGCGGCCGGGTGGCGATGCCGCCGTGGTGCGGATCCACGGAACCAACCGGGCGCTCGCCATCACCACCGACTGCACGCCGCGCTATGTCGCCGCCGATCCGGTCCGGGGCGGAATGCAGGCGGTGGCCGAAGCCTGGCGCAACCTGACCGCAACCGGCGCGCGGCCGCTGGCGATTACCGACTGCCTCAATTTCGGCAGCCCCGAACGCGAAGACGTGATGGGCCAATTCGCGGGCGCCGTCGAAGGGTTGGCCGCAGCCTGTGCCGCCCTCGACTTCCCGGTCGTTTCGGGCAATGTGTCGTTCTACAACGAGACCAGCGGCCACGCGGTGCAGCCGACCCCCAACGTCGGCGCGGTGGGATTGATCGATGACCTGGCGGCGACCGCAACGCCCGCATTCAAATCGGATGACCGCACGCTGGTGCTGATCGGCGACACCGGGGGCCACCTTGGGGCTTCGCTGTATTTGCGCGAAATCGGGAACCGCGAGGACGGGCCGCCGCCGCCGGTCGATTGCGCCGCCGAACGCCGCAATGGTGACTTCGTGCGCGGGCTGATCGAGTCCGGCGCGATCCGCACCTGCCATGATGTGTCGGACGGCGGGGTTTTGGTGGCGGTGGCGGAAATGGTGATCGCCGGCGGCATCGGCGCCACCCTCGCCGCCCCGGAACCCCTCCCACCCCATGCGTTCTGGTTCGGCGAAGACCAGGGCCGCTATCTTGTCGCGGTGGAAGACGACGGCGCCGGGTTCGCCGCAGCCGCGCAAGAGGCGGGCGTTGCCGCCGCCGTTCTGGGCGCGATCGGCGGCGCGGCGTTGACAGTCGCGGGCGGACAGCCCATATCCATTACCGATTTGCAGGCCGCCCACGACGGCTGGCTCGACTCCTATATGTCGGCCGGGGCGACAGGCTGAACGGCACACCGGGGAGAACAGCCGATGGCAATGGATGCGACGGAAATCGAGCGTCTGATCAAGGACGGAATCCCCGACGCCGAGGTCACGATCGAGGACCTGCGCGGCGACGGCGACCATTATGCGGCGCGCGTGATTTCGCCGGCCTTTGCCGGTAAAACACGGGTCCAGCAGCACCAGATGGTTTATCAGGCGCTGCGCGGCAACATGGGCGAGGCTTTACACGCCCTCGCCCTGAGCACGGCGGCGCCGGGCGGCTGAGCGGCAAACCCACGCCCGCCAAAGGGTTGCAATTTGATCCGGGCCGGGTTGTGGTAGGACCAATTCAGGCCGGTTGAGACCGGCGGCTGGTGAAAGGACATTTTGATGAGCGACAATCCGGTCTTCGACCGTATCTCACAGGAAGTTTCGGACAACCCGGTGGTGCTGTACATGAAGGGTACGCCGGTATTTCCGCAGTGCGGTTTTTCCGCCGCGGTCGTGCAGATCCTGACCGAGACGGGCGTCAAGTTCAAAGGCGTCGATGTGCTGATGGACCCGCCGCTGCGCGAAGGCGTCAAACAGTTCTCAAACTGGCCGACGATTCCGCAGCTCTACGTCAAGGGCGAGTTCGTGGGCGGTTGCGACATTGTGCGCGAAATGTACGAGACCGGCGAACTGAAACAGTTCCTCTCCGAAAAAGGGGTGGCCGAGGCAGCCTGAATCGCATTTTCCCTGCGATACGAAAAAAGGGGCCGCAATGCGGCCCCTTTGTCTTGTGCCCGCGCTCGACGCCGGAACCGCGATCAGGCGCCGAAACGGCCTTTCAGCGCATCGAGTCCGGCCTGATAGATACCGGCAAACATGCCCTCCATTTCGGTCTCGACCTCCGCCGCGCAATCGAATGTGCTGGTCCACTCGACGCGCGCCCTGCCAGTGCCTTCTTCGAAGACGCGAATGTTTCCGAGGTAGTTCTCCACCGGGATCGGGGCCTCGAGAAAATTGTAGCTGTAATAGCGTTCGGCATCGGACCGCGCGACTTGTTCCTCGCGCAGATTGGCTCCATTTTCGAGGGCGCACACGCGAATGCTCCCCGCCGTATCGCCAGCCTTTCCCGGTTCAAGGTCGCTGGTCGTGATGGCGGGATGCCACCCTGCAATGCCGCCGAATTCCCCGGCCACTTTCCAAACCGCTTCCGCCGAACCGTCGATCACGGCCCTCGCCGATACTTTCGCCATGGGCATTCCTTTCAAGGGTTACCGGGTATTCCTGCGGCGCGCCGCCGCGCCTAGGTTAACGCCTTATCGGCGGCCTCGACGCGTATCGGCCTGACAATTCGGTGAAGTGCGCGTGAGAAAACAAAAAAGCCGCGAATCCCGCGGCCTCTTGCAATGCTTCGCCCGGAAGCGGCTTAGCGCGAGTAGAACTCGATCACCAGGTTGGGTTCCATCATGACCGGATAGGGAACGTCGGCGAACTTCGGTACGCGCACGAACGTGCCCTTCATCTTCGAGTGATCGACATCGATATAGTCGGGAACGTCGCGCTCCGCCAGTTCCGAGGCTTCGATCACCACGGCGAGCTGCTTGGATCTGTCGAGCACCTCGATCACGTCGCCTTCCTTGACCTTGTAGCTCGGGATGTTGACGCGTTTGCCGTTGACCTTGACGTGGCCGTGGTTGACGAACTGGCGCGCGGCGAACACGGTCGGCACGAACTTCATGCGGTAAACGACGGCGTCAAGACGGCGTTCCAGCAGGCCGATCAGGTTTTCCGAGGTGTCGCCGCGGCGGCGCACGGCCTCCTTGTAGGTCCGCAGAAACTGCTTTTCGGTGATGTTGCCGTAATACCCGCGCAGCTTCTGCTTGGCCATCAGGTGGATTCCGAAATCGGACGGTTTGCGGCGCCGCTGGCCGTGTTCGCCGGGACCGTATTCTTTCATGTTGACCGGGCTCTTGGGCCGGCCCCACAGGTTCTCACCCAACCGCCTGTTGATCTTGTACTTCGACTTGATTCGCTTGCTCATTCGCTCCGCCTGGCTCGCACCCGCAACCTAACGGGTCGGCCCCGCAGTGCGGCCGCCCGGTTTGGGCGCGCTATATATAGCGGCGGAGAAGGCGTTGTCAAACCCGGCGGCGCCGCCGGCGATCTCGGTTGAGGCGGTTTTTTAGTTATATTTCAAACCGTTAGGCTTATCGCCACCGGCCTCAACCGAACCCCTTGACCCAGGCCGCAACTTTTTCGTCGATCTCGTGCGGGAAATCCTCGGCAATGTAATGGCCGCTTTCGCCAAGGAACACGGTCTCGAGATTGGCGAAGCGGGCTTCGCACAAACGCACGGTTTCCTCGGACACGATCGCGCCCGGTTTGGCCCAGAACAGCAGTTTCGGCACCTTCGAGGCGCCGAGCTTGGCGACGTAGTCCTCGATGATGACGGCGACGTCGGCGGGCTCGCCCTCGATGGGCAGTTCCTGCGGCCATACCCACAGCATCTTCCGCTTGGCCGGGTCGCAGTGGGGCTCGAGGTAGGCCTCCATTTCCGCTGCGCTGAGGTCGCGGTGAATGCCGTAGGGTAGCACCTCCTCCATGAACACGTTCTTGTTGACGATAAGGTCCCAGCCCGCGTCCGGCGTGCGGAAGGCCTTGAAGCCTTCGAGCAGATCCTGGGGCCAGTCGTCCCAGCTATCGAACGTGCGCACGAACGTTTCCCACAAGGCAATACCGCGAATGTCGGCCTCGTGCTGCATCGCATAGTTGAGGCCGATGCCGCCGCCCCAGTCGTGCAGCAACAGCACGACATTCTTGAGGCCGAGTTCGGTGATGAATTGTTCGACGTAACGGTAGTGCGTCAAATACCGGTAATCGATGTCGGGCTTGTCGGATTTGCCGTGCCCGATCAGGTCGGGGGCAACGCAACGGCCGAGCGGCAGAAGGTGCGGGATGATATTGCGGTACATGTAAGACCAGGTCGAATTCTCGTGCAGACAAAGAAACGTCAAACCGTCTTCGCCAGGCTCGCCTTCGTCGATGTAGTGCATGGTCGCACCGCCGACGTCGATGAACTTCGAGTCGAACGGATAATCGGCCGAAAACGGTCCCTGGCCTGTCATCGCAATTTCCTCAGTTTGGGTGCGCGCGGTCTTCACGCCCGGTCCGCCCAGATGAGCCCGGCGCGATTGCAAACGCAAATGAATTATTCGCCGGTGCCGCCGCGTCCGCGAAGCCGCGTGAGCGCCGTAATCATGCCGCGGAAGGTCCGCACCTCCTGTTCGGTTAATTCGGCGCGCTGCAGCATGTTACGGATATTGCGGACCATGGTCGGCGCCTTTTCCGGCGGATACAGGAAACCGCCGCGGTCGAGTTCCGCTTCGAGATGGGCGAACAGGCCCACCATGTCGGCCTTTGCCGCTGGCCCGGTGGGGCCGGGCTCGAAGGCGCTGGCGGGCGTCCGGTCGCCGGCCCGGAACCACTCGTAGCCCACCAGAAGCACGGCCTGCGCCAGGTTGAGCGACGCAAACGCGGGGTTGACGGGCACCTGGAGGATGGTGTCGGCGAGCACGACATCGTCGTTGTCGAGGCCCGCGCGTTCGGGCCCGAACAGGATGCCTGAGCGCCGCCCGGCGGCGAGAGCCGCGCGCATCTCGCCGGCCGCCCCGTTCGGTGTCACGACGCGCTTGCGCATGTCGCGGCCGCGCGCCGTCGCCGCATAGACGTGCTGCAAGTCGGCAATCGCCGTTTCGGTGGAATCGAAAAGTCTTGCGCCCTCGACCACCGAATTGGCGCCCGAAGCCGCACTCGCTGCCTTGTCGCTGGGCCAGCCGTCGCGCGGCCGCACGAGGCGCAAATCCGTCAGCCCGGAATTGAGCATGGCACGTGCGGCGGTGCCGATGTTTTCGCCCAGTTGCGGTTCCACCAGAACGATTACCGGCCCGCCGAGAACGGAGGTTTGCGAGGAATCGGTTCCGGCCATGCCGGGCGCCTAGGGCAAAACCAGATTGACCGGAATCGCCAAGGGCGATTCATCAATCTGGTGAGTTTGCTCTGCCTGGTTCGCATAGAGCGGATTCACGCGGTTGATCGGGTCCACGCGGGGGGTCGGATCAACCACGATCCGCTCTAGGGCTCGTAGTGCCAGGTGGTGCCCTCGGGCCCGTCTTCCAGCACAATGCCTTGCGCGGCGAGCCGGTCGCGGATGCGGTCGGACGCCTCGAAGTTTTTTTCCTTCCGGGCCGCAGCGCGTTCGGCCTTGTCGCGCTCGATCTGTTCCACCGTCAACGCCGTCTCCGGAGGCAGCCAAGAAAACCAATCGGCCTTCGTATTCTGCAACACGCCGAGTACTTTCCCGGCTGCGCGTAGAGCGGCCTCGCGTTCGAGCGCGGGTCCGCCCGACGCCGGGGCCTCGATTTCATCGGCAAGCCGGTCCATCGCCGCAATGGCACCGGGGGTGTTGAGGTCTTCGTCAAGTGCGGCGTCGAACCCGGCGAGCCCATCCTCGGCCGGATGGGACGGTTCGTCGCCCCACGCCGACGGCATCAAACGGTACCAGCGGTGCAATTTTTTCCAGGCCTCGGCAAGCCGCACTTTGGTCCAGTCCAACGGTTGCCGGTAATGGGTCATCAGCAGCGCGAGCCGGATGGCCTCGCCGGGCGCGCGTTTGAGCAGATCGCGGACCAGGACAACGTTGCCGATCGATTTCGACATCTTCTCGCCGTCCACGGTCAGATAGCCGTTGTGAAGCCAATAATTCGCCAGCGGCCCGCCGTGGGCGCAACGGCTTTGCGCGATTTCGTTTTCGTGGTGGGGAAAAATCAGATCGGCGCCGCCGCCGTGAATGTCGAACGGCTGTCCGAGGTGCTTGCGGCTCATGGCCGAGCATTCGATGTGCCAACCCGGCCGCCCCCGCCCCCACGGGCTGTCCCAGCCCGGCAGCTCGGGGGTCGAGGGTTTCCACATCACGAAATCGGCCGCGTCTTTTTTGTACGGCGCGACATCGACACGCGCGCCAGCGATTTGTTCGTCGCGGTTGCGGCCCGACAGCGCGCCGTAGCCGGGCATCGAGGGCACATGAAAAAGAACATGCCCGTCGGCTTCGTAAGCATGACCGCGCGCGATCAGTGTTTCGATCAATTCGATCATTTCCGGAATATGGTCTGTCGCCCGCGGTTCGATATCGGGCGCGAGAACGCCGAGCGCTTCCATGTCGGCGTGAAAGGCGGCGGTGGTCTTTTGCGTAATCTCAGAAATATCGACGCCGGATTCGGCGGCCGCGGCGTTGATCTTGTCGTCCACGTCGGTGATGTTGCGGGCATAGGTGACGTGGCCGTAGCGGCGCTTCAACAACCGGTACACCATGTCGAACACGACGATGGCGCGCGCGTTGCCGATGTGGGCGTAGTCGTAAACCGTCGGCCCGCACACATACATGCGCACATGCGACGGGTCCTCCGGATTGAACGGCTCTTTCGCGCGCGTCAGCGTGTTGTAGAACTGCAACGTCATCGGCGGCGCCAAGACTGGTTGCTCACGCGGTTTCGCCGCGCAGCCGCGCCGCCGCCCGGTCGGGATCGATCAACGGCAGCAGGCGCTTCATTTCCGGTCCCTGGTCGCGCCCGGTGAGCGCACGCCGCAAGGGACGGTAAAGCGCCTTGCCGCTCGCCCCGGTAGCGGCGGCGACCGCCTTCGTCCATTCGCCCCAGGTTTCGGCGGACCAGCGCCCCTGAGGCAGCAACGCGGCGGCACGGGCGGTGAAGTCTTGGTCGTCGATGGCCGGTTCGATCGGTTCGTGAACGATGTGCCACCACTCCAGCGCCTCGGCCAGCGTGGCGAGATTGGGCTGTACCGCGTTCCAAAAATCTTCGCCGATGTGTGCCAGGTCGAAGCCCGCCAGCCGGACGCGGGCGGACGCGAACGGCATGTCGTGCAGGTACCGTGCATTGAGTTGTGCCAGAACCGCAGGATCGAACATGGCCGGCGATTTGGCGATTTTCGAAAGGTCGAAGTCGCGCAGCAATTCAATCACCGAGAACCGGTTTTCGATCGCGTCCGAGGTGCCGATCCGGGCGAGATAGCTGGCAAGCGCCATCGGTTCCATTCCCGCCGCCCGCAGGCTCCGCAAAGTGATCGATCCCAGGCGTTTCGACAGCGGCTCCCCGCCGGGCCCGGTCATCAGACCATGATGAGCAAAGATGGGCGGCCGCGCACCGATCGCCTCGAACATCTGAATTTGTGCCGCCGTATTCGAGATGTGATCCTCACCGCGCACGATCAGGCTGACACCCATCTGGATGTCGTCCACGACCGATGAAAGGAGATACAGCGGCCGCCCGTCGCCGCGTATCAATACAGGATCGCTCAGGGACGCCGCATCAATCGAGAGCGGTCCGTGGATGCCGTCGTCCCATTCTACCGCCCGGCCGTCAAGCTTGAAGCGCCAGTAGGGAGCGTGGCCGTCGGCCTCGAGCTGCTTGCGCTGACCGGCGGTGAGGTCCAGCGCCGCGCGGTCATAGATCGGCGGTTTGCTGGCGGCGAGAAGCGCCTTTCGCTTGAGCGCAAGTTCTTCCGCCGTTTCATAGCAGGGATAGACGTGGCCGCTTTCGCGCAGGCGTCCGAACGCCTCCTCGTATTCGCCAAGGCGCGCGGATTGGCGCTCTTTGCGGTCCCAGTCGATGCCGAGCCATTCGAGATCTTCGTCGATGGCGGCAGCAAACGCGTCCTTCGAACGTTCCGTGTCGGTATCGTCCAATCGCAGTATGAACGAGGCCGCATGTTCGCGCGCATAGAGATAGTTGATTAGCGCCGTGCGGGCGTTGCCGACATGCAGATAACCGGTAGGACTGGGTGCGAAACGAACGGACATGGGCGCCTACGACCTTTCCCGGAACGCGTTGGTAATCGGATAACGGCGGTCGCGGCCGAAAGACCGCCGCGACAGTTTCACGCCGGGCGGCGCCTGGCGCCGTTTGTACTCGGCGACATAAACCATGCGGGCAATCTCGCGCACGGTCTCGATGCCATGGCCGCGCGCGGCGATTTCCGCAAACGAGAGCTCGTGCTCGATCAATCCTTCGAGGATGTCGTCGAGTTGGTCGTAAGGCGGCAGCGTGTCTTCGTCTTTCTGGCCGGGTTTGAGTTCCGCCGAGGGCGCCTTGGTCATGATGTTATCCGGAATGGGGGCGCCTTCGGGCCCGAGGCCACCGGCCGGGCGGTTCCTGTTGCGCCAGGCGGCGAGCTCGTACACCGTTGTCTTATAGACGTCCTTGAGCACCGAATAACCGCCCGAAAGATCACCATAAAGAGTTGCATAGCCGACCGACATTTCGGACTTGTTGCCGGTCGTCAACAGCATGTAGCCGAACTTGTTGCTGATCGCCATCAGAATGACGGCGCGCGAACGCGCCTGCACGTTTTCTTCGGTGGTGTCGGCGGAGTGACCGGCAAACATGTCGGACAAAATGCCGGAAAAAGCGTCGACCGGCGGACCGATCGGCACCGTGTCGATGCGCACGCCCAAAAGCTGCGCGCACCCCGCAGCATCGTCGAGGCTTTCCTGCGAGGTCACTGCGGACGGCATCACAACGCAGTGCACCCGTTCGGCCCCCAGCGAATCGACGGCAACCGCCGCCGTGAGCGCCGAATCGATGCCGCCTGAAAGGCCGAGCACGATGCCCGGAAATCCGTTCTTGCGGACATAATCGCCGAGCCCCGCCATCATCGCGAGATAAAGGGTCTCAAGGCGCGGGGCCTCGGGCTCGATGATCCCGGGCGCGCAGCGCCAGCCGCCGCCGCCCTTCGACCATTCAGTCAGCACTTCGCTGTCGCGCCAGCCCGGCAACTGCACCACGATCTCGCCGTCGCTTCCGGTCACAAACGAGGTGCCGTCGAAAACCAGTTCGTCCTGGCCGCCGGTCTGGTTTGCATAGATCAGCGGCAGGCCCGAGTCGCGAGTGCGTCCTGCCGCGTGGCTGCGGCGCTCGCCGTGTTTGTCGGCCTCGAACGGCGATCCGTTGAGGACGATCAGGATCTCGGCGCCCTGGTCCGCCAGCGCCATCGCCGGGGCCTCGACCCACATGTCTTCGCAGATCAACAGGCCCAGTGAGATACCGCGCCACACCACCGGCTCGGGCAGCGGCGCGCCCACGAAGACCCGCATTTCGTCGAACACGCCATAGTTCGGCAGGCTGTGCTTGTAGCGGATCGCCACGATTTCACCGCCGTCGAGCAGCAGCGCCGAATTATGAAGGTTTCCGCCTTCCCGCCACGGGGCGCCCGTGATCAGCGCCGGACCGCCGTCGGCGGTCTCCGCGGCAAGGGCACGAACCGCCGCCTCGGTGCGGTCGAGAAAGGCCGCCCGCAGGACCAGATCCTCGGGCGGGTACCCGGTCACGAACAATTCGCTCGACACCACGAGGTCGGCCCCAAGATCTGCGCCCGAACGCCGCGCCGCGCGCAAGAGTTCGATATTGCCGTCTATATCGCCGACGGTGGGGTTTTGCTGGGCCAGCAGGATGTTCAATCGCTCGGTCATGACAGGACGGTGAGGGGCCAAAGATCGGATCGCGGTGCCCGGTCGCAGGCGCCGCCACCGCGCCGGTTTGTCGGCCGCGGCGGTCCATCTATAATTGGCGCGACCCTGCCAATCAACTTGACTTGGAGCCCGCCTGTGACCGCGTTACCCAATTCCAACCGCCGCATCGCCCTTGCCAACCGGCCGGCCGGCGCGCCGCAACCGGACAATTTCCGCCTCGAGGAGGTGCCCTTCCCCGATCCCGAACCGGGTGAAGTGCTGGTGCGGGGGCTCTTTCTCTCGGTCGATCCCTATATGCGGGGCCGGATACGTGACGTCAAATCCTATGCCCCGCCGGTGGCGGTGGGCGGGACGATGCCGGGCGGCGCGGTCGGCGAAGTGGTGCGCTCGCGCGACCCGGCGTTTGCGCCCGGCGATTTGGTCGTGGGCGACCTCGGCTGGCAGGAATTTGCCGCCGCGCCGGCGAAGGCGTTGCGCAAGGTGCCGCCCGAGGTCCAGCCGGTATCGCTGGCACTGGGCGTGCTCGGCATGCCAGGGCTCACGGCCTATTTCGGGCTGCTCGAGGTGGGCGCGGCGAAGGCGGGCGAGACCGTCGTGGTGTCGTCGGCCTCGGGCGCGGTTGGAGCTGTGGTCGGCCAGACCGCCAAGATCAAGGGCTGCCGCGCAGTCGGCATCGCCGGTTCCGACGAAAAGGTCGCCTATTGCCTTGACGAACTCGGTTTCGACGCGGCGATCAACTACAATACCGGACCCGACATCGGCGGCGCGCTGAAGAAGGCGTGCCCCGACGGTATCGACGTCTACTTCGATAATGTCGGCGGACCGATAACGGACGCGGCCTTGCTGGGCCTCAACGAACGCGCGCGTGTCGCCGTGTGCGGACAGATTTCAGGCTATAACAGCGAAACCGCCGAGATGGGTCCACGGCTTCTGTGGCAGTTGATCGTCAAGCGTGCCCGCATCGAAGGATTCCTGATTTTCGATTATGCCAAACGCTATGACGAGGCGCTGCGCGATCTTGGCGAATGGGTGCAGGACGGGCGTATCAAATTCCGCGAAGATATTGCCGAGGGTCTGGAACACGCGCCGGAAGCCTTCATCGGCATGCTGGCGGGCCGCAATTTCGGAAAACAACTGGTGCGGCTGGCGCGGTGAGCGGCGCCGCGCCCAACGCCGCTACGAATCGTGCGGCAGCAGGAACTCGCGTCCGACCTTGACCGACAATTCGCCGTCGTAGCCGACGATATCGGCGGTGGCATAGGTTTCATCCCAGCGCTCGGGCAGAAACGAACCCGTGCCGATGACGTTGATCGGCGCAGCGACGCTGGCCATCACCTTGCACTTTGCCGGCCCGAAGCCGGAACTTGCGACGATTCGCACGACGCCGAAACCGTCCCGGTCGAGCGAATCGCGCAGGTGATAGATCGCCGCCGCGGTGACGCCGGTGCCGACCAGCATGCGCAACTCCGGTTCGGAGCGGTACTGGCGCACCGCGTCAGGAACATGGCGTTCGAGCACGGCATAGGATTTGGCGGTATCGAGTCCCTCGACGAAGCGGCCACCATGGGTGTCGAGGCGCACGGCCAGCTTTCCGGCGGACGCCAGGTCCGGGAATCGACGGCAAACTTCAAGCGAGTCGGAGATCTCGCGCCCGTAGTAATCGACCAGGATGGTCAATGGCTCGTCGGGAAAAGATTCGTGAAACATTTCCGCTGCCCGCACCGTCGAACCGGCATAGCCGATCAGTGCGTGTGGCATGGTGCCGAGGCCCTGTTCGTTACCGAAATAATGCGCGGTGGCATCGGTCGCATTGCCGATGAAACCGATCGCGCCGACCTCGTTCTGGGCCGCGGCCGAGCCGACACTGGCGGCATAGGCCATCAACTCGGCCATATCGGCGCCCGCACAGTGGCGCGCGTCCATCGCCATAAACGCGACCTTGGGTAGGTCGCGACACATCGAGTAGGCGTTGTAAGCCGCGACGCACGGCGCACCCAGGTTTTGCAACAGCAGAGTTTCGAGATCGACAAGGTGCGACAGCGGCCCCGAAATGTAGATCAACGGTTCGCCGGCCCCGACCCAGTCGCCCTCCTGGTATTGCAACTCGATGTCGAAGGCGGTGCCGCGCACCCTCGCCGCCTCCTCCAGGAGCTCGACCATCAGCCGCGGCGTGAACACCACCGGGCGGCGCATGAACAGGGCATAGGTGGCGCGTTTGTCGCCGTAGCGTTCGACCAGCGCTCTGGTGCGTTTGAAATAATGATCGGTGAGGCTGGCGATCGCCTCTTCCGAGCGCAGGGCAGCGACGGACATGGGAGTACCTTGGTCTAAATGGCCTTTGCGAAACGGTCGGCAGCTTTGCCGTTGCGGCGGTCTTTCAGCATATCCGACAACAGAAACGCGAGTTCGAGACTTTGTTGCGCATTGAGGCGCGGATCGCAATGGGTGTGGTAACGATCGCCCAGGTTCTGTTCGGTGATGTCCTGCGCCCCGCCCAAGCACTCGGTCACGTCCTGGCCCGTCATTTCGAAATGGACGCCGCCGGGATAGGTACCCTCGGCGGCATGAATGGCAAAGAAACTGCGGACCTCCGACAGAATCTGATCGACATGGCGGGTCTTGTAGCCGTTGGTCGATTTGATAGTGTTGCCGTGCATCGGATCGCACGCCCACACAACGACGCGGCCTTCGCGCTCGACTGTGCGAATAAGGGTCGGCAATTTTGCGTCCACATTGTCGGCGCCCATGCGCACGATCACCGTCATCCGCCCAGGCTCGTTCGCCGGATTGAGGGTGTCGATCAGGCGCAACAATTCGTCCGCTTCCAACGACGGGCCGGCCTTCACCGCCACCGGGTTGCCGATGCCGCGCATGAATTCGACGTGCGCCCCGTCGAGCTGCCGGGTGCGGTCGCCAATCCACAGCAGATGGGCAGAGGTGTCGTACCATTCGCCACTGGTCGAATCGATGCGCGTCATCGCCTGCTCATATCCCAGGAGCAGCGCCTCGTGCGAGGTAAAGAAATCGGTCTCCCGCAGGGCCGGGCTGGTTTCGGCGGTCATGCCGCAGGCTTCCATGAAGTCGAGCGACTCGGTGATGCGATCGGCCAGCTCCTGATAGCGTTCGCCTTGAGCACTGTTTTCGACGAAGCCCAAATTCCAGCCATGGACCCGGCGCAACGCCGAATAACCGCCGTGCGAAAAGGCACGAATCAGGTTGAGCGTCGAAGCCGACATGAGGTAGGCCTGCAACAGGCGCTCCGGATCGGGCGCGCGCGCCTCAGGCGTGAATTCGATTCCGTTGATGATGTCGCCGCGGTAACTCGGCAGTTCGGCGCCGTCGCGCGATTCGGTCGCTTCGCTGCGCGGTTTTGCGAACTGGCCGGCGATGCGTCCCACTTTGACCACCGGGCGGGCAGCGCCGAAGGTCATCACCACCGCCATCTGCAAAAGCACCCGGAAAGTGTCGCGGATATTGTCGGGATGGAACTCGGCAAAACTTTCCGCGCAGTCGCCGCCCTGGAGCAGGAACGAACGGCCCGCGGCGACGTTGGCAAGATCCCGGCGCAGCTGGCGCGCCTCGCCCGCGAACACCAGCGGCGGATAGGTGCGGAGCCGGTTTTCGACCGCGGCCAGTGCGCCGGTGTCCGGATAGTCCGGTTGCTGGCGGATGGGAAGACCGCGCCACCTTTCGGGGGTCCAGTTGGCTGCCATTTCGGTACAATCGCTGAATTCGGGCCCCGATGTATAGGCCCTCGGCTCCCGATTTGCCAGCCCGGAAGTGAGGCGAAAGGGGCCCTGAGCGGAATCGCCGAGAGCGGTCCTCTCTATCCGGTGTCACGGCCCCGACTGGTGCAAAGGAACGGTTTCACGGGCGCCGCCGCGCCGGGCGGTCGAACAGCGGCACGCTCTTGTGGCGGAACGGGATGATCAGGATGGCGCCCGCCACGAAGCCGCCGATGTGGGCCCAGAACGCAGTGCCGCTGTCGGCGTCGTAGAAGACCGTCACCGCGGCGACCTGAAAAGCGATCCACATGCCGAGCACCAGCCACACCGGCATCGGCCAGGTGCGGAAGATGATCAGCACCCACACCCGGCGCCGCGGGTGCAGCATGAGGTAGGCGCCAAGCACCCCCGAAATCGCACCGCTGGCGCCGATCACCGGCACGTTGGAGGCGGGATCGGCGACAACCTGCGTCAGGCCCGCCACCACCGCACACAAGGCATAGAATGCCCCAAACCGTCCATGACCCATCGAATCCTCGACGTTGTCGCCGAATATCCAGAGATAAAGCATGTTGCCGAACAGGTGCCAGAAGCCCGTGTGCAGGAACGCCGACGTCAACAGCGTCATCCATGCCGGCACCAGATACAGATCCGCCGGCAGTTGCGCCTGACCCGTCAGCACACTGGGAACGATCCCGAGTCCCAGGACCAGAGCGTGCCCTTCGCGCCCGCCAAGATCGGACTGCATCAGGTAGATGACGACGCAGATGCCGATCAACGCCACCGTCACATATTGAAACGGTATTCGGTGGCGCGGGTTGCGGTCGTAGAGCGGCAGAAAAACCATGTTCTGGTTACGGCTATTGCGGGCGCACACGACGCCCTATGGTGGGGCCGGGCAAGCTTAACCGGAGACACCGGCCATGATTTCAGCGGACGAACGGTACCAGAAAAAACGGACCCGCGTGTTGGGCCGCGAGATGGCCTACATCGAAGAAGGCAGTGGCGATCCGATCGTGTTTCTGCACGGCAACCCGACCTCGTCGTATTTGTGGCGCAACGTAATCCCCCATCTGAGCGGACTGGGCCGCTGCATCGCGCCCGACCTGATCGGCATGGGCGATTCGGACAAATTGCCGGACAGCGGGCCGGATTCGTATGGTTTTGCCGAGCACGCGGCGCATCTCGATGGGTTGCTCGATGCGCTCGACGTGCGCGAGCGCGTGGTGTTCGTCGTGCACGACTGGGGCTCGGCGCTGGGGTTTCACTGGGCGTTCCGCCACCAGGACGCGGTGCAGGGAATTGCCCACATGGAGGCGCTGGTGCGAACGCTTTCGTGGGCCGACTGGCCGGAGGCCTCGAAGGACCTGTTTCAGGCGTTTCGTTCGGATGCCGGCGACAAAATGATCCTTGAGAAAAACATCTTCGTCGAACGGGTGCTGCCGGGTTCGGTTCTGCGAAAGATGACGGACGAGGAAATGGCCGTCTACCGGCGCCCCTATCTCGAATCCGGCGAATCGCGCCGGCCGACGCTAACCTGGCCGCGCCAATTGCCAATCGACGGCGAACCGGCCGACGTTTGCCGGATCGTCGAAGATTACATGGGCTGGCTGCCGCAATCGGCGGTGCCGAAACTGTTCGTCAACGCCGATCCCGGCGCCATCATCCAGGGTCCGGTGCGCGACTTCTGCCGCACCTTCGCCAACCAGCACGAGGTCACGGTCAAGGGCATCCATTTCATCCAGGAAGATTCGCCGGACGACATCGGTGAAGCGGTCGCGGCGTTCGTGCGCGGCCTCAGGGAGTAAGCTGCGACGAACTCATTCAGCCGCCGCCTTGGCCGGCTCGATCTTTTCGCGCATGGTGATGAATTCTTCCGCCGCCGTCGGATGGATGCCGATCGTGGAATCGATCTGCGCTTTGGTTGCCTTCATCTTGATGGCAATCGCGATGCCCTGAATGATCTCGGGCGCATCGGGACCGACCATGTGGGCCCCCAGCACGCGCCCGGTGGCGGCCTCGACCACCAGCTTGGTCATGGTGCGTTCATCGCGCCCGGTGAGCGTGTGCCGAAGCGCCCGGAACGTCGAACGGTAGATATCAATGTCGCCGTAGGCTGCGCGCGCATCCGCCTCCGGGAGACCGACGACAGCGATGGCGGGCTGGCTAAAGACGGCATGGGGGACATCGGCGTGATCCATCCGGCGCGGATTGCCGCCGAACACGGTTTCCGCGAAACAGAGCCCTTCGTTGAGAGCGACGGGCGTGAGATTGACGCGGTTGGTGACGTCGCCAACCGCATAGATATTCTCGACCGAAGACCGCGACCATTCATCGACCCGGATCGCACCGACATCATCGACGGTAACTCCCAGGTCTTCGAGGCCAATACCATCGGTATTGGGCCGGCGCCCGGTCGCAAACATCACCACGTCGGTTTCGATGACATCGCCAGTGGTGAAGGTAGCCGAGAGCGCGCCGTCCGTTTTCACGATTTCGGTCAGATTGGTGTTGACGCGGAGATCAATGCCCTTTTTACGCAGCTCTGCGCCCATGACGTCGCGCACGTCGTCGTCGAAACCGCGCAAGATCCGGTCGCGGCGATAGAGCTGCACCACTTCGCTGCCGAGACCGTTGAAGATACCTGCGAATTCAAGCGCGATGAAACCGCCGCCGACGATCACGACCCGGCGTGGGCGTTCAACGAGATGAAACGCTTCGTTCGACGAGATCGCATGTTCGATGCCGGGAATCTCGGGCATCACCGGGCGGCCGCCGGTCGCAATCAGGATGGTTTCCGCCGTCACGGTCTTGCCGTCGATGGCAATCGTATGGGCGTCCACCATGCGGCCCGTGCCGTTCAGTATCTCAACGCCCGCATCCGTCAAAAGCCGGATGTAGATTCCGTTGAGACGGTCGATTTCCCGGTCCTTGTTCTCGATCAGGCGCGTCCAGTCGTGTGTGATATCGCCGACGCTCCAGCCGTACGCGGCGGCGTCCTCGAAGTCCTCGGCGAAGTGGGACGCATAGACCAGTAGCTTTTTCGGGATACAGCCACGGATGACGCAGGTGCCGCCGACGCGGTAGTTCTCACACACCGCCACACGGGCGCCGTGGCTGGCGGCAATGCGGCTTGCGCGCACCCCGCCGGAGCCCGCGCCGATCACAAACAGATCGTAGTCAAATTCGCTCATCCGCCCAGTGCCTCTAAGGGTTCAATTCCGACATTCGGCGCTGATGGAACTGGCGTCAAATGCCGGATTTGAACCGTGGAAAATTGTCAGACTGGTGGTGTCGGCTGACATTGAGGGAGCGAAAGATCGCAACCGCACCACTAGGAATCGAGGCCGCCGATGCAAAGGTATTTCACTTCGACATATTCCTCGATGCCGTGGTGGGATCCTTCGCGGCCGATGCCCGATTCCTTCATGCCGCCGAACGGTGCGACTTCGGTCGAGATAATGCCTTCGTTAATCCCGACCATGCCGTACTCGAGGGCTTCGGCCACGCGCCAGATGCGGCCGATGTCGCGGCTGTAGAAGTAGGAGGCAAGACCGTATTCCGTATCGTTGGCCATCTGGACCGCTTGGTCTTCGGTCTCGAAAAGGAACAGAGGCGCCAGCGGCCCGAATGTTTCTTCGTGGGCCACCGCCATGTCGGGAGTTACGTCGGACAGGATGGTCGGTTCGAAAAATGTCCCGCCGTTGGCGTGGCGGCCGCCGCCAAGGACAACTTGCGCGCCCTTGGCCACGGCGTCGGCGATGTGCGCCTCCACCTTCTCGACCGCCGCCATGTCGATCAAGGGCCCCTGATCGGTTTCGCCAAGAAGGCCGTCACCGACGCGAAAGGCCGCAACCGCCTCGCTCAGTTTCGCCGTAAACGCCTCGTAGACGCTGTTCTGAACCAGGACGCGGTTGGCGCATACACAGGTTTGACCGGTATTGCGATACTTGGAGGCAATCGCGCCCTTGACCGCCGCATCGAGATCGGCGTCGTCGAAAACGATGAACGGGGCGTTGCCACCGAGTTCGAGCGAGATTTTTTTGACGGTTCCCGCGCACTGCGCCATCAGTTGCTTACCGACGCCGGTTGATCCGGTGAACGAGAGCTTGCGCACAACCGGGTTCGACGTCAGTTCGCCGCCGATGGCTTGTGACGACCCGGTGATGACACTGAGGATCCCCGCCGGCACGCCTGCGCGCTCGGCGAGTTCGGCAAGTGCCAGCGCCGAAAACGGTGTCGACGAAGCCGGTTTGACGATCATCGGGCAACCCGCGGCGAGTGCGGGCCCCGCCTTGCGGGTAATCATTGCGGCGGGGAAGTTCCAGGGTGTGATCGCTGCCGTCACACCGACGGGTTCCTTGACGACGACGATACGCCGGTCGGGAAACGGGGACGGGATGGTGTCACCGTAAAGGCGCTTTCCTTCTTCGCCGAACCATTCGATGAACGATGCGGCATAGGCGATTTCGCCCTTCGATTCGGCCAGCGGTTTGCCTTGTTCGGCGGTCATCAGCACGGCCAGGTCTTCCTGGTTTTCCATCATCAGGTGGAACCAGCGCCGCAGGATTTGCGCCCGCCCCTTGGCCGGCAACGCCCGCCAGGCCGGGTAAGCGGCAGCGGCAGCGTCAATGGCACGGCGGGTTTCGGCGGCCCCCATCTTCGGGACCGTGCCCAGCTTTTCGCCAGTCGCCGGGTTGGTGACTTCGAGGGTGGCGGCATCGTCGGCGTCGCTCCACGCGCCGCCGAGGTAGCACTGTTGGCGCAACAGTCGGGGATCGGTGATTTTCATGGTACCAACTTTCGAAACTACAGTGCCGCCAATATAGGACTGTGGTGGCGCTCTGTTAACCACGCACCAGAGTCCGTCAGGCCGGGACCGGCCGGGCAAGCCCGCGTTCGTCGATAGGCCAGTGAATCAAGGCCGCCGCCACGCCCAAAGCGGCCGCGAGCCACCAGACGACGGTGTAGCCGCCGGTGGCGTCGAACAGGATCCCGCCCAGCCACACACCGAAAAACGATCCCACCTGATGGCCAAGGAAGACCACGCCGATCAGCAAACCGAGGTACTGGACCCCGAAGACCTGGGCGACAATGCCGCTGGTGAGCGGCACAGTGCCCAGCCACATAAGTCCCATTGCGGAAGCGAAGATAATGGCGTTGGTCGGCGTCTGCGGCGCCAGCACGAAGGCGACAATGACAATCGAACGCAGCAGGTAAAGGGCGCTCAACAACCCTTTCTTGCTGAAGCGGTCGCCCAGCATTCCGCAGGAAAACGACCCGAAGATGTTAAAAAACCCGATCGCCGCAAGCGCCGTCGCCGCAATGCCGGCCGAAAACCCGGCGTCGGTCAAATAGGCCGGCAAATGGACGGCGATAAACATGACCTGAAATCCGCACACGAAAAAGCCCGCGACCAGGAGCCGGTAGCCGCGGTGCGAGACCGCCTCGCGCCACGCCGCGCGGGCATTGAAGGCGGGTTTGGCCGGATCGGAGGAGACAATGTTTCGCCCGCGCAATCCGAGCGCGAGCGGCACCATGATCAATGCGATCGCGCCCAGGCCGACGAACGCGCCTTGCCAGCCGTAGGCGGCAAGCAGGGACTGGGCAATCGGGACCATCGCGAATTGGCCGACCGAGCCGCCGGCGCTGACGATGCCAAAGGCAAGGCCTTGGCGATGCTTGGGCACCACTCGGCCGACGGCGCCGAGCACCACGGCGAAACTGGTGGCGCTGAGGCCGATGCCGACCAGAAGGCCCGCGGTCACGTCCATTGCCAACGGCGTCAGCGCCTGCGCCATCAGCATCACACCCAGCCCATACAGGACCCCGCCGACGGCGATCACCCGGCCCGATCCATAGCGGTCGGCGATGACGCCGGCAACCGGCTGGGCCAGACCCCACAAAAGGTTCTGTATTGCCAAGGCGAAGGCAAGAGCCTCGCGGCCCCAGCCCAGGTCGGCAGACATTACCGGCAGAAACAAGCCGAAGGTCTGACGCGTGCCGATCCCCAGCCACATGATCATGGCGGCGATGGCGATGACGATGATAATCGCCTGGCGTGAAGTGCGCAGGGGGGTCGCGACGGTCAACGGTCACTCCTTTGGCCACACTTCGGTCACACCGCGCCTGGGGCGTGGACACTGCGGCCAATCAATATAGACCTGGAAAATTGGCGGGTCAGGCGCCGCGGCGGCGCAGGCTACTCCACCGTTACCGATTTGGCGAGATTGCGGGGTTGATCGACATCGGTGCCCTTGGTCACTGCGACGTGATAGGCCAAAAGCTGTACCGGGATCGCGTACAGGATCGGGGTCACGAACGGATCGACCTTGGGCAGACGCACCCGCGCCCACACCTCGTCCCCGGCGGCGCCAAGGCCGCGCCGGTCGGTCATGTAGACGACGCGGGCACCGCGGGCGATGATCTCGTGCATGTTCGAGGCGGTCTTTTCAAACAGGTCCCCGGAGGGCGCCAGCACGATCACGGGCACGTCTTCGTCTACCAATGCGATGGGGCCGTGCTTCAGTTCGCCGGCGGCAAACCCCTCGGCGTGAATGTATGAAATTTCTTTCAGTTTGAGCGCCCCTTCGAGGGCGATCGGATAGGAAGTACCGCGGCCGATATAAAGGACATCGCGGCTGTCGGCGATTCCAGGGGCAAGGGCGCGCAGGGCCTCGTCGTGGACGAGAACTTCCGCGGCGCGCGCTGGCACCTCGGCGATCGCGCTCGAAAGCCTCGCCTCGTCGTCGCCGCTGAGCACGCCACGGGCACGGCCCATCGCAATCGTCAGACACGCCAGCACCACCAATTGGCAGGTAAATGTCTTGGTGGCGGCGACCCCGATTTCCGGTCCCGCATGAGTGTGAACGACGCTGTCGGCCTCGCGCGCTAGGGTACTCTGCGCCACGTTGACCAGCGCCAGCGTGTGTTGGCTCTGTTCTTTGGCATAGCGTAACGCTGCCAGGGTATCGGCGGTTTCGCCCGATTGCGATATGCACAGCGTCAGTCCGCCTTCGGCCATCTGCCCGCTGCGATAGCGGAACTCCGATGCCATGTCGAGTTCGACCGACACGCCCGCGTACTGTTCGAACCAGTATTTTGCAACCATCCCGGCAAGGTATGCAGTTCCGCAGGCGGCGATAGTGACACGCGATACCGTGGCAAGATTGAAACCCAGCGGCGGCAGTGCGACCGTGCGGTCGGCCGGGCTAAAATAGGCATTCAACGTGTCGCCCATCACCGCCGGCTGCTCGTGTATTTCCTTGAGCATAAAGTGGCGGTGGCGGCCCTTGCCGATGCGGGCGCCGGAAATGGCGGATTCGTGAATCTCCTTGGTCACCGGCCGGTTGGCGTCGTCGAAGATTTCGGCGCCGCCACGCGTGACCTCAACCCAGTCACCCTCGTCGAGGTACGAGATCCGGTTGGTCATGTTGGCGAGCGCCAACGAATCGGAGCCGAGATACATTTCGCCCTCGCCCCAACCCACCACCAACGGTGAGCCGCGGCGGGCACCGAACATTCTGTCATGCTCGCCGGCAATGATCACCGCCAGTCCAAAGGCGCCTTCGAGACGGACCAGTGCGGCTGCGACTGCATCGCGCGGTCCGAGACCGCCGTTGAGATAATGGGTGATCAGATGGACGATGGCTTCGGAATCGGTTTCGCTTTCAAAATTGTGGCCGAGGTCGACCAACTCCGCCCTCAGATCGCGAAAGTTTTCGATGATGCCGTTATGGACCGCTGCCACCCGCGCGGTCGCGTGAGGATGGGCGTTGATCTCGTTGGGAACCCCGTGCGTCGCCCAGCGCGTATGTCCGATTCCGAGATCGCCGGCCAGAGGTTTGCCCTCCAGAAGCCGAGACAGATTATCGAGCTTGCCCTCGGCGCGGCGGCGCCCGATTTCACCATTGACGAGGGTCGCAATGCCGGCCGAATCGTAACCACGGTATTCCAGCCGCCGCAGCCCTTCGAGAAGGCGCGGAGCGACATCGCCATCCGGCTTGCCGAGAACACCGATGATTCCGCACATACGACGGTCAGCCTTCCTTGTCTTCAGCATCGGCCTCGCGCGCGCGCCGCGCTTCGGCCCACCCGGAAATCGATTTTTGCGGTGCGCGCGTAATCGCGAGCGCGTCGGCATCGACGTCCTTCGATATTACCGCGCCAGCAGCGACGATCGCGCCCGCGCCCACCGTGACCGGCGCCACCAGCACCGCGTTCGAGCCGATCGAGGCGCCGGCGCCGATTTCGGTTTGCGATTTCCGGAACCCGTCGTAATTGGCAGTAATTGTGCCGGCACCGATATTGGCATTCTCGCCGACGACGGCATCGCCGAGATACGTGAGATGATTGGCCTTGGCGCCGGGCCCCAATTTCGCGTTTTTTACCTCGACGAAATTGCCGACGCGCGCGTCCGCACCGATCTCGGCGCCGGGCCGCAGCCGCGCGTACGGTCCGACCGACGCCCCGGAAGCAATGGTTGCCCCTTCGATATGGCTAAAGGCGCGAATCGTAACATCGTCACCAACGGTAACGCCGGGCCCGAACAGCACGTTCGGTTCGACGGTAACGTCGCTTCCGAAATCTG
Organism: uncultured Alphaproteobacteria bacterium; assembly: GCA_964611585.1. Taxonomy (GTDB): domain Bacteria; phylum Pseudomonadota; class Alphaproteobacteria; order SHVP01; family SHVP01; genus CAZTAK01. Next base: position 33,554 of record CAZTAK010000023.1, read on the forward strand.
TGTCGGCGCTCAGCCACACCGTGTCCGGGTCCTGCAAACTCACGCCCTCGGCCATAGCGCGCCGGCGCAGGTGCTCCTGAAGAATAGATTCGGCGAGGGCGAGTTGTTCGCGCGAATTGATGCCGATGAGTTCGTCTTCAGGGGCCTCGACGACCGTGCACGCCAGCCCGCGGCGGCGCGCCAGCGCCACCACATCGGTGAGATACAGTTCCTTCCTGGCGTTGTCGTCATCGAGCCCGCCGACGAGGTCGAACAGAGTTTTCGCGTCCGCTGCCATAACGCCGGAATTGCACACCGGAAGGTCGCGTTCGTCAGCGGTGGCGTCCCGGTACTCGACGATCCGTTCGAGGGTCCCGTCGGCCGCCACGATCATCCGCCCGTACTCGGCCGGGTCTTCGGGCTGGAACCCGAGAACGACGATCGCCGGGCGCGGCTCGGCGCTGCGCGCCGCCAGCATTCTGGCAAGTGTCTCAGCGGTCAGCAGCGGCGTATCGCCGAAAATGACCAGAACGTCGCCCGTATACCCGGCCAGCGTATCGGCCGCAGAGCGAACCGCATCGCCGGTTCCGCGCGGCTCGCGCTGGACGATGGAGGGCGCGGGCGCCACCGCTTCGGCGACCGAGTCCATGCCGGGCGCAATCACGACATAGGTATGTTCGGCGCCGAGGCTTGCCACGGTATCGAGGACATGGCCGATCATCGGTCGGCCGCCGAGGGCATGCAGCACCTTGGGGCGGCGGGATTTCATGCGCGTGCCGCTGCCTGCGGCGAGAATCAAAGCTGCAAAACGGTGCGTTTTCATCAACAAAAGGCTTGGGTCCGGGCGATCCGCCGTCTATATGACGGACGCACCGCGATTGCCGCGGTGACCTTGCCACAGCGGCGCGGCACCCGCCAAGTCACTAATTCTTACCAAATTTTTCAGCCCGGCCCGGTTCGCCCATGCTTCGACCCGATACTGTGATCTTCGACCTTGACGGAACCCTGGTCGATTCTGCGCCGGATCTGGCCGCCGCCACCGCCTTCGTCATGACCGGCCGCGGCCTTGCCGCTCCGCGAACAAGCGAAATCCGGAATTTCGTCGGCGGCGGCGCCCACAAAATGCTTGAACGCGCCTTCGAAGACGCGGGCGCGACCATCACCGAAAAGGAGTTCGAAACCGCCCACGCCGAATTTCTCGACTATTACGCCGCCCACCTGGTCGAACGCACGCGGCCGTTTCCGAGTGCTCGCGAGGCGCTCACGGTCTTGCGCCAACGCGGCGAGGCGCTCGGCGTGTGCACCAACAAGTATGAATCCTACAGCGTCGATATCTTGCAGGCGCTGGAACTCGATACCTGTTTCGGCGCCGTGCTGGGCGGCGACAGCCTCAAGGTACGAAAGCCCGACGGCGGGCATATTCTGGGCGTTGTCGAGCGCCTCGGCGGCGATCCCGCGCGCGCGGTCATGGTCGGGGACAGCGCCGCCGATGTGAATGCGGCGCACGATGCGGGTGTGCCGGTGATCGCGGTATCTTTCGGCTACACGCCGGTTCCCGCGAGCCAACTCGGCGCCGACCGGGTGATCGATTCCTTCGCCGAACTGGTGGCCGCGGTCGATTCGGTGCGTGCCGGCGCCCGGTCTTGACACGCCGCTGGCGCACTCCCTATATGCTGCGCCCTGGGGGCGCGTAGCTCAGCGGGAGAGCACTACGTTCACACCGTAGGGGTCGCAAGTTCAATCCTTGCCGCGCCCACCATCTTTTCAATGACTTAGCGTGACGGACGGAACGCGCATCGACCCCTAGCAATCACATAGTAATCATCTGGCGGTGTTTTTGGAGCGTTTCGGCCCTCAAAGCACAGTCCCAACAGGCTCCCGATCCTGCAACTCCCGCACCGCCCTCCACGACACGATCCTGCCGTCCAGTCGTGGTTGAAGGGACCGGTCTTGAAAAGCGTTAACACCCGTCCCCGTGCGTACCTGCTGGTCCACTTCAGCCCAGATTTCTGAGGCGCGAACAGAGTTCAGGTCTCGCGGATACCCGCGAAAACCTTCCTATGCCATGCAGTTCGGTGCCAATTCGGGTGCCAGTCCTCGACGAGCCTCTTCCACCTCCCGTTGATCCTGTCCCCTGCGCTTCCCTCATCGGCGCGGATCAGACGCGATAGTGTGGCGTATGCACCGCTCCTAGTTAGACTATTTCGCGTTCGGCTCACGAGGCGTCATGACCTGCCCCCACGAAGTGGTCCATCTCCTATGAGAGAGTCTGGCGCGGGTTT